>NZ_CP023449.1:2530296-2842356 GCF_002355275.1 Rhizorhabdus dicambivorans | reverse complement strand
GCGATGGGAGTTATATGACCGCGCGCAGCGTCAGCATTTTCGGAGCGACGGGCTCGATCGGCACATCGACACTCGATCTGATCGAGCGCGAACCCGATCGCTTCCGGGTCAAGGCGCTTTCGGCTCAGCGCGACGTCGCCGGGCTGGCCGATGCCGCCCGGCGGACCCGCGCCGAACTGGCCGTGATCGGCGATCCCGCGCTCTACGCCCCGCTCAAGGAGGCGCTCGCGGGCAGCGGCACCGAAGTTGCGGCCGGGGAGGGCGCGCTGATCGAGGCAGCCGCGCTGGGCACCGACTGGACGATGGCGGCGATCGTCGGCATTGCCGGACTGAAGCCGACCATGGCCGCGCTGGAGGCGGGCGGCACCATCGCGCTGGCCAACAAGGAGTCGCTGGTCTCCGCGGGGGCGCTGATGACCGGGGCCGCCAAGGCCCATGGCGCCACGCTGTTGCCCGTCGATTCCGAACATAACGCCGTCTTTCAATGTTTCGACCACGCCGCGCCGGGATCGATCCGCAAGATCACCCTGACGGCCAGCGGCGGCCCGTTCCGCGGCTGGAGCGTGGAGGCGATGCGCGCCGCCACTCCGGCCCAGGCGGTCAAGCACCCGAACTGGTCGATGGGCGCCAAGATATCGGTGGATTCCGCCACCCTGATGAACAAGGGGCTGGAACTGATCGAAGCCTTCCATCTCTTTCCCCTGCCGGCGGAAGGCTTCGACGCGATTATCCATCCCCAGTCGGTGGTCCATGCGCTGGTCGATTATGTCGACGGATCGGTGTTGGCGCAGCTCGGTACGCCCGATATGCGCACCCCGATCGCCCACAGCCTCGCTTGGCCTGCGCGGATGGCGACGCCTTGTCGGCCGCTCGATCTCGCGGCGGTCGGCCGGCTCGATTTCCTGGCGCCCGATCCCGAGCGTTTCCCCGCACTAGCCCTGGCCCGCGACGTGCTGGCGGCAGGTGGCGCGCGGGCGGCGATCCTCAACGCCGCCAACGAGGTGGCCGTCGCCGCCTTCCTGGAAGGCCGTATCGGCTTTCTCGATATCGCGTTAATCGTGCGCAAAGCCCTGGATCGCTATGATCCGCCGGCTCCGGCCTCGCTCGATGATGTTTTCGCGATCGATGCCGAGGCGCGCAGCACGGCCCGCGCGGCGATGGAGATTATCACAGCGTGACAGATCATCCCGGCATCCTGTTCACGATACTCGCTTTTCTGCTTGTCATCGGGCCGCTAATATTCGTCCACGAACTGGGCCATTATCTGGTCGGCCGCTGGTGCGGGGTGAAGGCCGAGGTCTTCTCGATCGGTTTCGGACGCGAGATCGCCGGCTATACCGATTCGCGCGGGACCCGCTGGAAGCTCGGCTGGGTGCCGATGGGCGGCTATGTGAAATTCGCGGGAGACATGAACCCCGCCAGCCAGCCCACCCCGGAATGGCTGGCGCTGCCGCCAGAGGAGCGCGCGAAAACCTTCCAGGCCAAGTCGGTCTGGCAGCGCTTCCTGATCGTCCTGGCCGGGCCGCTCACCAATTTCCTCGTCGCCATCGGCATCTTCATGGCGTTCTTCGCGGCTTATGGCGCGCCGAAGACGCCCGCTGTCTTCTCGGCGGTGATGGCTGGATCGCCCGCCGCAAGGGCAGGTCTGCAGCCCGGCGACCGGGTCGTCGCGATCGCCGGCCGGCCGGTCGACACCTTCGACGAGATGGCCGACATGATCCGCTTCCGGCCCGAGGAGCGGCTGCAGATCGATATCCGGCGCGGATCGACCGAGAGCAGCGTCTTTGTCGTCCCCGCCGCCAATGTGGAGCGTGATCGCTTCGGCAATGAGTTCCGCAAGGGCACGATCGGCGTGATGTCGGGCCCGCAGGTGATCGAGCCGGTGCCTTTCCACCTGCTTCCGGTCGAGGCGACACGCCAGACGATCGGCATCGTGCGGATGATGGTCGATACGCTCGGCCAGATCATCACCGGCCGCCGTTCGGTCAAGGAACTGGGCGGCCCCATCAAGATCGCCCAGGTCTCGGGCCAGCAGGCGTCGCTGGGCCTGCTCAACTTCGTCATGCTGATGGCGCTCATTTCGATTAATCTCGGATTCATCAACCTCTTGCCAATCCCCATGCTCGATGGCGGCCATCTGGTCTTCTACCTGTTCGAGGGGGTTGCGCGCCGGCCGGTGCCGGAAAGGGCGATGGAATGGGCGTTTCGATCGGGTCTGGCGGTGCTCCTGTCCTTCATGATCTTCGTTACGCTGAACGATATTCTCTCGCTGGGCGCGCTCGAACGGCTTGCCGGGTTGATCGGCTGAGCTTGTTGGGGCAGTGCATGCGCACGCTCCCATGAATGGGACGCAGGGATTCTATGAAGGCGGGGAACGCGTGACGGCGACGACGGCGAACAATCATCGGGCGCGGATATTCTCGGCGCTTCTCGTCGGCACGATGCTTGGGGGGATGGCCCAGCCCCTTTGGGCACAAGCCGCCGCCCCCCAACCCCGGCCCCGGCCCCGGCGGCGCTTCCCGCGCCGGAAGTCCCCGGCGTGGTCAAGTCGGTCAACGTCACCGGCAACGAACGGCTCGAACCCGACACCGTCCGTTCCTATGTGAAGCTGACGCCGGGCGAGTCCTATACCCGCGAGGCGCTCGATCAGGCGCTGAAGGACCTGTACGAGACCGAATTGTTCGCCGATGTGCAGGTGCGCGACGACGGACAGGGCAATATCACCCTGCAGATCCGCGAGAACCCGGTGATCAACCGCATTGTGCTGGAAGGCAACAAGCGGCTGAAATCCGACAAGATCAATCCGGAGATCAAGCTGGCGCCGCGCCAGATCTTCACCCGGTCGAAGGTCCGCGCCGACGTCAACCGGATCATCGAGCTTTACCGCCGCCAGGGCCGCTTTGCCGCTACCGTCGAGCCCAAGATGGTCCAGCTCGATCAGAACCGCGTCGACATCATTTTCGAGATTCATGAGGGCGACAAGTCCAAGGTCCGCAAGATCAACATCATCGGGAACGATAAATTCTCGGACGGCCGCCTGCGCGGCGAGATGGCGACCAAGCAGACCGGCCTCACCAAGATCTTCTCATCGGGCACCAGCTATGATCCCGACCGCATGTCCTACGACCAGCAGAAGATGCGGCAGTTCTACCTTACCAACGGCTATGCCGATTTCCGCGTGGTCTCCGCCGTCGCCGAGCTGACGCCGGACAAGAAGGACTTCATCATCACCTATGTCGTCGAGGAGGGCGAGCGCTACAAATTCGGCGACGTCGACCTCGAAAGCGAAATCCGCGACATCAAGGCCGATGCCTTCAAGGGCATCCTGCCGATGAAGAAGGGTGACTGGTACAACGCCAAGCTCGTCGAAGACACGGTGGATTCGATCACCGAGTCCGTGGGCCTGTTCGGCTTCACCCCCGATGTCCGCCCCGATTTCAATCGCGACAAGGACGATCGCACGATGGGCGTGGTCTTCAAGATCATGCAGAGCCCGCGCGTCTATGTCGAGCGGATCGACATCAACGGCAACACCCACACGAAGGACAAGGTTGTCCGCCGCGAGTTCCGTCTGTCCGAGGGCGACGCCTTCAACAGCTTCAAGGTCAAGCGCTCGCGCGACCGCATCCAGTCGCTGGGCTTCTTCCAGGAGAAGTTCGAAGTCGAGCAGAAGCCCGGCTCGGCCCCCGACCGGACGGTGCTGGAGGCCAATGTCGAGGAGAAGTCGACCGGCGAGCTTCAAGTCTCGGCGGGCTATTCGAGCCTCGAGAAGTTCATCGTCGACCTGTCGATCCGTGAGCGCAACTTCATGGGCAAGGGCCAGGAAGTTCGCGCCGGAGTCAGCTATTCGACCTATTCGAAGTCGGTCGAGCTGGGCTTCACCGAGCCTTATGTGTTCGACAAGAACATCGCGGTCGGCTTCGACATCTTCCGCCGCGACTATAATTCGTTCAATTTCACCGGCGGCAGCGATCGCAACACCACCTATGAGCAGACGACGACCGGCTTCCAGATCCGTGCCGGCGTCCCGCTGACCGAGTTCATCACCATGGCCGTGCGCTACGGCCTGAGCTACGACGATGTTTCGCTCAACAAGTTCACCTTCTTCACCGATACCGACGGCGACGGCATCCGCGACGCCTGCGATCCGCTGGTCGCCGGCCGCTATCTGTGCGACGCGATCGGCAAGCGGCTGACCTCGTCGGTCGGTTATTCGCTGGTGTTCGACAACCTCAACAACCGCATCCGGCCGTCGCGGGGCCAGCGGGCCGTGTTCAGCCAGGATTTCGCCGGGCTGGGCGGCAAGGTCCGCTATATCAAGACCGCGTTCGAGGCGACCAAATATTGGGGCATCGGCAGCGGCTTCATCTTCTCGGCGGGTGTCGAGGGCGGCTATATCAAGGGCCTCGGCCAGCAGATCCGCCTGACCGATCGCTTCTATCTCGGCGAGCCCGAGATGCGCGGTTTCGGCATTCGCGGCGTTGGCCCGCGCGTGATCCGTTCCTTCTACGATACCGCGAACAAGATGTTCTCGACCGAGAACAACCTCACCACCGACGACGCGCTCGGCGGCAATACCTATTACAAGGGCCGCCTGGAGCTGGAGATTCCGCTCGGCAACGGCGCCCGCGAACTCGGCCTCCGTCCGTCGATCTTCATGGATATCGGTGCCGTGTTCGGGGTCAGGAAACCGGCCCTCATCAATCCCGAATCGGCGGGCTATCCCTTCCTGAGGGATGAGAACGGCAATTACCTGCCGGTTTCGCGGCCGATCCTCGATAGCCAGGGCCGCCAGGTTTATCTCGTCACGACCGGCGATTTCGCTGGGCGCAGCACACTGTGCGCGATCGGCTATTCGGAATCCTCCAATAACCCGTGCATGGGCGATTCCCAGAACGACAAGGCCCAGAACACCATCTCCGCCTTCCGCGAGGATTTTGTCGGCGACAGCGCCAAGCCGCGCCTGTCGGTCGGCTTCGGGGTCAACTGGAACTCGCCTTTCGGTCCGTTCCGCATCGACGTAGCCAAGGCCCTTCTCAAGGAGAAGGGCGACAACACCAAGCTCATCACTTTCAACGTAGGGACACAGTTCTGATGAAATCCTTCCTGAAGACGGCCGCGATCGCGGTCGGCGTCGCGATGCTGCCCGCCGCTGCCCATGCCCAGGCCGCCGCGGCAACCGCCGCCGCTCCCGCCGGTATCGCGGTGGTCGATCTCGACGCGGCGATCGGCAATTCGGCCGCCGCCCAGTCGGCCGCGACCCAGATCCAGACCACCTACAAAGCGCAGATCACCGCCGCCCAGACCCGCCAGACCGCGCTTCAGGGCGAGCTGGCCGCCCTGCGTACCGAGCTCGAGACGCTTCAGAAGAACCCGGCCCAGAAGGCCCAGTTCGATGCCAAGGTCGCGATCTTCCAGCAGAAGACCCAGGCTGCCCAGGCCGAGCTTCAGCGCCTGGCGCTGCCGTTCGCGCGCCCGCAGGCCTATGTCCGCGAGCAGATCGAAGCCAAGGCCGAACAGGCGCTGAAGGCAGCGATGACCGCCAAGCGCATCGCGATCGTGCTGCGCCCGGAGGCGACCGTTGCCTTCCAGCCGACCGCCGATCTCACCACCGACATGATCACCCAGCTCAATGCGCTGATCCCGAGCGCCTCGATCACACCGCCGGCGAACTGGCAGCCGGGTCAGGCCGACCAGGCCCAGCCCGCCGGTCGTTGATCCGGCCACGATGAGCGGAGAAACCGGCGCCAGCCTTGGCCCGCTGGACATCAAGCGGGTCATGGCGGCGCTCCCGCATCGCTACCCCATGCTCCTCGTCGATCGCGTCGAGGAACTGGTCGTCGATGAGCGCATCTCGGCGATCAAGGCCGTGACGATCAATGAGGGTTTCTTCCAGGGGCATTTCCCGGGAAGGCCGATCATGCCCGGCGTGCTGATCGTCGAGGCGCTGGCGCAGGCCGCCGGCGTGCTGGCGGTCGAATCGCTCGGCCTCGCGGGCTCGGGCAAGCTGGTCTATTTCATGGCGATCGACGAAGCGAAGTTCCGTGCGCCGGTGGAGCCGGGCGTGCTGCTCCGCCTCGACGTATCCTTCGTCCAGAAGCGGGCGAGCGTCTGCAAGTTCGAAGGCAAGGCCTATATCGGCGAGAAGCTCGCCGCTCAGGCCAATTTCACCGCCATGATCGCCGATCCGCCCAAGGATTGATCGCATCCCCTTGCTCCGGTGGAAGCCGGAGCAGCCATTGCCTTCGGCACGGCAACACCTTGGGGTTGCCAAGGGCCACCCCACGCTGTAGAGGCGCCGCTTCGCTTCCCAGGCTGGTCGGAACCAGCCATTTTCTGGAGCTAGATGATTATGAAGGCCGATATCCATCCCGACTATCACTGGATCACCGTCCAGCTGACCGACGGCACCACCTACAAGACCCGCTCGACCTATGGGTCCGAGGGCGACACCCTCCAGCTCGACATCGATCCCTCGGTGCACCCGGCCTGGACCGGCGGCCGCGGCACGATGCTTGACGCGGGCGGCCAGGTGGCACGCTTCAACAAGCGTTTCGGCGGGCTCACGCTCGGCAAGAAATAAGCTTGGCGTTCACGCCGATGCGATGGATTTGGCCGGGTATATCCCGGCCATTTTCATTTCGGGGATGTGCGGGGCGATGAAGCTCTACCGCCGTTTCGCCGTGCAGATCTTCTGGACGACGCTGGGCGTGGTCTATGGGCTGGCGATCATGCCGTCCCAGCAGGCGCCCGACCTCGGCGCGGGCGACAAGGTCAACCATATCGCCGCCTTCCTGACGCTGGCGATCCTCGGCCGCGCCGCCTATCGCGCGCATCCGGCCTGGCGGCTCGCACTGGGCCTGTCGCTGTTCGGAGCGTTGGTCGAACTGACCCAGGCGATCCCCGTCCTCCATCGCGACGCCAGCATCTGGGACTGGGTGGCCGACAGCGCCGCGACCCTCGTCGCGCTGTCCGCCGCCCTGGCCCTGGAGCGCCGCAGCCCGCGTCGCGCCACGGCATGATCCCCGCCGCGCTACCTCCGGTCGATCTGGCGGGGCCGGCGCAGCACCGCTTCGAGGATGCTACCCGCGCCGCCGGCATGGATCCGGATGATCGCTGGGCAGGCGGCTATGCGGCCTATGAATGGAATCATGTACGTCCCGCATTACACGCCTATGCAATCGGCGTGGCCGGGCGGGACGTGCTGGAGTTGGGTTGCAATGTCGGCGGCTCCGCCGTGGTGCTCGCGGCGCTGGGCGCGCGACTGAAAGGGGTCGACGTCGATCCGCTGATGCCGCCAATCGCCGCCGCCAATCTGGAACGGCACGGGCTGCCGGGTGACATCGGGCTGGTTGGGGCGGGGGCTCCGTTACCCTTTGCCGATGCGAGCTTCGATCTTGTGCTGGCCAACAGCGTGCTCGAATATGTCGAGCCGTCGCTGCTTGACCATGGCATCGCCGAACTGCACCGCGTCCTCCGTCCCCGCGGCCACCTTTTCATCTGCGGTACCGCGAGCCGCCTCGCCCTGCGCGAACGCCATTCGGGGCGATGGCTGGTGAACTTCCTGCCGCGCGCCCTCGACCAGCTGGCGGGCAAGCCGCTTCAGCGCGGCCTGCCGCCATGGCGGCTCGCCCGCTGCCTATCGGGCCGCTTCGTGGAGGTCGGCGGGGCAGGCGGCTGGCTGGCCGCGAGGCGGGCCATCCATGGTGATGTCGGGCCGCCGGTGCGCGCCTATGCTGCGCTCGGCCGCGTTGCGAGCCGAGCACCCGGCTGGTTCGCGCCCTATATCGAGCTTTTGCTCGAGCGGACCTGACTCGCGACCTTGCATTTCCGGCGCAGAGGGCAGATGCGGCAATCTGGATGATCAGCCCGGCAGATCGTCTGGCCGAGGCGCTTCATCAGCATATGCAATTCGGCCAGATCGTCCGCCTCCCACGGTGCCATCTCCATTATCGTGTCATAGGCCACGGCTATGTCAGCCTTGCCGCGGATGAAGCCGTACCGCCGCAATATCCGCAGAATATGGGTATCCACAACGAACGCCGGCATGGCCAATGTGCTGAAATTGAGCGCGGAGGCGGCGACCTTGGGGCCTACACCAGGCAGATGTTCCAGCCACGCCTTTGCGTGTGCTATGTTCATGTCAGCCAGAAAACCAAGGTCGAAATCCGGATGGTCGGCAGCAATCATGCGCAGGGCGTCAAGAAGGTGACGGGCTTTCACGTCCGGAAAGGTCACATCGGCGATGGCGCTTTCAACCTGGTCGGCCGATGCCGCCGCCAACTCGGCCCAGGATGGGAAAGTCTCGATGAGGCGACCATAGGCGGCAAGCGAGACCGAATCCTGCGTGCGGCTGCTGATTGACGATTTCACCAGCTGTCCGACGGGGCTGCGCCTGTAGATCGCGCCGGGGCTGCCGAAATGGGTGTCGAGCTGGCTTCGCACCCATCGGATATCATCAAGGGCACCAAAGCCGAATCCCATCTGCATTCGCGGAATGCTGGGAACGTAAGGCGAACATGTCAAGGGCGGCGCCTGGCGGAGAGGGTGGGATTCGAACCCACGGTGAGCTTGCACCCACGGCGGTTTTCAAGACCGCTGCCTTAAACCACTCGGCCACCTCTCCGCAGGCGCATCGCGATGCGGAGCGCAGCCCATATCTCCCCTGCGGCCTTTCGTGCAAGCGGCGCGATCAAAGCATTTCACCCCCGGTTCAAGCTGTGGCAAGGCTGCCACCGATCGAAGGGGAAAGAATGCGAAGTCTGTTGCGTGGGGCGGCCGCCGCCCTTGTCTTGGTCGCGGCGGGGGCAGGGGCGCTGCCGGTGGCGGCCCAGCCCGTGCTGGAGGAAGGGCAGGCGCCCGACGACGCGGCGCGGCTCAACGATGCGCCGGCCGTCGCGGTGCCGAGCGAAGACAGCCGGATGCGGGCCTTCCTGGCCACCTTGCGGCCGCGCGCGATCGAGATGGGCGTATCGCCCACCCTGTTCGACGCCACCCTGCCGACGATCAACTTCAACGCCCGCGTCGTGCGCCTCGATCGGGCCCAGCCCGGCGCCAGCGCGGCCTATAGCGCGTCGCCTCCCTTTGCCCCCTATCTGGCGAGCCATGTCGATCGAGTGCGGATCGGCATGGGGCGCTCGCGCTACGGCAATCTTCGGCCGCTGCTGCTCCGGATCGAGCAGGAAACCGGGGTGCCTGAGCAGATCATGCTCGCCATCTACGGCCATGAGACCGGTTATGGCACCTTCACCGGCAATTTCGATCTGCTCAACGCGCTGGGCACGCTGGCCTATGAAGGCCGCCGGCGCGAGCTGTTCGCCGAGGAGTTCCTCAAGACGCTGGTGCTGATGAGCCGGGGCGTACCGCGCGCGCAGCTCAAGGGTAGCTGGGCGGGGGCCACCGGCTATCCGCAATTCCTGCCCAGCGTCTATCTGCGGCTCGCCATCGATGCCGATGGCGACGGCAAGCCCGATATCTGGAGAAGCGAGCCCGACGCGCTTGCCTCGATCGGCAATTACCTGCGCGATGCGGGCTGGAAGAAGGGGGTACCCTGGGGCGTCGCCGTCCGCTTGCCCGAAGGCATCGATCGGGCGGCGATCCGCTCGCCCCTCAGTTCGCCGCGCTGCCCGCGCGTCTTCGCCCGGCAGAGCCGCTGGCTGACGATCGCCGAATGGCGCGACAAGGGCGTTCAGATGCTGGGCGGGCGCGTACCGCCGGAGAATGAACTGGCAACGCTGATCGAGCCCGACGGCAGCGGCAATACCGCCTACCTCCTCACCACCAATTATCGCTCGATCCTCGATTATAACTGCTCGAATTTCTACGCGCTGTCGGTGGGCCTGCTCGGCGATGCGATTGTGGAGTAGGATGGCGTCGAATAGCCGGATCATCCTCGCCCTGACGCTGTTTCTGGCGAGCTGCGGCGTTCCTCGGCCCGAACGACCGGGCCCCGCGCGGCCGCGCCCCGAACAGCCTCGCCCGGCCAAGCCCCGGCTGCCGGCGTCGGATATGCCGGTCAAGATCGGCAAGCCCTATCAGGTCGCGGGCGCCTGGTACTATCCAGCCGACGATCGCGACTATGACGAGGTGGGGCTGGCCAGCTGGTATGGCGATCAGTTCCACGGCGCGCCGACCGCCAATGGCGAGATATTCGACATGGCCAATGTCGGCGCCGCGCACAAGACGCTGCCCCTGCCGAGCTATGTCGAGGTGACGTCGCTCGACACCGGCCGCACCATCCTCGTCCGCGTGAACGACCGGGGGCCGTTCGTCACCAATCGGATCATCGATCTGTCGCGGCGGGCGGCGCAGCTTCTCGGGACCGAGCGGCTCGGCGTCGCGCGGGTTCGCGTCCGACGGGTCTATCCGTCCGAGGCCGACAAGCTCGAGCTGCGCTGGGGACGGCCCGCCTCGGCACGGCCCTATGCTACCCCGGCCGAGCTGGCGGCGCTCGATCGGCGCTTCGCCGCCCGCCCGGCGGAACGGGCGGCGCCACCCCGGATTGCGGCCGCCGTGCCCGACGAAGCCGTTCCGGTCGGCGGCCTGTTCATCCAGGTGACCGCCGTCGGCAACCGCGTCCGCGCGGAGGAGATCGCCGAGCTCGTGGCCGGCCGGGTTGAGCCCGTGGGAGCTCTTTGGCGGGTCCGCATGGGACCGTACAGGAGCGAGGCCGAGGCGACGAGCGCGCTGGCGCAGGTCCGGTCCTACGGCTATCAGGATGCCAGGCTGGTACGCATCGCCAGCGATGGACAAAATCTGGAGGGAAGTTCACCCCGATGAAGCGCAGCAAGATCGCCCTGTTTTCCGGCCTTCTCCTTGGTCTGGCGATTCCCGCCGAGGCTGCCGCGCCGCCCTTCGACACGCCGGCACCAGTCGCCTTCCTGAAGGACCTGTCCTCGGGCGCGATCCTCTACGCCAAGAATCCGGACGTGCGCATGCCACCGGCATCGATGGCGAAGATGATGACCGTCTATGTCGCTTTCGATCTCATCAAGAAGGGCGAGCTCAAGCTTGATGCGATGGCGACCGTCCGTCCGGAAACCTGGAAGCGGTGGCATGGCCCCGCCGCCGGATCGACCATGTTCCTGTCGCCCGGCGAACAGGTGAGCGTCGCCAATCTGCTGTTCGGCATTGTCACCCTTTCGGGCAACGACGCCTGCGTCGTGCTGGCCGAGCATATATCGGGCACGGAGCAGGCCTTTATCGCGCTGATGAACCGCCGCGCCAAGGAAATGGGGCTGACCAACAGCCATTTCGGCACCTCCAACGGCTGGCCCGACGGCGGCGTCACCTATGTCACCGCGCGCGACCTCACGACCCTGGCCGAGAAGACGATCACCGAGCATCCCAAGCTCTACAAGACCTTCTACAGCCGCCCCAATTTCACCTGGGGCAAGACGATGGGCAGCGGGCAGGCGATCACCCAGGCCAACCGCGATCCATTGCTGGGCCGCGTCGACGGCGCCGACGGCCTGAAGACGGGTCACACCGAGGAGGCCGGCTATGGCTTCACCGGATCGGCTGAGCAGAACGGCCGCCGCCTCGTCATGGTCCTATCCGGCCTCACCTCGTTCAACCAGCGGATCGAGCAGTCGGTCTCCTTCATGAACTGGGGATTCCGCGCCTGGCAGGCCAAGCCGATCGTGCCGAAGGGCCGCAAGGTGCAGACCGCAGAGGTTCAGCTTGGCGATGTCAGCGAGGTCGGTCTCGTCGCACCCAAGGACCTGACCGTTACGATACCGGCCGGGCTGGGATCCGACCTGAAGACCAAGGTGGTCTATCAGGGCCCGATCAAGGCGCCCTTCAAGAAGGGCGACCATATCGCCGATCTGGTCGTGACTGGCCCCGATATGGCGCCGCAGAAGCTGCCGCTGGTCGCCGACGCCGATGTCGGCACCGCCGGCTTCTTCGACCGGATGATGGCAGGCCTGCGCTGGCTGTTCGGCTTCGGCTGAGGCCGCAGGCGATGGCGGGCAGGTTCATCACCCTCGAAGGCGGGGAGGGGGTCGGCAAGTCGACCCAGGCCAAGGCGCTGGCCGCGGCCTTGCGCTCGCGCGGGATCGATGTCGTCCAGACGCGCGAACCGGGCGGCAGCGAAGGCGCCGAGGCGATCCGAAGACTGCTTCTCGAAGGCGGGGCCGACCGGTGGAATGCCCGCGCCGAGGCGCTGCTGTTTGCCGCCGCACGTGCCGATCATGTCGCCAGAACGATCCGGCCGGCCGTTGAGGCGGGGCAATGGGTGGTCTGTGATCGCTTCCTCGATAGCTCGATCGCCTATCAGGGCGGGGCCGACGGCTTGGGCGACAAGGCGATCCGCGATCTCCACGCGATCGGCAGCGAAAATTTCCTTCCGGACCGGACTCTGCTGCTCGACATGCCGGTAGATGATGCCAGCTTCCGCCAGGCTGCTGCGGGTATCGGACAGAGCGACCGCTTCGAGAAGCGCGAAGGAGCCTTTCACGATCGCGTGAAGGCGAGCTTCCTGGAAATCGCGGGTGCCGAGCCCGGACGCATCCGGGTGATCAGCGCCGAAGGCACGCCCGAGGATGTGACAGCCCGGCTGATGGATGCCTTGTCGGATCTGCTGCCATGACCCTGCTTGGCCATGACGAGCAGATCGCCGCCTTTCGCGAGGCGGCGGATTCGGGCCGGCTGCACCATGCCTGGCTGCTGACCGGTGCCGAGGGGATCGGCAAGGCGAGCTTCGCGCGCGCCGCGGCGACCCGCCTGCTGGCCGATGCGGCGGGCCCGCGCGTGCAGCTGCCGGGGCTGGCGACGCCCGAAGATCATCCGATCGCCAACTATATCCGCGTCGGCAGCCACCCCGATCTGCGCATCCTGGAGCGGCTGGCCAAGGACAGGTCGGAGGAGCTGGCGCGATCCATCACGATCGACCAGGTCCGCTCGCTGCAGAGCCTGTTCGCGACCACGCCCAGCCTCTCGCCGCGCCGGGTGGTGATCATCGATGCGATCGACGATCTCGAGCGGCCGGCCGCCAATGCGCTGCTCAAGAATCTGGAGGAGCCGCCCGCCGGCACGACCTTCTTCCTGATCAGCCATGCGCCCGGCCGGCTGCTGCCGACGATCCGGTCGCGCTGTCGCCAGCTTCGCTTTACCCCGCTCGATCCGGCGCAGATGCGGCTCGCGCTCCAGCGCGCCCTGCCCGAGGAGCCCAGCGACGAGATCGACGCACTTATCCGGGTCGGCAACGGCTCGCCCGGCCGTGCGCTCGGCTTCGCCGGGCTGGAGATCGCCGCGCTCGACGCCGCGATGGACAGGCTGGTGGGGGAGGGCGATCCGACCAACGCGATCCGATCGGCGCTGTCCAAGCAATTGGGCCTGAAGGCAGCCCAGGCGCGCTACGAGGCCTATCTGGAGCGGGTGCCCGCGCGCATCGCCGCCGAGGCGCAGCACCGGAACGGTGGCGTCATGGCCGATGCCGTCGCGCTGTGGGAGGATGCCCGCCGCATCTGCGAGAGCGCGGTGCACCTGTCGCTCGATCCAGCGACCACCGTCTTCGAACTGGCGACGATGCTGGCGAAACTGGCGCCCGTTTCTACAAGATAGACCAACCCGCCAGCATGACGATGTTCATATCAATCCGGACATTGCGGATGCAGCCGCGCGTCCCTAATGGCTGAACCCATGGCGAACCCCTTCTACATCACCACCGCGATCAGCTATCCCAATGGCCGCCCGCACATCGGCCATGCCTATGAGGCGATCGCGGCGGATGTGATCGCGCGGTTCCAGCGGGCCAGGGGACGCGACGTGCGCTTCCAGACCGGCACCGACGAACATGGCCTGAAGATGGCCCAGGCGGCGCGCACCCGCGACATCACCCCGCGCGCATTGGCGGACGAGATGTCTGCCTATTTCAAGCAGATGTGTGGGGTTCTCAACATATCGCATGATCGTTTCATCCGGACCAGCGACGCCGACCATTATGCCGCCAGCCAGGCGATCTGGCAGGCCATGGAGGCCAATGGAGATCTCTATCTCGATCGCTATGAGGGTTGGTATTCGGTTCGCGACGAGGCCTTTTACGACGAAAAGGAACTGACCGACGGGGAAGGGGGCGTGAAGCTCTCGCCGCAGGGCACCCCGGTCGAATGGACTGTCGAGGAAAGCTGGTTCTTCAGGCTGTCCAGATATCAGGAGCCGCTGCTCGCGCTCTATCGCGACCAGCCCGATTTCATCCGTCCGGAAAGCCGGCGCAACGAGGTGGTGAGCTTCGTCAGTGGCGGTCTGAGCGACCTGTCGGTATCGCGCACCAGCTTTGACTGGGGCGTGCCGGTGCCCGGCAGCCCCGGCCATGTCATGTATGTCTGGGTCGACGCGCTGACCAACTACCTGACCGGCGTTGGCTACCCGGATGGCGGCGATCTCTATGACCGCTATTGGCCCGCCAATCTCCACCTGATCGGCAAGGATATCGTCCGCTTCCATACCGTCTATTGGCCGGCCTTCCTGATGTCCGCGAAGCTGCCGTTGCCGCAGCAGGTGTTCGGCCACGGATTCCTGCTCAACAAGGGCGAGAAGATGTCGAAGTCGGTCGGCAATGTCGTCGATCCGATGACGATGGCGGAGCGCTATGGCGTGGACCAGCTCCGTTATTTCCTGATGCGGGAGGTGAGTTTCGGCCAGGACGGCAGCTACAGCCATGAGGCGATCGTCAACCGCGCCAATGCCGAACTGGCGAACAGCTTCGGTAATCTGGCGCAGCGCACTTTGTCGATGATCTTCAAGAACATGGATGGCGAACTTCCGGTGCTCGACCGCAACGAGGATGATGCCGCGCTGGTCCGCGCCGTTGCCGCCGCCTGCCTCGACGAAACCCCGCGCGCCTTCGAGCAGCTGGCTTTCTCGATCGGCATCGAGGCGTGGATGAAGGCGGTATTCGCCTGCAACCAATATGTCGATGCCCAGGCGCCCTGGGCATTGCGCAAGAGCGATCCCGAGCGGATGAAGACCGTGCTGGGCACGCTGTTCGCCGTGATCCGCGATCTGGCCATTGCGATCCTGCCCGTCATTCCGGAAAGCGCCGGCAAGCTGCTTGATCAGATGGGCATCGCGCCTGATGCGCGCGATTTCGCCGCGATCGAAGACCAGAGCTGGTATGATGCGCTGCGGGGTTCAGGCTACAGGGTCGCCCAACCGGTGCCGCTGTTCCCGCGCCTTGAGCTTGAGCAAGCGGACGCCTGATGTTCGTCGATAGCCATTGCCATCTGAACTATGCGGGCCTGGCCGAGCGCCAGCAGGACGTTCTGGCGGCGGCGCGGGCGGCGGGCGTCTCGACGATGCTGAACATCTCGACCCGCGCGAGCGAATGGGCTGCTGTACTGGAAACTGCCGAGCGCGAGCCCGATGTCTGGGCGAGCGTCGGCATCCATCCGCACGACGCCGACACCCATGAGGACATCGAGACCGCGCTGCTGATCGAAAAGGCCGCGCATCCGCGCATCATCGGCATCGGCGAGACCGGCCTCGATTTCTATTATGACAAGTCGGACCGGGATCGGCAGCGCGCCAGCTTCCGCCGCCATATCGCCGCCGCGCGCGCAACCGGCCTGCCGCTGATCGTCCACACCCGCGAAGCGGAGGGGGACACCAAGGCGATTTTGGCCGAGGAGATGGGGAAGGGGGCCTTCACCGCCGTCATCCACTGCTTCACCGGCAGCGCCGATCTCGCCCGGGCGATGCTCGATCTCGGCTTCTCGATCTCGCTGTCGGGGATCGTCACCTTCAAGAATGCCGGCGATCTGCGCAGCACCGCGCATCTCATCCCGCGCGACCGGCTGCTGATCGAAACCGACAGCCCCTTCCTGGCGCCGGTGCCGCATCGCGGGAAACCCTGCGAGCCCGCCTTCGTTACCGATACGGCGCGCATGCTGGCCGTCGAGCTGGGCTGGGATATCGAGGATTTGGCGGAAGCAACCTCCAGCAACTTCTTCAATCTGTTCGCGAAAGCGAGATCGTGAAGCTCCGCATCCTCGGATGCGGCACCTCATCGGGCGTGCCGCGGATCGGCAATGACTGGGGCGATTGCGACCCCGCCGAGCCGCGCAACCGGCGCAGCCGCGCCTCGATCCTAGTATCGAGCGACACTACCAATCTGCTCATCGACACCACGCCCGACATGCGCCAGCAGCTGCTCGCCGCCGATATCATCGATATCGACGCCATCCTGTGGACCCACGACCATGCCGATCATTGCCATGGGATCGACGATTGCCGGCAGATCTTCCACGCACGCCGCGCTCCGGTGCCGGGCTATGGCTTTGCCGAGACCATGGCCCAACTGGAGCAGCGCTTCGCTTATGTCTTTCATGGCCGCGACGGCTATCCGCCGACTGTCGCGCGCTATGAACTCGCACCCGACATAATCATCGGGGACATTCGCGTCCGTACCGTCGCACAGCCGCACGGCAGCATCTACAGCGCCGGTTTCCGCTTCGAGCATGATGGCAAGTCGATAGGTTATTCCACTGATTTTCATGAATTTACCGACGATATGTGCCAACTGTTCGAAGCTGTTGACATCTGGGTGGTCGATGCGCTGCGAGAGCGGCCGCATCCGACACACGCGCATCTTGGCCTGACGCTCGACGCCATTGCGCGCTGCGGTCCGGGGCGTGCTATCCTGACGCACATGGACCAGTCGATGGATTATGCCTCGCTGTCGGCGGTGCTGCCGGCCGGGATCGAGCCCGGCTATGACGGGCAGGATATCCGCCTGTGAGCGGTGATCGCATCGTCGCGCTGGTCGCCATCGCGGCGATGCTCGTCCTCGTCGTGCCGGGACTGGCGCGGCGCGGACTGCCGGCGCAGCGGATCGTGAAGCTGGCCCTCATCTGGGCGGTGATCTTCCTGGCGGTCACCGCCGCAATCATGGTGCTGCGCGCAACGGGATAGTCGGCGTTGAAGTGATAGCGGCGCGCTGCCACCCGATCGGCGGGTTCTATCATCGTTATTTAACATAATTCTTATTATCGCACCAGCTGGTATATCGAGGCGCCAGCGGTACGGCGTCCCCGCTCGACGGATAGCCCGCGACACACGCCAATGGCAGCACGATAGGTTTCGCCATGACCAGCCCGGACGAAGTCGAGACCTGGCATGCGGCCGGGGTCGCGCATGGCGGCACAGCCATCGAGGATCCTCCCGGGTCCCGGGTTATGGGCGCGCTGAAGCTCTATCTTGCCTATCTGCGCGATCCGGACGGCAACAAGCTATGCGCGTCTCATCGATGACGATGAGGCCGCCGGCCAAAGCGGGACGGTCCGGAGCCTGCCGCTAGGGCGCCACGCTCCCGGCGATCCGCCGTCACCTGTCATTTGCGCCCGAACAGCTTCTCGATATCGCCATGGCCGAGCTTGATCCAGGTCGGGCGGCCATGGTTGCACTGGCCCGAATGCGGGGTGACCTCCATCTCCCGGAGCAGCGCGTTCATCTCGGCGACAGACAGCGTGCGCCCCGCGCGGACCGAGCCGTGGCAGGCCATGGTCGCGGCGACATGATCGAGCTTCTCCTTGAGCGACAGCGCCTCGTCATAGGCGGCCAGTTCGTCGGCGAGATCGATGACCAGGCCGTGGACGTCGCCCTGCCCCAGCATCGCCGGGGTTGCGCGCACCAGCATCGCCTTGGGGCCGAAGCGTTCGAGTTCCAGCCCCATCTCGGCCAGTTCGGCGATCCGCCCCTCGAGACGGTCGCAACCCGTCTCGTCGAGTTCGACCACCTCGGGCAGCAGCAGCGCCTGGCGGGCGACCCCACCGTCGGACATCGCCCGGCGCATCCGTTCGAGCACGAGCCGCTCATGCGCGGCATGCTGGTCGACGATGACGAGGCCGTCCTCGGCCTCGGCGACGATATAGGTGGCGGCCACCTGCCCGCGCGCCACCCCCATCGGAAAGGCCCGATGCTCGGGCGGGGCGGCATAGGCCGGCTCGGCCCGGGCCATCGGCGCGGGCGTATAGTCTGTCACCCGGTCCCAGACGCTGCCCTGCCCCGCCTCGCGCGCCGCCGCGGGGAAGGCGAAGCCGTTCGGTATCGCGGGTGAGGACGGCGCCGAGGGAAAGCTGCCGCTCTGCCAGTTGCCGAGCGCCGCGACCGAGGGCCGCTGGGCGCTGCGATGCCCCGCCTCGTCCAGCGCGGCGCGCAGGCCGCCCACGATCATCCCGCGCACCAGCCCGGGATCGCGGAAGCGCACCTCGGTCTTGGCCGGATGGACGTTGACGTCGACCTGGTCGCCGGGCAGTTCGATGAACAGCGCCACCAGCGGATGCCGGTCGCGCGCCAGCATGTCCTGATAGGCGGCCCGGAGCGCGCCGATCAGCAGCCGGTCCTTCACCGGCCGGCCGTTGACGAACAGATATTGATGATCGGCGACCCCCCGGTTGAAGGTCGGCAGGCCCGCAACCCCGGTCAGCGAAACCGCCTCGCGGCGGAAATCGACGATCACGCTGTTTTCGGCAAGGTCGCGGTCGGTCAGCGCCGCGACCCGCTCGGGCCGCTGCTCGTCGGGCCCGACCAGGATCGCCCGGCGCCCGTCATGCTCCAGCGTGAAGCCGATATCGGGCCGCGCCATGGCGAGCCGCTTGATGACGTCGACGCAGGCCGCATATTCCGAACGGCCCGAGCGCAGGAATTTGCGCCGCGCCGGCACCTTGGCGAACAGGTTGGACACCTTGATGCGGGTGCCGGGCGGCAGCGCCGCCGGCCCTTCCCCAACCAGCACGCCATGATCGATCCGGCGATACCAGCCATCGGCGCCGCGCACCCGGCTTTCGATCGTCAGATCGGCGACGCTGCCGATCGAGGGCAGTGCCTCACCCCGGAAGCCCAATGTCGTTACGGATTCGATGGCGTCGTCGGGTAATTTCGACGTCGCGTGCCGCTCCATCGCCAGGGCGATCTCGTCCGGCGCCATGCCGCAGCCGTCGTCGGCCACGTCGATCGAGGAAAGCCCGCCTTCTGAAAGGCTTATCGATATCCTCTTGGCGCCGGCGTCGATCGAATTCTCGACCAGTTCCTTCAGCGCACTGGCTGGCCTTTCGACCACTTCACCGGCAGCGATGCGATTGACCAGATGTTCCGGCAGGCGGCGTATTGACATGGGACTCGTCCTAGCCCAAGCGGCGGGCTTCCGCATCCCTCGATAAGCGTCGGATTTCCCCAAGAGATGACAGCGCCGGTCACGGGATGCTAGCGATCAGAGAATCCGGCCTGGGGCGGGCCTAAGAGACGGACCACAGCATGTTTCTCCAGCGATATTTCAAGTTCATGTCGCACGATATGGCGATCGACCTCGGGACGGCGAACACGGTCGTCTATGTGCGCGGCCGCGGCATCGTCCTCAACGAGCCGTCGGTGGTCGCGATCGAGACGATCAACGGCGTCAAGCGGGTCCGTGCCGTCGGCGACGACGCCAAGCTGATGATGGGCAAGACGCCGGGCACGATCGACGCGATCCGCCCCCTGCGCGATGGCGTGATCGCCGACATCGACGTCGCCGAACAGATGATCAAGCACTTCATCCAGAAGGTGCATGGCCGCCGCAACTTCATGCGCTGGCCGGAAATCGTGATCTGCGTCCCCTCGGGCTCCACCTCGGTCGAGCGCCGCGCGATCCGCGATGCCGCGTCGAACGCGGGCGCCAGCCAGGTGTGGCTGATCGAGGAGCCGATGGCCGCCGCGATCGGCGCCGGCATGCCCGTCACCGAGCCGATCGGCTCCATGGTGGTCGATATCGGCGGCGGCACCACCGAGGTCGCCGTGCTCTCGCTGCGCGGCCTGGCCTACACCACCTCGGTCCGGGTCGGTGGCGACAAGATGGACGAGGCCATCGGCTCCTATGTCCGCCGCAATCATAACCTCCTGATCGGCGAAGCCACGGCCGAGCGGATCAAGCAGGAAGTGGGCGTCGCCAAGATGCCGGCCGACGGCAAGGGCGAGACGATCCACATCAAGGGCCGCGACCTCGTCAACGGCGTGCCAAAGGAGATCACCATCACCCAGGCGCAGATCGCCGAGGCGCTGACCGAGCCGGTTTCGGCGATCGTCGAGGGCGTCCGCATCGCGCTGGAGAACACCGCGCCGGAGCTGGCCGCCGACATCGTCGATCAGGGCATCGTCCTGACCGGGGGCGGCGCGCTGCTGCAGGGGATCGACGAGGTGCTGCGCGAGGCCACCGGCCTGCCGGTTTCGATCGCCGACGACCCGCTGACCTGCGTGGCGCTGGGCACCGGACGCGCGCTGGAAGATCCGGTCTTCCGCGGCGTCCTCCAGACCGCCTGACCGGCTCCGCCAGCCGATGGCGGCGCCCCGGCACCGGCGTCGAGGCTTTTCCCGACGGGTCCAATATGGCCTGTTCGCGGGCTATGTCATCGCGATCGCGGGTATCCTGCTCGGTGTCGCGCTGCTGCTCGTTTCACGCCTCGATCCGCGCGCCTTCGGAACCTTGCGGGGCGTCGTCGTCGATGCCGGCGCACTGTTCACCGGCATCGGCCGCGCCGGTGTCGAGGGCATTCATGGCATGGGTGACGCGATCGATGCCTATCTGGCCGCCGGCAGCCAGAATCGGGAGCTCCGAAAGGAACTGGCGCACGAACGTCGCGCGGTGATCGCGGCCAAGGTGATTGCCGCCGAGAATGCCCGCCTGAAGAAGCTGGTCCGGCTGACCGAGAATCTTCCCGCGCCGATCCTCAGCACCCGGTTGATCGGCTCAACCCCCACCGGCCAACGCCGCTTCGCTACGCTTTCGGCCGGCACCGCCGGGAAAGTGCGGCCGGGCATGACGGTCCGCTCGCCCGAGGGGCTGGTCGGCCGTGTCTATGAAAGCGGCATCTTCGCCTCGCGCGTGCTGCTGCTCACCGATGGCGAAACCGCGGTGCCGGTGAAGATCACGCGCAGCGGCCTGGCCGCCATCGCCACCGGTCAGGGAGACGGCACCATGGAGGTCCGCGCGCTCATTGCCGGCGGCCGGCCGTTCCGGCGCGGCGACCTCGTGGTCACTTCAGGCACGGGCGGCGTCTATACGCCGAACATCCCGGTCGCCGTGGTGACGGCGGTACGCGGCGATCGCGCCGTTGCGCGTCCGCTCGCGGATCCGGCGCGCGCGGATTTCGCGGCGGTCTATCCGATCGCCCAGGCGCCGATCACCGATCTGCCCGCGCAGCCCAAGCCATGATCGCGCGCAAGGGCAATCCCTATATGGAGCGCCCGGCCCTGCGGGTGACTCTGATCCCGATCCTGTCGACCTTGGCGGGATCGGCGACGGCGCTGGTGCCGGTCATCGCCACCGAACCGATCGTGCCGCCCTTCGGGCTGATGATCCTGCTCGCCTGGCGGTTGCTGAGGCCGGAAATGTGGCCGGTCTGGATGGCCCTGCCGCTGGGGCTGGCCGACGACCTGATGAGCGGCCATTATCTGGGCACCGGTATGATCTTGTGGACGGTGGCCTTTCTCGTGCTCGAATGGATGGACCAGTTGCTGGTGTGGCGTGAAGGCTGGATCGAATGGGCGATCGCGGCGGTAGCTATCCCCCTGTTGCAGGCGGGGGCCTGGGCGCTGTCCCAACCCGCCGACAGCTACACCTCGATCCTCACCGTCCTGCCCCAGACGATCGGCGCGGTCCTGCTGTTTCCGACGATATTGCGGCTTACCGCCGCGCTCGACAAATGGCGGCTCAAACGGTGAGCCGTACCCGGCTCATCACCGAGCAGACCCAAGCCTATACCTTCACCCGCCGCGCTTTCTTTGTAGGCGGTGCGCAAGCGGCGGTAGGCACGCTGCTGGCGGGACGGATGGCGTGGCTCTCGATCGCCCAGAACGAGCGCTATACCAATCTTTCCGAAAGCAACCGGGTCCAACTCACCCTGGTGCCGCCTCGCCGGGGCTGGATCATCGACCGCAACGGCAAGCCGATCGCCATCAACCGGACGACCTTCCGCGTCGATATCATCCCCGATCAGCTCAAGAACCCCGAGGCCGTGCTGGGCCAGCTCGGCCGGCTGCTCGTGCTGACCGCCGACGATCTCGATCGGATCCGCGAGGACATCAAGAAATCGCGCGGCTTCCAGCCCGTGCCGGTGGCCGAGAATATCGATTATGAGCATTTTGCCGCGGTCAGCGTCCATCAGCCGTCGCTGCCCGGGGTCGCGCCGGCAAGCGGCTATGGGCGCTTCTATCCGGGGGGCGCCGCGGTGGCGCATCTGGTGGGCTATGTCGGCCCGGCCTCGGCGGCGGACTATGACAAGACCAGGGACCCGCTTCTGATTACACCCGGCTTCAAGATCGGCAAGGAAGGTCTTGAGCGAACAATGGAAAATTGGCTTCGCGGCAAGCCGGGCGCCAAGCGCAGCGAAGTCACCGCCCATGGCAAGGTCGTGCGTGAATTGACCACGCGGCCGGAGGTGGTCGGCAACGCGCTTCAGCTCACCATCGATGCGGGCCTGCAGCGCTATGCGGCCGCGCGGCTCGGCCCCGAAAGCGCATCGGCGGTGGTGATCGATACGCGGACCGGCGGGATCCTCGCCATGGCGTCGATGCCCGCCTACGACCCGAACAGCTTTTCCGACGGCATCAGCCATGCCGAATGGGACCTGTTGTCGAACGACGACCATCTCCCCCTGACCAACAAGGTTATGCAGGGCCTCTATCCGCCCGGATCCACGGTCAAGCCGATGGTCGCTCTTGCCCTGCTGGAGGCGGGGGTCGATCCCAACCAGATGGTCAGCTGCTCGGGCCGTTACAGGCTCGGCAACAGCTATTTCCACTGCTGGCGGCGCGGCGGCCATGGCGGCGTCGACATGCACCGCGCGATCGCGGCGAGCTGCGACGTCTATTTCTACACCATGGCCCGGCTCGTCGGCATCGACCGAATCGCGGCGACGGCGCGCATGCTGGGCATGGGCGCCGAATTCGATCTGCCGATGCCGTCACAGCGTTATGGCACCGTTCCCGACGTCCAATGGAAGGCACGCCGCTACAAGGGCGCCAAATGGACGACCGCCGACACGCTCAATTCGACGATCGGCCAGGGCTATACGCTGGCCAATCCGCTGCAGCTGGCGGTGATGGCGGCGCGAATCGCGAGCGGAAACGCGATCGTGCCCCGGATGATCGTCAACAAGCGCTATCCGGCGCAGGGCGGGCCGCTGGGGATCGCCCCCGATCATCTGGCCTTCGTCCGCGAAGCGATGAGCGGCGTCGTCAACGGCCCCTACGGCACGGGGGGATCGGGCCGGCTGAACCTGCCCGGTGGCGAGTTGCTGGCGGGCAAGACCGGCACGGCCCAGGTCCGCCGCATCACCATGGCGATGCGCGCGGCGGGCGGCGAGTTCGGCGGCTATGGCGTGCCCTGGCGCTATCGCGACCATGGCCTGTTCATCGGCTTCGCACCGGTCCACGACCCGCGCTATGCGGTGTCCGTGGTGATCGAGCATGGTATGCATGGCGCGGCCGGCGCGCCGATCGCGCGGGACCTGATCACCTATCTCTACGACCGCAAGCGCGCCGAGGACCGGCTGGCCTTCCTGGAGGAAGGCTGGGGCGGATCGATCGAGGCGCGGATGGCCAGGAAGGCCGACGCCTGGGCACATCGTAACGATCCGAAACCCGTCGAGACCAAGCCCGCAGCCGAGCCATCCCCTGCGCCTCCGCCCACCGGCGAGGCCGACCCCGAATGAGCCGCGATTCGATCGTCCCCCTGCCCCTGCGGCACATCCCCTGGCGGTTGCTGTCGCTGGTCGTCGCGGTCGGCGGCATCGGCCTCGTCGTACTGTATTCGGCGGCGGGGGGGAGCATGAGCCCCTGGGCGCTGTCGCAGGGCATCCGCTTCGCCATGTTCATCGGCCTGGCCATCGCCATCTCCTGGGCGGGCGAGCAGCGGCTCAAGGCGGCGGCGCTGCCGACCTATGTGGTGATCGTGGTCATGTTGCTGCTGGTCGAGCTGTTCGGCTTCGTCGGGGGCGGCAGCCGCCGCTGGCTCGATCTCGGATTCATCCGTCTCCAGCCCTCCGAACTGATGAAGCCGGTGATCGTGCTCGCGGTCGCGCGCTTCTACGATATGCTCCCGGCCGGCGAGATCAGGCGGTTCAGCGCGATCTGGCCCCCCGCCCTGCTGATCGGCATCCCTGCCCTGCTGGTGCTCGTCCAGCCCGATCTCGGCACCGCCACGATGATCTGCGCGGGCGGGATCACCGTCGCCTTCCTGGCCGGCCTGCCGCTGCGGCTGTTCGTCGGCGCGGGCCTGGTGCTGGCTGCCGCCTTCCCGATCGCCTTTTCGCTGATGCACGGCTATCAGCGCGACCGGATCGAGATATTCCTCAATCCCGAAAGCGATCCGCTCGGCACCGGATACCACATCATCCAGTCGAAGATCGCGATCGGATCGGGGGGCATCTTCGGCAAGGGCTTCCTCGCCGGCACCCAGAGCCATCTCGATTATCTGCCCGAACGCCACACCGATTTCGTCTTCGCCACCATGGCGGAGGAATGGGGGCTGGTCGGCGGGCTCACGGTGATCCTGCTCTACATGCTGATCATCCGCTGGGGCATGGGTGTCGCCGCCCGCGCCAAGGGTCGTTTCGCCCGGCTCACCGCCGCAGGCCTGTCGACCACCATCTTCTTCTACATGGCGATCAACCTGGCGATGGTTATGGGCATGGCGCCGGTGGTAGGCATTCCGCTCCCGCTCGTGTCCTTTGGCGGATCGGCGATGATGACGGTGCTGATCTGCCTGGGAATGTTGATGGCGATCGACCGAACCGCGCGGCGGCCGTGAGCGGCCGGGGCTTCGACGGGGACTATGCGGCGCTGGTCGCGCTCTACCGGGCGGGCCGCCATGGCGAACTGGTCGAACGGAGCCTGGCGCTCGCCGAACGCTATCCGCACCACGCGGCCTTGTTCAACCTGATCGGCGTGGCCCACAGCGCGCTCGGCCAGCTCGACCTTGCCGTCGCCGCCTATGACCGGGCCCTGGCGATCGATCCGGGATCGGCCGAGACGGTCAACAATCTGGGCGTGGCGCTACGGCGGCTCGGCCGGATCGATGCGGCTACCAACTGTCACCGCCGCGCGCTCGCGATCGACCCGAACAACGCCGCTGCGTTCAACAATCTCGGCACCGACCTGCGAGAACTGGGCCGCGCGGACGAGGCGGCCGATTGCTATCGGCGCGCGATCGAGCTGCGCCCGGGCCTGTTCGAGCCGCACCGGAACCTGGGCAATATGCTGATCGATGCCGGCAAGGGCGACGAAGCGGCGCAATGCTTCGCCCGCGCCCTGGAGATCAGGCCCGACGACGATTATTCCCGCGCACAGAAGCTCCACCGTCTCGCGCATCTATGCGACTGGAACGCCATGGCCGCCGACGCCCCGCGCATGGCCGAACTCGGGCTTTCGGGCAGCACGGTTTCCCCCTTCACCCTGCTGGCCCTCGACGACAGCCCGGAACGACACTGCATCCGCGCCCGGCGGTACATCGCCGAACGCTTCCCCCTCACCGAACGCTTCGCCTTCACCCCCCGGGCCGGGCGGCCAGATCGGCTGCGCATCGGCTATTTCTCCGCCGACTTTCACGACCATGCCACGATGATGCTGGCGGGCGGGCTGTTCGAGCGGCATGATCGTTCGCGCTTCGCCATCCACGCCTTCTCCTACGGTCCCGACCGCAACGACGCGGCGCGGAGGCGGCTTCGCGCGGCGGTCGATAGCTTCGAGGATGTCCGTGCGCTCACCGACATGGATATCGCCGCGCTCGCCCGCCAGGAGCGGATCGACATCGCCGTCGATCTCAAGGGCCTGACCCATGAGGGACGGCCGGGCATTTTCGCCCATGGCGCCGCCCCGGTGCAGATCGGATGGCTCGGCTATCCCGGGACGCTCGGCGCGCCGCTGCTCGATTACCTGATCGTCGACCGGTGGGTGATCCCCGATGCCCAGCGCCGCCATTATGTCGAGAAGCTCATCCATCTTCCGGACTGCTACCAGTCGAACGACGATCGCCGGCCGATCGCCGCCACCCCCACGCGCAGCGCGGTGGGCCTGCCCGAGCAGGGCTTCGTCTTCGCCTGCTTCAATGTCAGCTACAAGATCGGCCCCGATGCCTTCGACATCTGGATGCGGTTGCTCGCCGAGATCGAGGATTCGGTGCTGTGGCTGCTAGGCGGCGAGCCCCGGGCCGAAGCCAATCTCCGGCGCGAGGCGGCGACGCGCGGCATCTCTCCCGACAGGCTGGTCTTCGCCGATCCGCTGCCCAATGCCGAGCATCTCGCCCGGCTGCGGCTCGCCGACCTGTTCCTCGACTGTTTCGTCTATAATGCACACACCACGGCCAGCGACGCGCTCTGGGCCGGCCTGCCGGTGCTGACGACGCCCGGCGAGGGATTCGCGGCCCGTGTCGCGGCCAGCCTGCTCGATGCCGTGGGCCTGCCCGAGATGATCGCGCCGGATCGGGAAGCCTATGCCGCGACGGCCCTCGATCTCGCGCGAAACCCGGAAAGGCTCGCCGCGATCCGGGACAGGCTGGCCTTTGGCCGCCTCACCTGCCCGCTGTTCGATACCGGCCGTTTCACCGTCCATATCGAAGCCGCCTATGACATGGCGCACGCCCGCTGGAGCGCCGGCCTGGCCCCGGCCGATATCACCGTGGCGCCACATGGCGCATCCGATGCGCCTATCTGAAAATTATCGCTTTTTGCCTGTTTACAACGCCCCCGGGGCGGGCTAATGGCGCGCCTCCACGACGGGAAGCACCATCTCCCATCCGCCGGAAAGTGGACGCATAGCTCAGTTGGTAGAGCAGCTGACTCTTAATCAGCGGGTCCCAGGTTCGAGCCCTGGTGCGTCCACCACTTTCCTCTTGAATTCCAACGAATTTCCAGAGAGCGGCGCAGGGCTGGAGCCTAGTTCTGAAAATTAGGCTCCATATAGGCTCCACCACGAATCTGCGACCAGCGTGGTGATTGCCGCCGCTTTTCAGATCCTGTGTCTTGGCTGCGTTGAGTACAGCATCCCGCAGCTCGGCTGAGAGCGCGATAGGCTAAGCACTGTAGCAGACGACGAACCGTTGCTGCTGCGGTTATCTCCTGAAGGGCTGGTCGGTAAATTCTCGCCAATTGACCCCTTCATCCAAACGGCCGCATTCAGCCCTCGGACAGCGTCAGCCGCTGGCGGGTCATACCTCTGCCGTCCGAGGCGCTTCCCGTGCCATCGCTCGCCCAGCCCCGCTGGCATGTCGTGCCGAAGCGCTGCCGCGGCGCAGAGCCTGCCGCCTGGGTTATCGAGGCTTGCGATGAGACATGCCATCGCCGTCTATCTGCCGACCTGGCCCACCGACCGCCTGCGGCGGCAGTGCGGAGCGCTGCCGTCTGACCAGCCTCTCGTCCTGAGTACCCGCCAGGCTGGCCGGCGGACCGTCTTCGCTGCCGACGCCGAGCCGCAGGCGCTGGGGCTCTGGCCCGGCATGCCACTCGCGCAGGCGCAAGCGATGGTGCCGCGGCTAGCTCTCAGGACAGCGCCTTAGCTATAGCTGCGATCTGATAGGGCTCATCCCAACGATCGATATGGCGAGCAAAGACGACGCATTCGGCAACAGCGTCCAACTCCTTCGATGCAACTTCTTCGACTGACTGCTTGAGGGCGGCACGATCGGCGTGATCATGAATGTAGAAGGCCACGCTCGCCTTGCGTTCAAGCGGCGGCTTGAGCGAAACGACGGCACCATCCTCCATGCCCGTAGTCTTCCGCCTAACTTTCTTGCGGGCGCGCTCAAGCATACGAGCGAGCCGCGCCTGCTCGTCCTGGTCAGCGGCATTGAGAAGGTGCATGCCGATGAGTGTCCATCCTGATGGTTGGCGCAGAGCCAAAGTGTCCAGAATAGACAGGAAATAGGTGCTGAGCCGTGGCCGCGGCTTCGAAATTAACTTTCCAGCGTCGCGGGCGTCATAATAGCGGTCAATCGCCTCGGACATGCCGGAAGGCACGAGACGCATATCCTGCGGCACGCCGCCCAGGTTGAAGCCGGTCTGGAGATAGAGGCCGAGAAAATCGAGCTCGTCACCAAAGAGTTCGAAGGCCCGCTGGAATGGCCCGCGCTCGGCCAGATAGTGGAGGAAGACCACCGGCCGATCGAGAATGTCGGCGACCGCAAGCAGGTCTGCGATGTTCATCATAGGCGCAAGCTCGTGATCCGCCGGTACCCAGCCGGCGTCGCGAAGCTCCTGCTCAGCGGACGCGAGCACCGAAAGATCGTCAAGCGAGACAGATAGGCGGATTATCCGCTCGATTTGGCCGGGCTCGTTGATGCCGGCCTCAGCAAGTGTCGCGAGCGCGTCGGACGATCCGGCCTGAGCTTGCCGCACAATCGCTTCGAGCCGGGCGGATTGAAGCGATGGCTCGACGACCATGTCGCGGACATGGCGTTTGACGCGATCAGGAGCGCCACGAAGCCCTTGCGGCGTCAGATGATTGGCCTTGGCTTCGGCGATCAGGAGCAGCTTGTCGGTTTGGGCAATGGCGTCGGTTTCGAAGCGCTGGCCGTTAAACGACCAGGTTACGCTCGAGCGAACGCTGGCCATCGGCAGCGCTGCGCTCAGCGCTTCGACCATTCTCCGCTCGAGATAAGCATTACGTGCCGTGTCCAGCGGTTCAAGCGCGCCCGCCTCGTCAGCAAGGCGGCGTAGAATAGCGTGAATATGGCTCATCACGATCTGCGGCATGGGTGCAAGGAAGCTGCCGCCAAGATCGATGAGGGGGGCGAGCCAGACCGGGTTGGCCAGAAACAGGAACTCAAGCTTTTGTCCGGCAAGCGATCCGGGCCGTAACGCAATCGCGCGCAACGTCTTCTCAACTCGCCCGGCATCGAGGCCAGTCAGCGCAGCTAGACTTGTTGCATCGAAGGTCGCGTTCTCGGGATGACGGAGGTCAGCATGCCCCATCAGCATAGCCAGCACCTGCTCGCGGCGTGCTTCTTTCGGGATGCGTTCAGCAAGTCCCTCTGCTGAGCCGGCGAGGTCGGGGAAGCCGGCATAGTAACGCTGCAGCATCTCCGGGATTGTCTTGGCGTTGGCCACCGGCCGCAGGGCACTGAACCACGCATTGGAGCGCCGCTCGATTTCAGCCACCATTGCGCGGGCGAGCTCGATCACGTCGCTCGCGGCAAAGCCGTGATGCGCGAGAAAGGCAGTATCCAGTGGCGAATAGATCTCGCGGGTGATCGAAACGACATCGCCGAAGTAGCCCCAGTTGCGCACCGCATGAGTGTGAAGCCGAATTCGCTCCTGTAGGGCCGCGATGGTGCGGGTCTGAATGTCGTCGATTTCCTTGCCGGCGACGATGCGCTGCGCGAGGAAGGCAAGTGAAAGCTCGGGTAACTCGTTAAAGACGCGGTCAATCGCGCGCGGTAGCGAGGGCGCTGCTGGCCATTCCTCATACGGTAGGGTCAGGAGCACGGCTTGAAGGAGCTCCACATGGTGCTGCTCGAGCTTGCTTGAGATCGGCGTTGTCGAGCCGTCCTCGCGTATGCCGCGCTGGAGGCCGTAATACGCGACAGAGGCGATAAGACCGGCAGGATCGTGGTCACGAAAGAGCTGCTGGAAGGCAGCGAACATCTTCGGCAGGCGCGCCACATGAGCCTCAGCCGCCTGCGACATCCGCTCACGGAACATGTCGCGATTGGTCGGCACCGGCAGCAGTTGGAAAACCGGCCCGGCGGATCGCCTGATCTGATGCGTCTTGCCGGGCTTCTTCCGGCGCCCCCTGCTTCTTGGCATTGGGCCAAACTAGCTCAAAAGCGAGCAAGATGAAGCCCCCGCTCCCACGTGTCGACCGCGCGAGCGAGAACCCGTTCATTCAGCTGCTTGGCGCTGGACCTAATGCTGTGAATCGGGGAGCATGGCGGCGGCTTTGAATGACCACCGTCACGGTGGGCCGATCGCGGCTGCGGCTGACGGAAGGGTGCAATTTGACAGTGGCAAGCATTTCAGCAGTCGGATTGGACGAGCCGCAGGTGGATTTGTATGAGCAGGGCCGCGAAGCCGCCCTGCTTATCTGGAACGATGATCCAGCAGCCGCTTCCATCGACGACCCCCGAGATCCTGAATTTTCGTCAGGCGTATTGGTTGGCCTGTCGCTCGCCATGGCGAGAGCGCCGGGGCTCATGCGCAAGGTCGTGCGCCATGCGGCGGCGGCCGCCGAAGATCTTAATGTCGAGGCATTCCAAGGCATCGTCGAAGTGCTGCAGAACGCTGACGACCTGAACGCGACAAATGTCCGCATCGCGCTGCGTGGCGGGAATGCCGAGCGCCAGCTTCTCATTGTCCACGATGGGAGCCCGGTGAGCTGTCATCACGTGCTAGCGATGACGCTGCCCTACCTCACCACCAAGTCGGACGATGCCGAGCAGAAGGGCCGGTTCGGCATCGGGCTCAAGACGCTGCGCCGCATCTCCACGCGCGTCGCCATCCACAGCGCCCCCTATCATTTCAGCGCGCAGGGGCTGGATGTGGTGGCCGAGCCGGTAGCAGAGCCGATCCCGTTCTTCTACGATCCCGCAGTCGACACGATGCTGGTGAGAACACCGGGAATAAAAGGGGCCACGGATCGGCCAGTCTCACCGGATTAAAAAGGGGCCAGTCCTGCTAGACCTCCGTTTTTGGGCGGAGGTGGAGGATGAAGAGAGTGGAGCTTTATCAGAAGGTCCGCCGCGCCGTGCTGATTGACGGGATGAGCCGTCGCGCTGCCGCCCGGTATTTTGGGATCAATCGCAAGACCGTCGACAAGATGCTGTGCTTTCCAGAGCCAGCAGCGCACGGCCGGAGCGGGCAAACCTACAGCCGCAAGCTGTCCGGATTTACCGACATCATTGACCAAATCCTGGTGGATGACCGCAAGGTTCACATCAAACAGCGACACACTGCCGCGCGTATTTTCGAGCGTCTGCGCGATGAACATGGCTTCACCGGCGGCATCACCATTGTTCGCGACTATGTGGCGGGCGCCAAGTTGCGCAGCCGCGAGGTGTTCATACCATTGAGCCACAAGCCGGGGCATGCGCAGGTGGATTTTGGTGAGGCGGACGGGATCATCGACGGCAAGTTGGTGCGGTTCCACTATTTCTGCATGGACCTGCCGCACAGCGATGCGCCGTTCGTTAAAGCCTATCCTGCCGAGGTGGCTGAGGCATTTTGCGAAGGGCACGTGGCGGCCTTTGCCTTCTTCGGCGGCATCCCGCAGTCGATCCTGTATGACAACACCAAGCTGGCAGTGGCGCAGATCCTGGGCGACGGGAAGCGCGAGCGCAGCCGGATGTTCTCGACCCTCCAGAGCCATTACCTGTTCGAAGACAAATTCGGGCGCCCCGGCAAGGGTAACGACAAGGGCAAGGTCGAGGGGCTGGTCGGTTATTCCCGGCGCCACTTCATGGTGCCGAGGCCAGAGGCGCCCAGCTTTGATGCGCTGAACGCGCGCTTTGTCGAACAATGCATGGAGCGACGACAGGCCATCTTGCGCGGGCATGAGCGCAGCATCGGTGACAGGCTGGTGGCTGATCTGGCGGCCTTTATGCCGCTACCGGCGGTGCCGTTCGATCCCTGCCATATGGTGACGGGGCGGGCCTCGTCGATGTCGCTGGTGCGCTATCGTACCAATGATTATTCGGTGCCGACGGCCTATGCCCACCAGGAGGTCGTAATCAAAGGCTATGTCGATCGGGTTGCGATCATCTGTGGCGGGGAGCTGATCGCAGTGCATCCGCGCAGCTATGAGCGGGAGGACTTCATTGCCAACCCGCTGCACTATCTGGCGCTGTTAGAACAGAAACCCCGCGCGCTTGATCAGGCAGCGCCGCTCGATGGCTGGGTGCTGGCTGAACCGATGCATCGCATCCGACGACTGATGGAGGCGCGCAGCGGCAAAGAGGGACGGCGCGAGTTCATCCAGGTGCTGCGGCTATGCGAACGCTTCGAGCAGTCCCTGGTGGAATGGGCAGTGGCCCGCGCGCTGGAGATGGGGGCAATCAGCTTCGATGCGATCAAGATGATCGCGCTGGCCCGCCTCGAACAGCGTGTGCCGCGCCTCGATCTGCAATTTTACCCGCATTTGCCGCGCGCGAATGTCGGGCGTACCGATCCGCGCACCTACATGGGCCTGCTCTCGCAGGCAGGCACTCCAGCGACGGGAGTGGCAGCATGAGTGATCCCATGATGCCGCTGCCAGCCATCGAGGCCGAACCCACCAGCGTGCCGCCCGCTGTACTACTGGCCAACCATCTCAAAGCGCTCAAGCTGCCCACCTTTGTGCGCGAGTATGAGAAGGTCGCCTTCGAGGCCGCGCAGGATCGGGCCGATTACCCCCGCTATCTGCTGCGCCTGTGCGAACTTGAACGGATTGATCGCGAGCGCCGGATGGTGGAGCGCCGTATCCGCATGGCTCGCTTCCCGCACACCAAGAGCTTTGACACCTTCGACTTTGCAGCCCAGCCATCACTGAACAAGGCCTTGGTTCTGGAACTGGCGCGCGGTGAATGGATCGAGCGGCGGCGTAATGTCATTGCGCTGGGCCCCAGCGGCACCGGTAAGACCCACACCGCCCTCGCGCTAGGACTGGCTGCGTGCCAGAAAGGGCACAGCGTGGCCTTCACAACGGCCGCGGCGTTGGTCCATGACCTGATGGAGGCTCGCGACGAGCGTCGCTTGCGCAGCCTGCAAAAGCATCTGGCATCTGTAAAGCTGCTGATCCTCGACGAGTTGGGATATGTACCATTCACCGCCGTGGGCGGCGAGTTGCTGTTCGAGGTACTCAGCCAGCGCTATGAACGCGGCAGCACGCTGATCACCAGCAATCTGCCCTTCGATGAATGGACATCGGTGTTCGGCTCCGAACGCCTGACCGGCGCCCTGCTCGACCGGCTGACACACCACGTCCACATTCTCGAGATGAATGGTGACAGCTTCCGTCTCGCCAGCAGCCGCAAGCGCCAGAAGGACAAGGGGGAGGATAAATGACCTAAGAACGGGCGGCCATCGGCAGCGGGAAATCGGCTTCCGCTCCGCTCCAGCCGCTTCCCCGCTGCCGATGCTGCCCAGCCTCAACCTTGGGGCTTTTTGTTCAAACCAACTGGCCCCATTTTAAACCGGTGCCTGGCCCGTTTTTATCCCGGCGTTGACACTCGCGCGTGCTCGCCCAGCGCGCCGAGCCGTAGGTGGTGACCTGGCCGCTCTGGCGCGCGCGCCAGAGCGAGCCGAAGATGGCGGTGGCGCAGCCGAGAAGGCCGCTGGCGGCAGCCAGGCTGCCAGCCTTGTCGAAGACCTCAGGCGCGTAGGCGTCATAGTGGAACCACCAGATGAACAGCGCCCAGGGGCGGTAGACCGGGTAGTCGCCCAGCCAGAACCAGGGCGAGCCGAGCTGCGGCTGATAGGCGAGCATCGCCGCGCACCACTGCGTCGCCGCCCACAGGCCGACGAACATCACAGCGAGCACGACGAGGATCTGGCCGATCAGCAGCTTGGTGGGGGTCACAGCGAGGCTCCCGGAACCGGGCGAGCTGCCCGGGTCCCAAGACTCGCATCAGACGGCGCGTGGCTTAATCGGCAGCCCGCCGACGCTGGCTACCTGTCGGCCGATATGCAGCACCAGGGAAGATGATCTGCATCGCGCGCCACTGCCGGCGGCTAATCGCCCAGCTGGCGGGTGCCATCATGCCGCAGCATTGCTGCCAGCCTCTCGCCAACGTCGATCACTGAATTTTTGGAAAGGCGGCCCGAAAGCTGTCGTTTGTCGACCGTGCGATGTCACCGCAATGCGGTGGCGCTACTGCGTGAGTAGCGCGCTGATCTATGGCGTCCGCGGCGCTGGCTATGCTTTGATGACCTATCGCGGCCGTCAGCGAGCAGTGAGCCAGGGTAGCTGTCGCCAGTCATCGCGGGATGGTTGCGCGCTGGCATGCGGAAATGGAACCATCCAAAGGTCGTTGCCGTCGACGCGCGCAATTGTTAGGTTATGCTCGGCTTGGCCGGGGGGTGAGGACGAAAATGGCTTCCTGATCAACGCCATATCGTCGGGCATTCCGACATGTTGGTGCGGGAGCGATGGCGAGAATGAGATCAACGGCCGCCAAATCGTCCCCGCCGGAAGCAAGCACAGCGCTCACTGCTGTCGACGACGTGTTGGTTCGAGCGTTGGCCCGGCATCGCGACGATCCCGACTTTTGGTCGCTCAAGACCCGCGATCGTACCGACAGCGCACATTGCGTCTTCCAGTACCCAGCGATGATGGTACCGCTGGTGCAGCGCCGGCTGCTGGCGGCGGTCATCGAGGCTCAGCCGAACATAAAGTCTCTATATGATCCATTTGTTGGATCGGGGACCTCGCTCGTTAGCGGTATGCATTTCGCGCTCAACGTCTACGGCACTGATATCAACCCGCTGGCGGTCCTGATCAGCCGTGTGCGTACCGCGCGAAAGGTCGAGTTCACAATCGGCGCAATCGGCGCCGACGTTGTCAAGCGCGCTCGTGCTGATCGTAGGTCCGGGATCGACACCACGCTTTCCAACCGAGATAAATGGTTCAAGCCTGAGGTGCTGACGGAACTGTCTCGATTGCGGCGCTCGATCCGCGCTTGCGAGGATCTCTGGGTAAGACGCTTCCTTTGGGTGACCTTAGCCGAGACAGTCCGCCTCACCAGCAACGATCGGACGTCGACCTACAAATTGCATGCGCGCCCCGTTGAGGAGATCGAGGCGCGGAACGTCTCTCCGATAGACGTATTCGCCGATCTCGTATCACGCAACGCCGACAGCTTCGCGTTCTTTCGGAAGAAGCTCAGGGACGCGGGCGCCATAAGCAACGCGCGCTATCGTGGGGCCGCTGAGATTGCGCTCGCCGACACCAGGGAGAGCAAGACCTATTGGGCGGACGTGGCACCATTCGACCTCATGATGACCTCACCGCCCTATGGCGACAATCAAACTACGGTCACTTACGGCCAACATTCCTATCTGCCACTCAATTGGATCGACCTCGCGGACATCGACCCCAACGTTGACGCTGAAATGCTACGGACCACCCTGGAGATAGATCGGCGTAGTCTAGGCGGGCGCGATCCTGTCTCGGAAGAGGAGGAGGAGCAGTTATTTGCAGGGAGCCCGACGCTCAAGAATTTCGTTGCGGCACTTCCTGCGCGCCCTATCGATGGCCGCCTCCGCTTAGTACGCTTTTATCGTGACTTTCGGGCCAGTTTGGAGACAATGATCGCGCAAGTGCGTCAGAACAGCTACATGATCTGGACCGTTGGCAACCGAAGTATTGCAGGCAAGCAGGTGCCCACCGACGCGGTGTTGAGCGAGCTGATGGAGGACGCGAAGTGCGCCACGGTGACGATGCTGACGCGGCGCATTCATCACAAGCGCATGCCTGATCGGAACGCGAGTTCGGCGACGATGCGCGAGGAGAAGATCCTGCTACTGCGGAAGCTCTGAGCAGGCATGGTCACATCTCCGCACTTCGATATCAGCGCCGCCGTCGTCCGCCAGCTCGGGGATGAACTCGTTTCGGACGAGGTGACGGCGCTCGTCGAGCTGGTGAAGAACGCCTACGACGCTGACGCCGATTTCGCGCATGTGGTCGTGAACACTGCGGACACCCCAGGTCAATCCGACTTCCCCGACGAGCTTGGCTTCATCTCGATCGAAGACAATGGCGTCGGCATGGATCGTGATGACATAGACAGAGGGTGGCTGGTGATCTCGCTGTCAGGCAAGCGAGAGATGAAGGCGAAGGGGGCAACGACCCCCAGGGGCCGTACGCCATTGGGCGACAAGGGGTTAGGACGATTAAGTACTCAGAAACTTGGCTCGCGGCTGGAAATGGACACGCGCAAGGGCGAAGGCGACACCCTCCACGTCGCGTTCAGCTGGGACGCCTTCACTGAGGATAAGAGTCTCAGCGCCGTGCCAGTGACGGTGCGAAATGCTGATCAGCCACGGCTGAAAGGTACGCGGCTTCTGATCACTGGTTTGCGCAATCCAGATGTCTGGCGGGGGGCGACGGTAGAGCAGCTCGCGAACGATCTGGCGCAGATAATCTCGCCCTATGAGAAGGCGCGAACCTTCCTCGTCACGTTGACGATCGATGGGAAGGTCATCGACCTCGGGCAGATTTCGGAGCGCGTCCGCCGTGCGGCAGTTGGCAGGTTCGTCATTGATTTCAAAGCGGGTGATCTTCACCTTGGTGGCAAGATGCGGCTGGCGAAGCTGCGTGGGAACCAACGTGACGAGGAGCTTGAGTTCTTCGAGAACGTAGTCGTACCATCCAATGGCAAGGATTTTTACGAGTATCTCAAGTCTCGCAACCCGCCAGTCGCCATGCGGCTAAGCGCCGATTCAGCCTATTTCATCGAGTTCGACCATACTGTCGGACTAGAAAACCTTGGTTCGATTGAGCGCATTGCCAATCCAAACGCGCAAGCTGATGGGGCAGCTGCAGACGAGAGACCGGAGCCGCATCTCATCCCGGCCGACCCAGGGCCCTTCCACGCTGAGGTCGACGAGTTTCTCCTTCGAAGCGACGAGAGCGCGCTGCGGTTGAGCGGCCTGTCTGCTTCCTCCGAAATCCAGCGAGTCGTGAAACGGCACGCAGGGATTAAGGTCTTCCGCGATGGTTTCGCGGTGAAGCCATATGGCATCAACGGAGAGGACTGGCTAAGGCTCGGGGCTCAACAGACCAGCGCGAGCTCCTGGTACGGGCTACGCCCACACAATGTACTCGGCTTCGTTGCGATCTCCGAGGCGAGAAACCCGCACCTCAAGGATAAGACCGACCGCGAAGGCTTCGTCAGCAACCCCTACTCGCAGAATTTCCGCCGACTGATGGTACACTCGACCGAGATGATCGGTCAGTTCTACGAGTGGATTCGGCGCAATTACACAAAATATCGTGAGGAGCGCCTCGCGAACGGGGTCGCATTCGAGGGCGCCGAGCGCACGATAACGTCCGCGCGCCAAGTGGCGCGGACGTTGAAAAGCTACGCCGAGCGTTCGAAGGCGATCGACAGTGCAGCGGCGGAGGTCCAGCGGAAGGTCGAGACACTGAGCGCGAGGATCACCGCCGAGCCGCTATTATCGACTACTGACGAGCGGCGCCTCGTCTCGTTGCTGGAAGCCGCGAACGACGCATTACGCTCGTCTCGATCAATTTTCGCGGAGCTAGAGGCACACGCCGCTGACGCCGAGAAGCTGGCGTCCGTGGTCGCGGCGCTCTCGCCTCGGCTTGAGATTGTCAACTCGCAGCTTCAGGACTTCTCCGAGTTGGCTGGGCTTGGCTTGATCGCCGAGTCCCTTTCTCACGAAGTCCACAACCAGACTGATCGCCTAACTCAGCGTGCCAGAGCGGCCAGTGACGAGGCACGGCGAGATGGCAACCAGGGTGCCAAGCTCGCGCGGTTCGCGAACGAGGTGCTCTCGACGGCATCTGCACTTAGACGGCAGATCGCGCATCTTGGCCCGGCATTGCGCTTCCAGCGTGACCGCATCGAGCGCTTCCCTGTCGCGGATCTCATGCGCGACACTAAGGTCCATTTCGAGGAACGTTGGCGGCACGACGCGATTCAAATCGAAGTCGACATCATCAGCGATTTCGAGGTCGAGACCAATCGTGGACGACTGCTGCAGGTGTTCGACAATCTCTTGCTGAACTCGGAGTACTGGCTCAAACAGGCCGGGCAGAATGGACGTCGTGGCCGCCCCAGTGTCCATATCGAAATCGAGCGTCCATTTGTGCGCGTTTCTGATAACGGGCCGGGCGTCGCCCCCTCGGTTGAGTCCAACCTCTTTGAGCCGTTCGTGACCCTGAAACCGAAGTCGACCGGGCGCGGGCTCGGGCTCTTCATCACGTCGCAGGTCCTCGCCTCCATGGGCAGTTCGATCAATTTGCTGCACGCTCGTAACGCGAATGGACGTCGCCACGTGTTCGAGATCGACCTGTCAGGGGTGGCAAGGAGCGGTTGAAGGGGGAGGCCATGCTACTGCCGATCGAGCCTCAGGAGGCTGGCGTGCCTGTCGACGCGCCGGCGGCCAAGCCTGCAGCGCCGCGTCCGGGACTTACGGATTTGTTCACGCGCTTGCGTATCAAACGCGTCGTGTTCGTCGATGATATGGTCGAGCCAGTGGCGGATGCCGCGAATGTCATCGACACTCTGACGCGGCGTGAGGACGCGCGGCAACTGCTCGAGAGTTTGTTCCCCGTAGCCGTACTCGCTAACGATAACGAGGCGCGCTTCGATCAGCTTACCGCTCTACTTGGAGATATGGACGCCGCCGAGCTTGAGGCAGTTACCACGATTCTTAGCGAATTCACCGAGGAGGAAGGCGCGCGAGACATTTTGCAGTTGCGGCGAAACATTCCCGAGCAAGTCGATCTCAAGATTCTCACGCCAGCCGAATGGCACGCCCAACAGCAAGAGATAATCGAGCAATGCCGCGAGGACGCTCGAACTCTGTTCCTCTTCGATCAAGAGCTAAATGGTGATCCGCAGGTCCTCGGCTTTGCAACCGGCGCAGACATCATCAAGGGCTTAGCGCAATCGGAGCCGGTGGGGTTCGGCACGCGCTGGTTCTGCGGTATGCTCTCGCATACGCTGAACTCGGGTGACGAGATCTCGAGCTGGCGCCAGCTCGCCGAAGATAACGCGATTGCACTCAAATTCTTCATGCCCATCGCCAAACAATCACTTAGCGATGGTGATCGCTTCTACGGCGCGGTCTATCGAACGCTGATCAACACCTATTGTGAGACCATGAAGACTCTCGCGAAGGACGGTCTTCGTGAGGCGCTCGACGCCGCACTCAAGCGGTTCGACGATATCGACCCGCTCGCGTTCGAGCACATCATCGTCAATTCTTCCGAGGAGGAGGGCGTCTCCGAGCTTGAGACGCTACTTCGGCTCTACGCGATCGTCCATAAGGACGAGGCGAAGCGCGTGATCCTGCGCGAGGCCGAGTTCTTGAAGTTCGCAGACGCCGCGACAGGCGTGAAGGCTGTCGCTGACATCTCGCGAGAGCTCACGGCCGAGACACAGGCCCATCTCAACCTATTGAGAGCGCAGGAGCTCCATGATGGCCCTGAGCTTGTGAACGGTTATAATGATCCGCTCCGCAACGGCGATGTCTTCGAGATCGGCGAAGGCAACGATTTGGGATTGTTCGTACTCATCGCTCAGCCGTGCGATATCATGGTGCGTCCAGGCGGAAAGCGCGTGCGGGAGAATAACTTCAAGGTCGCGGTGATCTGTCCACTGACCTTGGATCCTGCGGAAGTGGAAGCCGAGCCCCCGCACCTAAAGCACTTTATCCCGAACTTCGGTGACAAGGGCGACGTAACCGCCGCGGTCCTTTTCAAGCGAGGCACAGTCGTAAACCTTAATGTGCTGGATCTTACGGTGCTGGACAAGAATGGTCGCTGCGACATCACCCCCGCCGAGCTGAAAAAGGAACCAAAGCGATTTCCGACGCGCGCATGGGAAGATCGTTGCGCTGAGCTTGCTAAACACTTTGGCAAAGTGGCCGGTGAGATCGAGGACGCGCGCAAGAAGCACGGTGACGAGGTCGCCGACCTAATTGCTAAAGCCACAGTACCACGCGTAGGTCTGTCCAACGCTTTGAAGGGGCACGGCTCCTATGTGGCCGGCGCCTTCCATTATCCCATAAAGCGAATCGGGCGCATTAGAGATCCTGGTGCAGCCTCGCTCCTCGCGGCGTTCGGGCGTTTCCTTTCCCGAGACGCGCTGGAGCATGACTTCGCCCGGTGAACCTGACACGCCCCGCTGGCCGAATGTGAGCCGCCATCTCGGCTAGCGGTCGCACCGGATAGCGGGTCCGGTGCCAAGCGCGCAATCCACAGCAAGGTCTGCTTCTAGCGCTAGATTGGGGACAAGCAGGCACTTCGCGCCCAGCGCTTGCGCCCTTCAGGTCGGAAGCTGCGGTCGCCTGCTTGTGCGCCGGCCGGGTCGAACCACCATGTGTGACCAGGGTCTACTTCCAGGCGTGGATATAACAACGTGACTGATCCGCTGTCGGCTATCTCAGGAAATGCTGGGCCCGCTCCGCTGACGCCCGACGGCCCAGCTAATCCTGCCCTCACGCACGATCCCAGACACGCTCTTGCCAATATTGCGTTCGAGCACGGGTGACCATGGCACGAGCGTGAATTCGCGAGACCTTTCAATCAAAGCGAGCCTTCTGCTGATCGCATCGATCGGCCGGCGATACACACCCGCCACCCGCTCGCCAGAGGCAGGTTCGGCGAATGGCATTCCCATCTCGCGTGAAAGCTGGGCGCCGATCCGCAGCAGCTCGCGCCGCTGGAGCGCCGCGATCATGTCCGGACGGCCGGTAATCTCGCCGCCCACCTCCTCCGCAAACCCTTGCACTACCAGCCACTGGCGCCGTCGGGCCTGCGCCTTGCGCACATCATGGCCGAAACCTGCGTCGCGTAGCGGCTCGGGAGTGCCGGCAGCCAGCTCTCGGTCGAGCCAAGTCGCGGCCTCGGCGTCGATCAGCTTCTCCAGCGGTTGGGAGGACAGGACATCAACGGACACCGGTCGCTCCTTCGCACGCGTTGCCTCATAGGCCGCAACGCGGTCAAGATGATCGGGCGCGATGATCCAGCTGCCATCCGGCTCGCGCGCGACGCTTCGCATGAGACGCCGCATCGCCTCGAGCCGGCGCACGTGCGTCTCGGCAAACGCCTCGGCGGCGGTCGGGTCGTGACGCAGATGCGCGTCGATCGTGTAGCGCCCGCCATTCGCAGCCGCGACCTTGGCGATCGTCCGATCAGCCTCACGAATACTGGCCACCGTGGGCGCGGTACGCACGATCGCACCGGCAGCCTGAGCGTCCACATGCTCGCCCCTGCCGATATCAACATAATGGCTGCGCCCATCCGTCGCCTCGATAATGAGATAATGGCGCTCGTTCAGTTCGTCCGACAGGCCCCGCTCCACGATGCGGCCGACAAGCGACCGTGCGTTGGCTGCGGTCGGATCATAGATGGCCAGATCGGCGAGCGGTGGCGTGGTCCCGCGCTCAGCATAGGCGCGCTGCATGGTGCGGATGATGTCGCCGCGCTCGCCCAGACGGCGTAGCGTATCGGCAAGATCGGGTGCGAGCCGCCACTGCATGCGAGCAACAGGCGCGGCGAGCCCCAGCTGCTCCAGCTTCCTCAGCCGTCCGGTCCGGAGGCTCTGCTCGAACGCGTCGCGTCCGGTGCCACTCACCAAGCCATCACCGTCTATGCTCCGGACCAGCCTGCGGTCGATGCTGGTCAGCCGGTCCTGCTCGACCTCGGCGTGCAGGCGCTGCTCGATCGCCGCATCGCTGCGCGGCCCCAAGTCGAGATCGACCAGCTCGCAGGCACGCTCGCGCATGCCGTGCGTGATGTAGTCGCGCGCGATGATCAGATCCCTGCCCTGATCGTCCCTGCCACGCACGATGATGTGGGTGTGCGGATGCCCGGTGTTGAAATGGTCGACCGCCACCCAGTCGAGCCTAGTGCCGAGATCCTCCTCCATGCGTGCCATCAGCCGGCGCGTGAGCGGCTTCAGGTCTTCATACTCGCTGCCGTCCTCGGGCGAGACGATGAAGCGGAACTGATGGCGATCGCCCTGGCAGCGGTCGAGGTAGGCCTTGCCGTCTGCCTTGTCGGCCTCGGCGCCATAAAGCTGGCCGCGCTCGCCGTCGCGGGTCGTGCCGTCGCGCTGGACGTAGCGGAGATGGGCACGTGCGCCGTCCGGCCCCTTGCCCGCGAGTCCCACGATGCGCGACTTGATGATGACGCGGCGCCGGCGGAACGCGGCAAAGCGGTCGCGGGCGGAGAGCACCCGCCCAACCCCTGCCCCGCGCCCAGTCCGGCTGCCGGTGAAACCGCGCGTCTTCGCCGCCGAGCGTCCCCCACCGCGCGCCAAATTGGCGGCAGCAAGCACGCGGTGCAGGAACTTCCGCGGAGGCTTTGCCTGCTTCGCGCGCATGCGGCCAAGATGCGGCTCGAACTCGTCCTGTGACGCCATGATGCTGCGGCTCCGTATGACGAAGGCTGAAAACATGCGACGGCGCGGAGCATATGAAAACCGGTGCCACCCAAGCCCCTATAACTGAACCATTTCTTGGGCGACTGGCACCGTCGCCACCCTCATGGCACCGTTCACGCCCACAGGAAAAATGATGTGCAGACAATTGCTTGCGGCACGCCGGCGTCAGCGGCGGTGCCGTAGCTTTTCAATCTTGCCTTACAAATTCCAGCTGCCCGGCCGCTCCATCTGTCTCCATCGCTGCCACAGTCCACCCGCTTCCCCGCTGGTGACGCGCCGCCGGAAAGAGCCAGCCGGTGCCTGTTCGAGCCTCATTCGAGCAGCGCTCAGGGGCCGCAAACTGCAATCGTGGACGCCCTAAAGCGCGACCATAAAGCCGGATAGCGCAGCGCGGCGCGCCACCAGTTTCGACATGAAAGATGGCCCGGAGCACGCCTTCGCGGCACCGCTCCGGGCCTGCTTCAACCTCAATCCGGCAGCCCAAACATGGTCGCAATCCGGGCCTCGATGCGCGCGCGTTCGGCCAATGCGGCCTGCAATTCCGCGCTGATCTGGCTGATTTCCTGACGGTCGGTGCATGCCGCCAGTTCCGCGCGCAGCTCCTCGATCCGTTGCTCGATGCACATCATCGCCTCCATCTCTTCGCGAAAGACGCAAGGCGACGCCCGGGGCGGAGCGGGCCGGGTCAAGGAGCGCGGGGCATGGGCCCCGCGACCGCGCGAGCGGCGACGGGGGCAACGATTTTTCCGGCGCGGCACGCCGGCAGATGCGTTCGCCGCAGCGATCAGACGCCGGAAAAATGGTGGGGCCCCGTCGTCCTTGAGGCGGCCCGCTCCGTCTCGGATGATGAGCACCTGCTGAGCAGAGCCCCTCCCCGCCTGACGCAGATTGCACCTGACTCGCGCGACGGCCCGAGCTTCTCCGCGCCCGGATTGTCGGCGCTGACCGGCCGGGTTGGCGGTCACCCGAAGGCGTTTGGCCCCGCACCGCTCGGGTACGGGGCCACGCCAGGATCACTCGCCGGGGTTCCAGATGATGGCGAAGACATCGTCATCGTCCTGGCCGGCGGCGCGCCCGAGATTGGCGTAGAGGGTGCGGCTCCCAAGCTCGGGTGCCGACATCGCGAGGCGGATATATTCGCGTCCTGAGACCTCGCCGGTGCGAATCCAGCCGCCACCGAGCTCGACGCCCGAGGCCAAGATGCGGTAGTCGGGTTGCTCACCCGTCTTGCTGCGGTTGGGCACGATCTCGATGTCGGCGCGCACCGAAAGCGTGCGGATCGAACCCTTGAAGCTGCCGTCCGACTGACGCTGCACATGACCGATTGCGGGCATTGTCTCACTCCTTCATCTGCTCGCCCGAACCGCTTCCGGGCGATGGGCAGAGCTTCAGGGACGGCCTCAGAGGGCCCGGCGAACCGCACGGCCGGAGCGCCAAGCGGAGGACCGGAGCGGCCGGGCTGATTTGGAGCGAAGCGGCCGCGAGGAGCTTGGGGCTTCCGCTCCAAGCGGGGAAATCAGCCGGTCCGCGATGGTTTCGCCGGGGCCGCGGCCGGCCCAGCATCTGCCTCAAGAACCGGAACGCGGTGCGGCGGGGCAAGGATGGTGGCGATGATGCGCATCGCGCCCTAGCGAGCCGGATCAGGCGCAGCCAAGGGTCACGGCGCTGCCTTCCGCGCGTCGCCGGACCTGCCTATAGCGGCATCCAAGGGGGAGAGATGACGACGGTTCTGAGCCAAGTTCGGGCGCTGATCGAGCGGCTGTCGCCCGAGCCGGTCTGCGACGACTGTATCACCGAGCGGCTCGGGCTTTCGGTGCCCGGCCAAGCCAATCACAAGACGCGCGAGCTCGCCGGCCAGGACGGATTCGAGCGGCGTCTGGATGCCTGTGCGCTGTGCGGCGAGACCAGGAAGGTGATCGCCAAGGTCCGCTGATGTCCATAGCCACCAGCGGCATTTCCGTTATCGATCCATCGGACCTTGGCTCACCCCCGCGGCCCCTGGCGCGTGCCGCAGGATCAGGCTGGAACGTAGGTCAGCCTGATCACGTCCCCGTCGATCCGGTCATGGCCCACAAGGCGGAGCGGCGGCCGGGGGCCGGCGAAATAGGGCGTGCCGCGACCGAGCACGACGGGATGCAGGTAGATGCGATACTCATCGATCAGGCCAAGCTCGGTAAGGCTGTGCGCCAGGTCCGGGCCGGCAACTTCGATCTCGCCGTCGCGCTCCTTCAGCGCACGGATCGTGTTCTCAAGATCATCATCAACGAGCGTGGCATTGGGCCCGACCGATTTCAGCGAGCGTGAGACGACCCATTTCGGCTGCTTCCGCCACGCCGCCGCGAAGGCCTGTTCGTCTGCATCCCACTCCGGATGATCGTCGTCCCAGTATCGCATGACCTCATAGATGCGGCGGCCATAGACACTGCCCGCCTGTGCCTCAGCCTCCTTGATGAAGTGGCGGAAGAGCGTGGGGCTCGGCCCGAACGCCATATGATCGACGTAGCCGTCGAGCGACTGGTTCATCCCGAAGACGAGCTTCGCCATGCCGTCATTCTCCCCAAAGGCTCTTTTAGAATAGCTCGTCCAGACGTGTGCAATCCACCGATCCGGACGCGAGGGGGCAAACAGGAACATGGGTACGCGAGGGCGGTTGAGGCGTCGGCGCTATGGATCAGCGCCGTAGCGGAGCCGTGACATGGCCGAACAGAAGAGCAAACCCGACGACGCGCCGGCGGCCAAGGCTGAAAAGCCGACCGAGACTCCCGAGCAGAGCATGGAGCAGGCGCAGGCAGAAGCTGCGAAGGAACGCGAACAGGAAGGCGGATACCAGTAAGCTGATCTTCGCCCAAAACGGCGGGGTGCCTGCTGTCCCAGCGCCTCTGTCGGGCCGAGCCCGATCCAGCGAGAAAGGTCGACATTCCACGAAGCCGTCCGGCTGGCCGCTTTCCCCGGTAAAGCAAACATCTGTTCGGCGGCCGGCGGAATCGGTCAACCGCGCTCTCGACGTTCATCGGCCGCCGCAAAATGCGCCAGCTGATCGGCGTGCGCCTTCTTGAAGGCGGGCCTGGCAACTAGCCGCTCGACATAGGCCTCGGTCGCGGGGCGATTGCCACGGGCACGAATTGCGGGAACGCGCAGAACATCCGCCATCATCAGATCGGCAACGGTGAAGCGGTCTTCCACCAGCCATTCGCGTTCGCTCAGCACGGCTTCCATGTGTTGAAGCCGGCTATCCAGCCAGCCGGACAGGCCATTTTCGGTGTCGCCCGAGAGCCCCACGAACCACCAGGGCACGGTCACCATCTCGATCGAGTTGAGCGCAGCGATCACCCACTGAACCGTCTCAGCCTCGCCGCGCGCGCTCCTTGGCATCAGGATGTCGCTCTTGCGGGCCAGGTGCAGCAGGCACGCGCCGCTCTCGAAGATCCTGATCTGGCCATCTGTCAGAAACGGCACTTGCCCGAAGGGCTGGCGATCGAGGTGGTTCACATGCCGATCGTCGAACGCAACGGCGCCGACGTTGTAACGAAGCCCCGCTTCCTCAGCCGCCCAGCGCAGACGCAGATCGCGGACGAACCCGCGCGGACCTTCGGGCACCCAGTCCAAGGTCCAGATGGTCAGATCTTCACCCATGGGATCGGCATTCCTTCAATCCGCGAGCTTCGTGCGCAGACATGCTCTTAACAGAAACGTCCGGGTTGCACGTGCCGAAGGAACGCCCGCTCCCCCATGCGTGCAGGACCCGGCAGCGACCCGCGCGCCTGTGCCTTGATGGCACAGGCGCGCGGCCGAAATTCAGGAGAGATACGGGCGGCGCGGATGCGCCGCCCGCCGAAGGTCAGGCCGCCATTGCGGATGTCAGCGGCTGCGTGTCGGGCTCCAGAGTCGCCACTTCCACCTGCGCCGGAATATCGGCGGCGGGCGGCTGCTCCACGAGCAGCCCGGCGATCCGTGCATGGGTATCGACCGTGCCCACGCCGCCGCGCGCGGTGTAGGCACACGGCGGGAACGCCATCCAGCGCGGCACCCAGCCCTCGATCTTCTCGCGCCCGTTCACGCCCTCCACATGGTCGCGGATGATGCGTTTGAGTGTCTTTGCCTTTTCGCCCGCATTGGCGCTGGCGACCGGCGCGCCCGCCACCTCGGCCAGCATCTGCCCCAGCACCTCCTTGTCGCGGAGAAGGTCGAAGAACGCGTCGTCGGCCTGCCACCACGCAGCCATGTCGACGCCGATATGGAGCCCGAGCAGCTCGATGACGGCGCTGCCGGCGGCGAGCGTCTCGCCCATGACGACGGCGGCGACATCCATCACCGCCTCGTCGGAAAGGCTCAGCAGCTTCTGGAACAGAACAGCCAAGCGATAGCCGTCGCCATTCCCACCGGCGACGGTCGGCTCCTCGGGCGACAGGCCGAGCAGGTCGAGGACGGCGCGGCGCTTGGCGTCGAATGCGCCCTCGCCCCGGCACGTCTCGACACTCTCGCGCACGGCATCGCCACGTGCCGCCTGCGGCTCGACCCGCACCGTCCAGAGCGGCGAGCCGACGATGGCATGCGCCACCATCAGCCGCAGCGCGACGGCCGGATGCGCGAGAAGCGCGGCGCGCACCGCCGCGTGGCGGTGGAGGTCGACATAGCTCTGGAGGCTGCTGGTCAGCTCGGCCCGTGCGGGCTTGTGCTTGCTATCGAGCGCCTCGCCCCGCTCCTGCCGGCGCGCTTCCTTCCTGGTCACATAGCCCTCATGGAACACGACCTCGCCGCTCGGGCGCACGTCGATATAGACGCGTCCGCCCTTGCGCTTCGGGGCCTTCTCATATTCCCAGCTGTGGAGATATTCGCTCGGGGGCACGACGACAACCTCGCGCCAGCCCGCGTCGAGATAAGCGGCGCGGCGCGCCTCAATGGCGGCGTTCTGCGCCGCCCAGAAGCTCTCGGCGTCTGCGAAATAGCGCTCCTCACCGAAGAGGTCGGAGACGATTGCGCCCTCATAGCCGGCGAGGTCGAACAGCGCATGCGCGGCGTTGATCGACTGGCCGCCGAGCAGCCACGCCTTCAGCTGGTGACCCATCGGCGCGCGGGCGTCGGGATCATCGTGGAGCGCAAGCCATGTCTTCTGCTGGCTCTTGCTGGCCATGGTCAGGTGCCGCACGGTCGCCACATCGATCTCGTCGGCCCGGTAGAGCTGCCGGATGCGCGGCAGGAGATTGCCGAGCGCCAGCACCCGGCGCACCGCCGGCTCGGCCAGCCCGAAGGTCGCGGCGATGCCCTCGACAGTCCGCCCCTCCTTCACCAGCCGCACGAAGGTCTCCCACTGGCAAACCTCGTCGGGGCTGAGGCGGGCAATATTTTCGATCAGCGAGGCCTCGACGGCGGCGGCATCGTCGCCTTGCTCCAATATCGCGCAGGGCAGCGGCTCGGCCTCACCGCGTTCCTCCGCGACGGCCCTCGCGGCATGGTAGCGGCGGCTGCCGGCGACAATCTCGAACGCGTCAGCAGGCGCGCCGGCTGCACCGCTTGCGCCAGCGCTCGGCCGCACGATCAGCGGCACGAGGACGCCGCGTGCGCGGACGGTCGGCAGGATGTCGGACACGTCGGGCGCGTGCTTCTGATGGCGCATGTTGGCCCTGCTGACGCTGAGCTTGCCAAGATCGATGAAGTCGAGTTTCATGATCATCACCTTTTCCTAAGGTGCCGGTCCGTCGTTCTTTCGCGGGGATGGCGGACCGGCTTTCAGATGGCGGCGGGACGCGCCGCCTACGTCATCCACCCATCGGCGGAAGCTCGTCGGTGCTGGTCGCTTGCGCGGCTTCGCAGCCTGGCGCGTCGGCACTGTCGCTGCCCGTCTGGAACGCGAGCAGATAGTCGGCGGCCTTGGCGGCAGCGCTCGCGGCGCGGAAGATCGCGCGGTTGTCGGCGCGCAGCACCTCAATCCAGCTCGCAAGGTAATCGGCGTGGCGAACGGTCGGCGTAACGCCGAGCAAGGCACAGACGAAGGCGCTCGCCATTTCGGCCACATATCCTGACAGTCCAGCCAAAAACGGCGGTTGGAAGGTGAAATCCATCGGTGCCTCCAGCACTGCCCAAAACCCCATGGCCTCCCCCGAGGCGGGGGTGGGCGGCGAGAGCGACCGGAGAGGCCCGCCGAAGCGGCGGGCTGCACCCGCAGGGGCGAAATGCAATGGAGCAGTCCGGCGCAGCCGGACTTGCAGCGCGCCGTGGCGGGCCTAGAAGGGAGCGCCGACCACTCCCGCCTTGAGGGAGGCCCGACGAACAGCGCCGCCGCGCCAGCGGCGACCGCTGGGTGCGGGCGAAGCCCGTGCCGATCGCCTATGCGACTGGGCGGCCGATCCCGAGAGAGAGCGGCCGCCCAGGTCTTCTATCGTTGATGATCGCGAACGCGCCGCGCAGGATTATGCAGGCAACGACCGCTCATACCAGGGCCGCGTCTTCTTCACGAGCGCGACGACCGAGAGCATCACCGGCACCTCGACCAGCACGCCGACGACGGTGGCGAGCGCCGCGCCCGATCCGATGCCGAACAGGCTGATCGCCGCGGCGACGGCGAGTTCGAAGAAGTTGGACGCGCCGATCAGCGCGGCGGGCGCGGCGACGCACCAGGCGACGCCGAAGCGGCGGCTCAGCCAATAAGCGAGCCCGGCATTGAAATAGACCTGGATGAGGATCGGCACGGCGATGAGCGCGATGACCAGCGGATGCGCGATGATCGCCTCGCCCTGGAAACCGAACAACAGCACCAGCGTGGTGAGCAGCGCGATCAGCGATACGGGGCCGAGCGCTGCCAGCAGGCGATCGAGCGCCGGCTGTCCGCCAGAGGCCAGCAGCGCGCGACGGACAAGCTGCGCGGCGATTACCGGCACGACGATGTAGAGCAGCACCGAGATGAGCAAAGTGTCCCACGGCACCGTGATCGACGCGACCCCGAGCAGCAGCGCGACGATCGGCGCGAAGGCGAACACCATGATGACGTCGTTCAAGGCGACCTGGCTCAGCGTGTAATTAGGCTCGCCCTCGCACAGGTTGGACCAGACGAACACCATCGCCGTGCAAGGCGCGGCGGCGAGCAGGATGAGGCCGGCAATATAGGAGCCGATCTCGGCCTCGGGCAGCCAGGGGCGGAACAGATAGCCGAGGAAGAAGGTGCCGAGCAGCGCCATCGAGAAGGGCTTCACCGCCCAGTTGATGAAAAGCGTGACACCGACGCCCTTCCAGTGCCGCCTGACTGATCCCAGCGCGCCCAGGTCGATCTTGAGCAGCATCGGCACGATCATCAGCCATATCAGCACCGCGACGACGATGTTGACGTTCGCGATCTCGGCCGCGGCGACGCGCGCGAACAAGCCGGGCAGCGCATAGCCGAGCGCGATGCCGACGACGATGCAGGCCGCGACCCAGAGGCTGAGATAGCGTTCGAAGGTGCCGATCGCGGGCTTCGCCGCCGCGGCGGCATCGCTCACGCGGCGTCCCCGCGCCGGTTGCTCGCGCCTTCGCCCTGACCGATCTCGCGGACATGTGCCCTCAATGCCATCACGTCGAGCTGGTCGAACGGCAGCGCCATGAACAGCTTGATGCGGTTCTCGAGATAGCGCAGCGCTGTCACGAAGGCGCGCTCGCGCTCGATGTCGTTGCCCTCGACATGGCTCGGATCTTCGATGCCCCAATGGGCGGTCATCGGATGGCCGGGCCAGACCGGACACGTCTCGCCCGCCGCATCGTCGCAAACGGTGAACACGAAATCCATCACCGGCGCGTCCGGCACGGAGAACTCTTCCCAGCTCTTCGAGTGAAGGCCTTCGGTCGGGTAACCGATGCGCTCCAGCAGCCTCAGCGCGTCGGGGTTGACCGCGCCCTTGGGGAAGCTGCCTGCGGAATAGCCGCGGAACCGGCCTTCGCCGAGCTTGTTCAGTGCGCTCTCGGCGAGGATCGAGCGGGCCGAGTTACCCGTGCAGAGGAACAGGACATTGAAAACACGGTCGGTCATTGAACGGCTCCGGGTTGGCAGCAGGCGGCCCTGGTGACCACGTCGGCGAGCGGAGCACAGATCTCCGGGGCGCCGCCGCAGCAATCCTCCATCAGGAAGCCGAGCAGGTCGGTCATGCGGGCATAATCAGCGGTGTAGATGATCGACCGGCCCTCGCGCCGCGACGACACGAGCCCGGCGTGGCCGAGGATGTTGAGGTTGCCCGAGAGCGTCTGCGGGACATGGCCCGTCGCGCGCGCGATATCGCCCGAGGCCATGCCCTCGGCGCCGGCGCGGACCAGCAGGCGAAAGACCTCGAGGCGGCCCGGATGCGCGAGCGCCGAGAGCGAGGCGACGGCAGCGTTCGCGTCCATCAGCAGCACGCCTGCTTTGGCGCGGGCGCATCGGCGGGGCCGCAGCAGGCCGCGGCGGGCTCGGGCAGCACCTCGTCCTCGCCGTAGCTGGTCGCCTCACCGAAGGTGAAGAAGGTCTCCCAGCGCACGCCGGCGGGATCGCGGACCCAGCTCTTGTCCGACTGCGCGTAGCAGCAGGTGGTCGCTTCCTGATCGAACGTCTCCGCCCCGGCGGCCTTGAGGCGACCGGCGAGCGCGCCGAGCTCATCGGCGCTGTCGACCTGGATGCCGATATGGTCGATGCCGGCCGCGCGCGCGCGCTCGGAGATCGCGAAGTTGACCTTGGGATCGTCGAGCATCCACTTGGCGTAGTCGTCCTTCACGACGACGGGCGCGGCGCCGAACAGCGTCTCGTAGAACTGGATCGACGCGCCGAGATCGGGCACGCTGACGTGCAGATGGATGCGCTTCATGGAATGGCTCCTGATAACGACTCGATGACACTACGAGTATATCCGTAATATCATCGAGTCAATGAGCACGACGCTCATGGCTGCTGGGCGTGCATCCAGTCAGCGGCGGCCTGCGCCTTGCTGGCTGCGGTGAAGATCGCCCGCGGCTCATCCTTCAGGAGTTGGAGCCAGGAAGCGATATAGGCGGCGTGGTCGGGCCGCGGCTCGTGGGCGATCCCGAGATCGGCGAGCAGGAACGAGGCGGTCAGCTCGGCGGTCGCTTCCTCCATCGCGAGCGCGTGCCTGGTCCACTTGGCGCTGAAATCCCGGTCGAGCCGATGGGCTGCGCCACTGGCATGAGCGGCCTCGTGAATACGGGTGGCATAGAAGCCGTGAGCGTCGTGGAAGGCGCTGAAATCCGGCATGTGGATGCGGTCTTCGGCGATGTGATAATAGGCGCTGGCCGAGCCGTAGACAGTATCGATGCCGAGGGCGGCGATGAAGGCTTCGGCGGCGGCGAGGCGTTCGCTCTCGGGCAGGTCCGGCCCCGGTTTGGGCGCATAGCCATCGACCTGATCGGCGTTGAACAGGCCGAACGCCTTGGCGAAAAGCCGTCGATGGTCGTCATCGTCGCTGGCGTCGTCGCCCTTCGCGTGAAACTCCTTCCAGAGGACACCGAGGCTGGCGTGCTCACCCTTGCGGACCTGCGCGCCGAGCGCCTGCCACTGGCGATAGGTGCCCCAGACCCCGCTCGCATAGCCGCTGCCATAGGCGGCCGCCCAGAGCGAGACCGTATTTATGCCGCGATAGGGCTTGCCGCTGGCGACGTTGGTCGGGCGGGTGACGTCGGCGCCGGAATGATGCCATGGCATGCGCCAGGTGCCGGTGCCGGCTTCGATGGCGTCGACGATCGCTTGCGTGACGCGAGCATAGACGTCTGAGCGTTGTGAGGCTGACATGATCTGTTCTCCGTTCTCGCGCCGGGGACCATCCCCGGCGGCGGAGGCCCGTTCGCGCCGGGCACAGGGGGGCTCGCGCACCCGTCAGGGCCGCAGCGAAGCGAAGGACGGCGAAGCCGTTGCGCGGGCGCGCCGACCGGCGCAGGACTCCGCCAACAACCGGGGTGGTCTACGGCGCGGGAGGGTCGATCCCGGCAATCACCACGCTCAGGCGATCCAGCTCGCGCTGGAGAGCCTGACGCTGGAGATCGGAGATGCGCCGTTCGCGTAAGTGCGCCCTGGCATCGGCCGCCGCGCGTTCCCAGGCCGGCCTGTGGCGGGCGGTGATGCAGGCGTTGGGACAGCGGGTCGGCTCGCACAGGGCAGTGAGCGGCCCTGCCGGATCGGGGGTCGTCACGCGCTTGAGGCAGAGCGCGGTCGCGGGATCGAAGAAGCAATCCGCGAGCGGGCCGACATGGAAGGTGCGCGCGACGCTGGCGAGCATGACGCGCAGGCGGGCGCGATCGGCGATCATGGCGGGCAAAGGCCCTTGTCTGACGGCGGCATCGTCGAGCGTCCGCGCGATGCGCGGTCCCGCCGGTCCACCGAGCGATGCGCCGCCCTGACGCCGGTCGAAATAGTCCAGCAGATCGTCAATCTGACCGAGCCGACGCTGCGCCTCGACCTCGGCGCGAAACCCTGATGCGCTGGTCCCGGCATAGCCTTCGAACGCGGCGACCGAGGCGTGCTTGTACTGGATCATGCCGGCGATGGTGCCGAACGGACGGTTGGCGATGTGCCACGCGATCGTGCGCCGGAACTGCCGCGTCGTGATGCGCCACGGCTTGCCATCGGGTCCGGGCGGGATGACCGGCTCATCGGGGGTGCCGAAGGCGCTGTTGAGGTGGTCGCGGAAGGTGTTGAGCTGGCGGACCACCTCGCTCGACAGATGCGTCTTGGAGACGGCGCTCGCGCGCAGCACCGGCCAGAGCGTATCGCTGCCGCTGGCGCGCGCCGGCCCTGCCGACAGGCGTTCGAGCACCATGATCGCGGCGGCGACCGGCTCGATCGTCACCCAGCTCGCCGCCTCGCCCACCGCCGCCCGGCGCTTGTAGATGGTCGACCGGATGCGATGGCGCTCGATCAGGCCGTCCTCGCTGCGCGCGATAGAGAGACACCCGCGCCGCATCGCCTGCACCTCGCAGTCGCGCATGCCGGTCAGGTAGGCGCACACGATATAGGCAGCGGCTTGAAGCATCCGTTCCTCGTGTGCGAGAGTCTTCGCATCGAAGCGCTCGCGCCACGGCCGACCGCTGTCAGGATCGATCGTGATCGGCGTGTCCATGCCGCCGACCTCTACCCCCAGCTCGGCCGCCACTGCGTCGATCAACCTCGCTTCACCGCCTGTCAGCAGAAGATGCGCGCCAGGCTCGGCCTGCACGTCGATCCCGACATGGAGATGCAGGAGATGTGCGTTGATCGGTGGGGTCACTGCGCCGGTGTTGGGGTCGACGCGCAGCTTGCCGTTATGAGCGGTGCCCCAGATCGGCGCGCCGCGCCCCTCGCGGCGTCGGCGGCCGAAATAGGCCTTCAGGCGGGTGCGGCGACGTTGCCGGCGATCAGGGTCTGGAAGGCCGGCATCGGCGGCGGCAAGGCGATCCCGGCGCACTTCGAGCCGCGCAAGCTCGCGGCGGGCGGCGAGGATATCGTCCGCGAATATGGTGACGTAGCGCAACGACCAGGCGAGTAGCGCGGCGATGACCTCTTCCGGGAAGCGCGGCGTGCGGTTCTCCCGGACATGGCGGTAGCCCGCAACGCGGGCGGGCGCCTGTCCGGCCCAAGGCTCGAATGCAAGGCCTCCGCTATCGAGGTGGTCGCGATAGTAATAGAGATCTGAGACCACTTCGAGGAGGTGGCCGACGATGACGGGTCGTCGGGCAGGATCGTCACGGAGATGACGGGCATAGGCATCGAGCAATGGCTGATCGATACGGGAAACGTCGAGCCGTCCGAGCCGCTCGCGGGCGAAGGCGAAGAACCGGCGGGCACGGTTGAATGCCTGGCGGATACAGGCGGGTGGTAACTTCGTCCGATAGCCGGGGAGATCGGCGTTGAGGCGGGCGTAGAGATAGGCGCGCATCGCCGCCTGCACATCGGCATGTTCGAGCACGTGGAAATGCACGGTGACGTGGCAGCGCCGGGCGTTCTCGCGGAAGACGGCGGGACCGAGATCCCAGCTCGGGTCGCCGACGCGCGATAGCGCCTCGCGGGTATGGCCTTCCTTGAGTGGCGCGCTCGCCAGCACGGGGCGATCGTCGAAAGCGGGCGCCTGGGCATGAACGGGCATGGTCATGCGCGGACCTCCGGCGGCAGATAAAGCCGTTCGCCCTCCATCTGCCGGCGCGCATCGGTGATGACGGCATCGGAGAAGGCCGGCAGGACCTGGGCGGTGATGCGGGCATGGACGCGGCCGAACTTGGCCGCCCAGTCGGTCGCGGGCAGGCTCAGCCGCTGCTCTTCGACGAAGGCGAGGAAGGCGAGGATCGCGGGGAGCTTGCGCACGGTGATGACGGCGTTGGGGCAATCAAGGCAGCCCCAGAAGGGCTGCGCGCAGGGTGATCCGGCCTCGGCGAAGGGACTGTTGTGGAAGCCCGCGCAGGCTGCGAGCCAGACATCCTGTTCGCCGTCGAGCAACGGACCCACGGTATCGGGCGGCATCAGCGGCGCGGCCTGTTCGGGTGCTTCGCGCAACGTCTGCTCGGCGGTGGGCGGAAGCACGGTCGGCATCGCGGCGGCGACCGCCGCGCGGAAGGCGTCGGCGACGGCCGTCTCGTGCACGGGCCGGAGCGACGGCAGATCGGCATAGTGGCGCGCCGCCACCTCGCGCGAGTGGCCGACCGCGAAGCGGGTCATGTGCCCCTCGGTCTTGGTGTACCACAGCGCCTTGTGGGTCTTGCGGAGCCGCGAGAGCAGCAAGTGGAGCGGCTCGCCGTCGTCATCGACAATAGCGTGCTGAGCTACCCAGGCATCGATCCGTTCCGTCGGGTGGCGGATGCCTACCCGCAGGCCGCCAGCGTTGTGATAAACCCAAAGACGATCGTCGTTCAGATGCTTGCGGGCAATCGCCGTGACCTCAATCAGGCGACGAATCAGACCACCAGGCGTGCCCCCACCGCCATCTCGCACGCGCATGCTCTTGTGCTCGGCGCCGCAGGCGCGGCGCTTGAGATAGCGCAGCTCCACCGTGCCGGCATGGGGGTTGGTGAGACAATCTGTGGTCAGCGTCTTCAGGCACTCGGGCTCGAGGCCGGTATCGAGCGTGAGCAGCACGAGCAGCGCCGGCAGATCGCGCGCAAGCGGGTGATGGCGGCCATGCAGATCATCGATGAGCGTGCTGATCGGCAATCCGCGCCGCATGCGCATGAAATAGAGGCTCTTCAGCGCCGGGTGGTCTGCAACGATAAAGCCCTGCCGCGCGATGATCGCTTCGACGTCGGCCCGCGCTCTGGCGATGACCGGGTCGCCCTCATCGGTGCGGTCGTCGGCACCGAGACGGCGGAACATCGCTTCGACGTCGGTCCTCGCGGCGTCGCGCAACGCGCGGGCGACGAAGGGGCTATAAGCATCGCGTGGGGTCGAGCGGCCCGCCGATGTGGCCAGCGTGTAGCGCAGCCGCTCATGCAGGTCGGGCGCGATCCGATCGGGCCGGTCTGCCTCGATCGCGCGCAATGTGTTGACGATCTTGCCGACCGATATGTGCCGGTGGATCGCGCCCATCCCGCGCTGTTCGAGCGCGGAGGCGAACCCATCGATATGGACTGCACGCAGGTCGTTGACGCCGGTCACCCCCGGCGCACCATCACCAAGCCAGGCGAAGAAGTGACGATAGACCTGCACATACTGCTTGATGACGCTGGCCGCACCAATCGGTCCCCCGAGCGCAGCCGATCGACGCAGCGCGCCGGCGAAGGCGATAGCGAGCGGACGGGGATCGAGTGCGGCCATATCGACCAGGACCGTTCCGCCATGCCGCGCCTCGATGGTGAACTTGAGGCCGAGCACCGGATCGGGCTTCTGTGGCTCCGGCGTGATCGGCGCGAAGGCGACAGGCCGGCCCTTGCGGGGATGGCCGCTCATGCGCCCTGCGGTCCCGGCAGCAGCGCAAGCAGCTCCTCGACGGCCGCGTCCACCGTATCGGCGCGCGTCGCGATATGGTCGAGGTAGATATAGGTGGTGGTGAGGCTGGCGTGGCCAAGCAGGCGTTGCACCTGCTGCAGCGGGTCGCCGAGGATCAGCCGATAGCTCTCCAGCGGTCCGACCGGCAATGCCGCTTCGCGCAACCGCTGCTGGATCAGCAAGGCGAGCATATGGACTGCGAATGTGTGGCGAAGCTGGTGCGGGTTGATCGACAGCGGGAAGCCGTTCTCCGCGCACCGGTTGCAGGCGCGGGTGAAGATCACCTCCCACGAGTTGGGCCGAACAGGCTGCCCTACCTCGGTCAGCCACAGCGCCGCCGGCTCGCGGGGCGATCCATCCTCGTCGTACAGGATCAGGCGGCATCGTTCCTCCGGGGTGCAGATATCGCGCATGCGGTCGAGACCGGCGCGGGTGACAGGGATCGATCGTTCGAGCTTGGTCGCGCCGTCTCGCGCGGCGAACTTGGCCACGCCCGCTGCGCGCTCGACGGCGACGTAAGCGGCAATCTGACGAAGCAGCCGACGCGGGAGCAGGACGCTGCGTCCCCGGTCGCCCTTGGTCAGCGGTGGCGGGAGAGGCAGCCAAAGTTGTTGGGCATCGCCGTCCTCGCGGTCGATCGCCGCGAGCTCGGCGGCGAGCAGGCCCGACGCCTCTTCGAGGCGCAGGCCGGTGGTGACGAGAAGATCGGCAAACAGCGCGTTGCGCAGCCCGTTCCGGTCGCGCGCGCCGGGGCGCTCGGTGCCGTCAGGGGTAAGGCCGCGCAGGCCGACCTCGCGGAAAATACGGTAGTCGTCCATCGTGACGAACCGCACATCTGATCGCCTGGCAACACGTTCATAGGCGTCATTGCGCGCCGCGATCATGCCGCGACGGCCACCATGCGCCGGTCGCCACACGGCGCGGCGGCTGAACGGCGCGTCGGTGATCAGCCCGTGCTGCTCACCCCATCGGTAAAGGCGATCGAGACTGGCGACGGCGCGGTTCCAGCTTGCGGCCGTTATCCGGTGATCGGCCTCGTCGCGGCGTCGCTCACGATGATAGGCGTCGACATCGTCGCGGGTCGCAGCCCACACGGTCTTGCCGCAGGCATCGAGAAAGCGAAGCCAGACAACGACATCATAGGCATAGGCGCGAAGCGAGTGCCGCGAGCGGACGCCCGACAACGGCAGGTCGAGAAAGAAGCGATCCAGATCGGGATCATAGAGCGCGTCGCCGCGCAGGATCAGCGGCACATGCGCATCGAGGCCCCTGGCCTCGCGGCGCTCGCAAACAGTAATGATCGACACCGGCGCGAAGCCCTCCCCCCGGCCCCCCCACCGGGAAGCTGACCTTCACACCGTTGCGCACTATGACCCGGCAGCAATCAGGCTGGCCTCCGCCAGCTCTTGGGTCAGCGCTACGGCCAGCCTGATTACTGCCTACCGTGGGCGTCCATCGCCGACCTTACTGCAAAGTTGCGAGCGGCGCAGACTGTCCAGATAAGGCGATCAGTTCCTCGCGGGCATAGTCCTTGCTGCCAAAGCCATTGGTCATGTCGCGATTGAGACGGGAGGGATGCCCGGTTGCGTGGGTCAGTTCATGCAGGCAGGTCCGGTAGTAATTGACCTGCTCGAAAAAGGCGGGCTGCGGCGGCACCTGCACATAGTCGAGGCTGGGGACATAGAAGGCCTTGTCGCCCCCGACCCGGAAATCCACCCCGCTGGCGGCGATCACTTCCTCGGCGACGGGCACGATCTCTCGTTCGGGCAGCGCAACGGGCTCCGGGGCAAGATCGGGACGCAACCCCTCGCACTGGCCGACATTGAAGACGGTGAACCGCTTCAAAAACGGAACCGTCCTGGCATCCTCACCGCTCTCGCGGGCGCGGGCCTTTTCCGCCTCGGGGGTGAAGCGGTCGGCATAGACCACGGTTGTTCCCCGCTCGCCCTTACGGACGCATCCGCCGGCCTCCTGCGCCTGCCGGAAGGTGAGCCAGCCCTGCGAGGCATAGCCGCGCGCGATGACTTCCATCCACAGGATCAGGACATTCACGCCAGAATAGCAGCGCCCGGTCAGGACATTGCGCGGCAGGCCGGGCACGGGACAGGCGGCGGCACTCCATGGCTGAACCCATGGCAGGCGTCCGCCCTCAAGTTCACTGATGATCCGGGCCGTCACCTCGTCATAGAGATTGGCGCGCTCGGGCGCGTCTTTGGCTGCACCACCCTTTCCACGGGCACTACGGTCAGTCTTACAGGACATATCGATCCTCCATCCCGCCCAAAAACAAAGCCTCCCCGGAAGCGGGGGTGGGCGGCGAGATGCGACTGGAAGGACACGAACAGGCGGGGGCCTGCACCGTCAGGGCGTAATGAAATGGAGCACCCTCGCAGAGGGTTGCTGGCAACCGCGTCGGGTCCAGGAGGGAGCGCTGCCCATTCCCGCTTTACCGGGAGAGGCAAGACCAGCGCCGCCGCGAACAGCGGCGACCATAAGCGTTCCGGACAGCAGGTCCGGGACATGCGCCAGTGATCGTGACCGTAAGGCGTGCGCCGTTGTGGCGCGAGAAGAAAGGAGTGTTCTACCGAACGAAACTTACTGGCACAGTTTCTGCCTGACCGACTTACCGGTGCCGGTGATGAGCCGGCTGAGATTCCGAAAGGGAAACGGGACCATAGCATGTCGGTGAAGGGATCGAAGCCTGACTCCGCAGTCGGGCGGTTGACCTCCGGGCAAGGTGCGCATGGTGAAGACTGGATTGTCTGAATCCCAGTTTCCAGCGGTTAATAGGTGAGCGATGGCGAACGCGGATGACACGCCATTTCGTGCAGGGCGAGGAGCGCGGCCTAGCGAATCGCCGCCAGTCTGCACGGCGCGGCCCCGGTCAGGGGATCAAGGAAACGAACGGGGCACCTAAACGCATCGCGACTCCTCCTCGTGCAACTACGGGATCGCCTAAACAGGCCAGCGTATCGGACCTGCATGGCGACGGAGCCGTCATAGTACTCAAATGCCCGGTGTAATGGCCGGGACAGCCACCGCGAGGTGGACGGACCAGCGGTACAAGCGGCGAGTGATCGCCCGTAAAATTCGCCCGGTACGGGGGAAGGACGGCAGTTCTGCGTAACTCGACCAATCGATGGAAAGGAACTGCTGATGCAGACCGCTATTATCCTGAGAAGGCTCGAAACTCTTCCGGCCCTGTCGCGGGCGGGAAAGCGGGTCAATGGTCTTCACCGTCTGTTGAGATCGTCGCATCTCTATGAACGGGCCTATGTCAAAGTATCCCGGAACCGGGGTGCCGCGACACCGGGCGTTGACGGGCAAAGCTTCGACGGCATGACGCTTGAGAGGTTAGCCAATCTCGCCCGGCAGGTGGCCGATGGCACATACCGCCCCCGACCGGTCAGACGGGTCTATATCCCCAAGGGCAATGGCAAAATGCGCCCATTGGGCATCCCTACGGTCGATGATCGCATTGTTCAGGAAGCGGCTCGAATCGTCCTCGCGCAAATCTATGATCCTGTGTTCTCAAAACATAGCCATGGGTTCCGCACGGGACGCTCGTGTCACACGGCGCTCGAAGAGATCCGTAATACCTGGACAGGCATGAAATGGCTGATCGAGGTGGATGTTCGCGGGTTCTTCGACAACATCGATCATGACATCCTGCTCAGGCTTCTCTCGAAACGCATCGATGATCCTCGGTTCATCGGTCTGATAGAACGGATGTTGAAGGCGGGCGTCATGGACGACTGGATGTTCGAGCGGACCTATAGCGGCACCCCTCAGGGCGGCGTAATCTCGCCCTTGCTGGCCAACATATATCTCCATGAGCTTGATGAGTTCATGGAGGAAATGCGGGTCGGCTTCGATCAGGGAAAAACGCGTAGGGCAAATCCTGCCTATACGCGTCTATCTCGCCAGATCGCCGATTATCGTGCCGAGATCGATGCCCTCCGCGCCGGTGGCGCGGACGATGCCGAGGTCCGCAATCTGTTGAAGCGGATCAAGGCAGTCACGAAGGAAAGGCAGGCATGTTCGTCTGTCGATCCAATGGACCCCAACTTCCGGCGCCTGCGCTATTGTCGCTACGCCGACGACTTCCTCGTCGGTGTAATCGGCAGCAAGGCTGATGCAAAAAGGATCAGGGCTGAAATCGAAGCGTTCCTTCGTGATCGGCTCAACCTTGAGGTGTCACCGGAAAAAACACGGGTCAGTGATGCATCGAAGGGATCGCCGTTCCTTGGCTTCCACGTTTGCGCCTTCACGTTGCGGTCTGCCGGATCAATGGCAGGGCGTCCGAAGGTCGGTGGCGGATCACGTCGTGTCCGTCGCCGACCAACGCGGGGCAATATCAAGCTGTGGGTGCCGAGGTCGCGGGTCTATGGGTTCTGCAGGCGTAAGAAACTCGGCAACCTCGACTTGAGGAATGGCCGGGTACGTCCGCAGTTCCTCGACTCCAGTGTCGCGGAAATGGTCATTGCCTACAACTCAGAGCTACGTGGCCTCGCCAATTATTATGCGATCGCCGACGGCGTGAAAAGCTCGCTCAACGGCCTTGAACTCGTCATGTTCAGGAGCCTACTGGCGACCATCGCGTCGCGGCAGCGCATAACGCGGGCGCGAGCCATGGCAAATCTGAAACTGGGGACGGACTATGGCGTGAAAACCATGGTACGGGGTGAACTGCGGGTCCAGATGCTCTGGCGGTTGAAGCACTTGAACGCTCGGCCTTGGCAACAGTCGGTCGTGGATAACACCACTGTCGGCTCACGCCTTGCGTTGAGCACGAACGACATCATCACACGCCTCAGCGCCCGCGAATGCGAGAGCTGCGGCGATGTTGATGGCCCGTTCGAAGCGCATCATCCCAACAGACTGAAGGACAAGCGGCGCGGCCCGATGACGGCGTGGAAACAATCGGCTCGGCGGCGCGTAACTGTCGTTCTGTGTCGCTCATGCCACGTCCACCTCCACGGCGGCCGGTTGACCAGCGGAATGGAGAGCCGTGTGCATTGAAAGGTGCAAGCACGGTTCGGGGGGAGGCGCTGGAACGTCCTCGAAAGAGGCGTTCCGCGTCGACCCTACGGAGACCCGCAGGGGCTGGGTGCGAAGGCCGACAGGCAGGAGCATAGAGCGCGGTCGCGGCATGCCGCGAGGCGCCAGTGCCTTATGCCATGGTCACTTCACGCCGAAGGTGGATATGGCGGACCCAAGGCCCTCATTGATGATCCAGCGCGCCCGGTCCAGATGGGATCGCCAGCAAGCCTCTGCCCTGGGGTCGGTGATGTCGATGCCCATCAGGCTGGACGCCGCGACCTGCCAGTCTTTTCCGGCATCCGCCGCATCGAGCAGAGCCGCGTAGAGTGCGAGATTATCCCGGTCATATTCGGTGGCGGAAGCATCCACCGGGGCAAATGTTGAAGGGCTCGGCATGACCAGATCCAATTTCAGTCTCGCCATCCTTCGTACATTATAATGCGTACTATCAAAATAGACGAAAGGCTCTACGGTTCAGATGAACCTGTTCGAGCTTGTCGGCACCAACTGCTATTGGATACGCCGTGAGGCTGGCCTCACGCAGGAAGAGGTCGCGGCGCGCATGGGTGTCAGCCACTCCCATTACAGCGCAATCGAAAATGGGCGTCAAAATCTGACATTTGGAACCTTCGACCGGCTATATAAGGCGCTCGAAGTCGGACCAGCTTCGCTGTTTCAAGAAGGTCGTCCGCCCAAGCCTATTCGGGCCTCGCCAACATCGCAGAGCGACGAGTAAGTAAAGATAAATAGCCCCCTGATACCATGGATCGGGCTAGGGCAATAAGCCGCCGACAGGCCGATTTGAGGGATTCGCCGGATGCCTCCCACTCGGCCTCAACCCTGCCGATGCCGAAAAGCGTGATCCCGACATCCCGGATACTGGCCCCTTGCACCAGCGCGTCATGGACGCGCAGCGCCAGAATCGCGCGCTGATGATGCCGAACGCGCGAACGGCGTTGCGGTGGGATGGCCCCGGTACGCTGAAAATGCAGGAACCGCCGCAACGTATCGATCATCGGATCGACTGAATCTGCGCGATGGATATCGAACCGCAGGGCGACTGGCCCATCAAGCAATGAGCCTGACATGATGTCCAGACGGAGAGAATGCAGCCCATCGCGCAGCAACAGGTTCTCCCCGCCTGTCGGCTGCTTCACGACCGTCGCCCGCGATGACCATCGTCGCAGAGCGAATGATGTGGCCTCATCGGATGCATGCAATGGAACGGCATCGACCCTGAGCACGGACGGATCCATCCGCGCACCCCAAAGCATCGAACAGTCAGAAGACCGCAGATGGGGATCGCCGATATGAAGGCATCCCCATCTTGCGACGACGGCAAGCGGTGCTGCTTCGATGACCGTCACGCCCTCGGGCGTGGACCAGCGTCGAGCAGGCTCCATCTGGCAATAGGCCGGATCGCGGCGCAGCCATTCCCATGCCAGACCGGACACATCGACCGATGCCAGATGTTCATAATCACTGGCGTCGGGCCGGATGCGATGCGGGACACCCGCCATCGCAAATGGCCCGTTCTACCGTGCCTCAGCCCATCTCGCCCATCTGCGCCCTGACAAAGACCGCGGCGGCCTCGATCTGGTCGGGCCGCAGTGCATCGATCGCCGGGATGAAGGTCGGAACATCATCTCGCAGGAGAATCGACGGGCATTGGCCCTCGACATTGCCCAGATTGGGCCGGTGCTGGGCATAGCCGACAAGACTGGCCAGTTCCGGCGAGAAGTGCCGTGCCATGGCGGGCGGATAGACCAGCCATTGCAGTTCGAACGGCTTCAGCCAGCCGAGGCAGTAGCTGATGATGATACCGCGCCGGGGAGCGCTGCTCCTGTTGCCGCCGCCGCCATGCAGCGTCGATCCGAGAAAGATCAGCGCGTCGCCCGGCGACACCGAAGGCACGATCGCCTCCTCTTCGGGAAGCAGTGCGACATCCTGATCGAGATGGCTGCCCTGCCAGAGGCGGGTGCCGCCATTGTCGTCAGTGAAAGCCGTCAGCGGCCACATGACATTGACCAGATATTCGACCGATCCTTTCGGCCCCTGCCACATATCCTGATCGCGATGTGGCAGTTGCGGCAATGCGCCGTGATGGATCTCGATCGCCTGGGTGAGGTTGAGGGCGATCCGCTCGCACCAAGGCAGCAGCATGCGCTCAACCACCTCAAGAATCAGCGGATGCATGACAAGTTGCGCCGCATACGGCGACCGCGCCAGCAATCCGCCGAAGCGGCGGGTCCGGGCGCCATAGAATGCACCCTGGCAAAGCGGCGTCGCCGCGAATGCCGGTTCGAGATCCGCTTCCAGCGCCCGGATCACGTCGCCACCGAGCGCACCCTCAATGGCACACCAGCCCTCACGATAAAGCTGCGCCGCATGGCGATCGGCCAGCGCGCTCATGCCGCCATCTCCCGGGCCTGATCAACATAGGTGCCGGTCCAGCCGAGACGCACGGGCGTATCAGCGCCGATATGCACCATGAAGGCTCCGACCGGGCCACCGGGCATGCGCACCGCCGGACCGAGTGGCTCGGCGCGCCAGCCCATGGCCAGCACTTCCTTGCGGAAGGGATCGGGCAGGACGCCGGTATAACCGTCGATACCCCGTTCCAATGCCACATCAACCATGGCGGAGATGAGCATGTTGCGCAGTTCGCGGCGGCGTTCCGCCCCATGGCGCTGTGGCAGACAGAGTCGGGTGCTTTCCCATATCGCCTCGCCGCTCGGCACGCCGATCGGGCAGAGGTCACGAAAGACCGTGTCGATCATATGCGGCTGAACAGTCGGCAACAGCCGGAGTGAAGCCTCATGCTCGCCGTCGCCATCCGCGATTACGATATAGATGGCATGTGCGGTATCGAACTGGTCGATCTCATATTGCCCATCGACCACCGGCACATCCCAACCGAAAAGATCGACGAACAGCCGCTTGCGGTCTGCGAACATGGACTGGAGCAGAGCGCGGCAATCCGCCGCCAGATGGTTATCGATGACATGGATCATGGGGATCTCCGTTCGTGGTTTTCACGCACGAAAGGAGCAGCCGGAGCGCACCCAAAATAGACCGAGCAATTACTCGGGTTGACGTCGCAGCTCGTGGAGATCGACCTCTCCCGCGAGGACGGCGCTGACGACCAGTTCGGTACGATCATGAGCGTCAAAGAGACGCCGGGCTTCAGTCAGATAGCTGTCGACGGTGCGCGGTGTCAGGTCGAGGGCGCGGGCAATCCGCTTATTCGAATAGCCCCGACCCGCAAGCACAACACAATCGCGCGGACGGGGATGCAGACGGGGAGGATCAGCAGGAAGCGACAGTTGCGACCGTGTCAGACGACGCGCTGCTTGAAATGCGAAGATGCCGATAAGTTGTACCAGGCCCAGGTACCGGCCCGCATGGTCGGGCTGCTTTATGCCCGCGAGGGTGCATGAGCCAATACGTTCACCGATCCTGACGAAAGGAACGGTTATTCCCTCGTTCAATCCTACTGTCCGGCCATGATCGAGGCTTTTTCTATCATGGCGATCCAGCTTTATGATGTTTGGAAGCTCTGACCAGAGAAAGGCACCATCGGCGAAAATACAAGCCCTGATGATCGGATCGCGACGAAACAGGCGCTGACGGAAAAGACGCTCCCTCACGGCATCGGGATATTCGGAGACATCAATGGTGCCACTCTTCGCGGGCTCCAGCTCATCGTGATGTATGAGCGCGAAGAAACGGAAACCAAGTTCATGAGTAATCGCGTGCATCACGAAAGGCAGGCCTGCCAATTGCTGCAAGGCCCGCACTTCCCTGATGAAATCATCGGCCAGATGGAACATGCTGCCAGCACCGCCCATCCCGATAAAATATTTCGGCTACCTAATTCACGCGCTACGCCAAAGGCCCAGTTTCTTCTGAGCTGCCCGGTCCGAAAACCAGAATATAGTCAGATCTGCTTCGGCCTTTAGTTCAAGAGGCATCCAGGATGGCACAATGAACATGTCCTTCTCGGTAAGTTTGAAGCGTTCGCCACTGATAATCGCCGCCCCACTGCCAGAGACCACGGTGCCGACCATACCGTCGGAAGAGCGCGCTGACTTTGTTGACATCCCGCCCGGCACCAGTTGCGCGAAGCAGGAGATGGTGTCGAGAACCGGCCCACCATCGGTAGGGTTAGTAAATTCAATCATGTGAGCATGGCGCGGGTCCGGTGCGTCACTGCGCATCTGTTCGAGTGTCGCACACCACTGCTTATAGGGATAATGATAGAGGCCGTAGCGGGTGGTGTCGTAGTCCGAAATTCCCGTCAACGGACGCGCGTGATTGCCAAAACGCACGAAGCCATCGCCGGCCGGACGAGTCTCCGGATGGACTTTCCCGTCGAAATGATTGGCGAAGCTCGCCTCGAAAAGCTGAACAATACCGAGATCGAGGCCATCGAGCCAGACCACGTCCTGTTCGGTAGTATTGCCATGATCGTGCCAGTGCATCGCCGGGGTCAGGATCAGATCAAACGGCTCCATATAAACCTTCTCGCCGTTGACAGCGGTGAACGCGCCCCCTCCCTCGATGATGAGACGCAGTGCGTTTTGGCTATGACGGTGACACGGAGCTATCTCCCCGGGCCGGACGAGCTGAAGTGCTGCGAAGAGACTGCGCGTGATAAGCGATGATCCCGGAAGGCCCGGATTTTGGAGGATAAGGACGCGACGCTCCGCTTCCTCTGCCGTGATAAGCTCGCCCGCAGTCCGCAGGTGCTCACGCACCACGGAGTAATTCCAAAGGGCTGGTTTCGCCGGCCCATCAGGCTCCGGCTTTACGAAATTACCCATGACGTTCCAGAGCGCCGCAAGGTCGTCCCTGGCGATATCTTTGTAGAACGCCTGCCGCACTTCCTCAACGTCAGACGGGGCGTGTTTGATCGACGTAGCAGTCATGTTGTGGTTCCTCAATATGGTGGAAACGGCAGCGCGTTCAGGGTTCGAGCCGAACCGGCAGTCGCGCGAGGCCGCGAAAACGGGCGTTGCGGTTGAACTCGGGCGTCCCACTGCGTTCGATGCGCGAGAAGTGCTTGAGAATTTTTGGCAGGGCGATGCTGGCCTCCAGGCGCGCCAGGGGGCGGCCGATGCAGACGTGGATACCCGCGCCGAATGCCAGATGTGCATTTGGCTTACGGCCAATATCCAGCCCATCGGGATTGTCGAAAACACGTTCGTCCCGGTTCGCCGCGGCCGGGCTGATGACGACCTCGGTGTCGGCGGGGATTACGCCGCTGGGCACCTTCACCTCGCGGGTCGTGCGGCGGCCCTGCAACTGCAAAGGAGAGACGAAACGGATCAGTTCCTCGATCGCGAAGGGAAGCAGTTCGGGTTGATCGCGCCATCGGCTGATCTGATCGGGATGATCGAGCAGCCCGTTGAGGCCAACGCCCATGAGGTTGGTCGTCGTTTCATGCCCACCATTGAGCATGAGGATGCACATATGCAGGATCTCGTCTTCCGAGATTTCGTCACCCTGCTTCTCGGCATACACCATGGCCGAGATGATGTTGTCGGTCGGATCGAGGTCGGGACGGGCGCGTGCTAAATGGATGAACGGCCGCAGGTAGTCCATGAACTGCGTCGTCGCGGCATGGCCCGCATCGATATCGTCCTGCGACACATGGGGGTTGAGTACGAAAAGGATCTTCGCCCCCAATGTGTGGAGGTAGTAGCCATCCTCGTTCGGCACTCCCAAAATACGGCAGATCACCGAGATCGGCAGGCCGAAGGCGAAATCCTTGACGAAATCCAGCTCTCGCATCTCGGTGGCATTGGCCAGCAGTTCGTCAACGCGGGTGTCGATATAAGCTGACAGGCGTTCGATAGAAGATTGCGTGAAGAACGGGTTCACGATGTGGCGCAGGCGGTCATGAGCCGGCGGATCGCGGAACAGCATACCGGACGTATGATGCTGGAACACCGGACCATTGCCGAAGCGGCGCTCGAACTGCTCGCGCTTGTCGACAAGGCCGGTCAGGTCGCGCCAGAGTGCCTTCACGTCGCCATAGCGCGTCAGCAGCAGGCTGCCATCGGCATTCTGATGGATCGGGTCTTCGTCCCTCAGCTTCTTGAACCACGGCGTCGGGTCCGCGAAATAACTATCGGGCAGGGCAAATATGTTGATGCTCTTCGCATCGGCGGGGACCGCCGTCTGCACCGATGTGGTCAGTTTGTCATTGTTGGCCATGGGAAATCGTCCGCGTTGAGGGCATGTGAGATCGGGTGTCAGAACTGGCTTTCGGGGATGGTCACCCGCAGGCCGTCGAGCGCGTCGGAGATGACGATCTGGCAGCTCAGCCGGCTGTTGCCCTTGCGATGGGCGGCATGTTCTAGCATGATCGTCTCGGACTGACCGATCTCGCCGATCTTGTTTGCCCATCCCGCATCGACATAGACGTGGCAGGTCGCGCAGGCGCAGGCACCTCCGCATTCCGCATCGATGCCGGGGATCATATTGTCGACGGCGGCTTCCATGAGGGTGAGGCCATTCTCGACCTCAAGCTCATGAACATTTCCGTCGGACTCGACAAAAGTTACTTTCGTCACTGTAGTTACTCCGTGAAAGTGGGGGCTGTCGCGCCGGTGCAGACCAGCGCCTCGTTCAGCGCGGCGCGCGATGTCATGAAGGTCGCCGGATCGTTGACGCATTCGACCGCACGCAGCGCATCACCAATGAAGTGGCGAACGCTGAAACTGCCGCTGGCCAGCGAACCGATGACCTCGGATCGTTCGGCGCCGATCAGCAGACCAGCGCTCTGGAGCTTGAACTCATACTGGTCCGACCAGAACCACGGTGTCGTATGATAGGGGCGGTGCTTGCCCGTCATGCCGGCAGATGCGGCCTTGGCTTGCTCGATCGCGTTGTGCACGGATTCGAGGCGGATGACGCTGCCATAAATCGGCGAGCGATGTGCAGCGCAGTCGCCGACGGCGTAGATGTCGGGATCAGACGTGCGGGCATGATCGTCGACGAGGATGCCGCCCTCGACAGTCAATCCAGCCTCTTGGGCCAGCTCGCTGTTCGGGATTGCTCCGATGCAGACGAGAACGAGATCGGCGGGCACCGTTCGTTCGTCACCGAGCTGGACACCTTCAACGCGTCCAGTGCCCCAGAATCCATGCACAGCCATGTCGAGAGCAATCTCGACGCCGCGAGCGCGATGGGTTTCCAGATAGAAGTCAGAGATTGCCGGGCTTGCCACACGGGCGAGCAGCCGGGAGGCCGCCTCGACCAGATGGACTTCGACGCCGAGCGAGCGGGCAATGGCCGCAACTTCGAGGCCGATATATCCCCCGCCCACTATAACGAGCTTGCTACCGGCGCTCAGTTCAGGCCGCAGCGCAGAGACGTCGGCTAGCGAACGCAGATAGAATATGCCAGGTAAGTCAGCGCCAGACACCGGGATCGGTCGCGGACGCGATCCGGTCGCCAGCAGCAGCTTCCCAAACGGGATGGCGGGCGCGTCGGCAAGCACGACCATATGGTTTTCGCGATCGATCGCCGTGGCGCGCGTGTTCAGGCGGACGTCGACGCCATTCTGTTCGTAGAAGCGTGGCGGCTTCAGTAGCAGGCGATCAGCCGCTACTTCACCCGCCAGCATCTTCTTGCTCAGCGGCGGACGCTGATAGGGATGATAGGCTTCGTCGGACACGAGGGTGATCGAACCTTCGAAGCCATCGCTTCGCAGGTTCGTCACCGCTTGTGCGGCCGCTTGCCCACCCCCGACAATGACAACATTCTCTTGCACCCTCGGTCCTTTCCTCAGAGCTTGTTGACAGTCTGCAGCCAGATCCGGTCGCCCTTCGGCCGGTTCCGCGCCATCACCTCACCTTGATATTTGAATGCGACCAAGACCTTCCCCAGCGGGAAGCTGATCATCGGGCCGATCGAGGCCGCTTCGCCGCGATTGCCGCCGGGCACCGAAATGTCATTGATGCGGTCGTCGGACAGCTGCTTGTAATAGGAGCCCTGCATGCCAAGGCGCACATTCCTGGGCAGATGGTAAGCGGCAAGGTATTCGACAGCGAGTTCATCGCCCGATCGATAGTTCGTCGCCTTTTCGGGCGTGCCGGTGAAAATGAGGTCGCCTTCGCCAAGGTCGTAATATTTCGAAAGCTCGACGAGGATTTCGGCGACCGACCAGATCATCGACGAGATGTCACTGCTCTGCTTGGCATCGTCGCCGACGCTCAGCGTGATGGCGCCTTCAGTGAAGAGCGTGTCGCCCATCGGCACGATCTTGCCGAGCACGGCGGACTCATCGAAATTCTTGCCGAGATCCCACGGACGGCCAGTCTCGCGCGCTGCGAGCTGCAGGTCGCGGCGGGTCATGTCGAGGCCGGTGCAGTAGCCGAACACGGCACCGGGAATATCGTCCAGCCCCGCATTGTGCAGCGGCCCCGACAGCGCGACGACCAGCTCCATTTCGTAGTGATAGTTGGAGGTGCCCGGCGGATATGCGATCTCGCTGCCGCTAGGCACGATGGTTTCGGGGAACTTCGTGAAGAAGAACGGGGGCTCGGCATCGGGGTCGCGGCCCATTTCCCGCGCATGAGCCGCATAATTACGGCCCACGCAAAAGATTCGACGAACGGGATAGAGCTGGTCGGAGCCTTCGATGAGGGCCGTCGCAACGCGCGCCGGCTCGTGGGTGTATTGGGACATCAATGCGCTCCTGTCAGTTTGGAGGGTGAAAAGTCGGCCTGCCGCGCGCCGATACGGGTCAGCATCAGCAGACCAGCGACGCAGGCGAGCATGGGGACAGCGGCGATCAGCAGGATGGTCTGGGTTTCAGCGCCCATCCCGATCAGTGCGCCGCCGACGACGGGACCGATGATCGACCCGATGCGGCCGATGCCATGCGCCCAACCCACGCCGGTCGAGCGGATTTCGGTCTCGTAGTAGCTTGCGGTTAGCGCGTTCATGCCGAACAGAGCGCCCATCCCGCAGAAGCCTGACAGGAAGGTCAGCGCCAGCGCCAAACGAACGTCCGTCATGGCGAAACCGAGCAGTGCTATGAACACGGCGGCGCCGAAGAATGCGAAACGGAGGGCATTGTCGCTTTGCCGCTTGTCGAGGCTGCGTGCGATGAAATAGCCGCCGATCGCACCGCCAAGATTGAACAGAACGGTGCCGAAGATCGCCTGCGTGTGCGGAATGCCTGCCGTCGTGAGAACGATCGGCAACCAGTTGATGAGCAGATACATCACCAGCAGGTTGCAGAAGAACACGAACCACAGCGTCAGCGTCGTGGCCGCCCGGCGATCGGAAAACAGCTGCGCGATCGAACCACGCGCTGCGACGTCAGCGTTCTGGCGCGTGACGATGACGTCGGATGGAAGGTCAGGAGCGATCCGGGCAATGATCGAACGAACCTTGGCTTTGTGGCGCTCGACGCTGACGAGATACCGGACCGATTCCGGCATGCCAATCATGATCAGCGGGATCAGCGCAAGCGGCAGGATACCGCCGACTATGAACAATGACTGCCAGCCAAAGGCGCTAATGAGCGGCGATGAGGCAGCACCGCCGATCACTGCGCCCATTGGGATGCCGATGCACATGCAGGTGATGAGCGTGGAGCGAATGCGGGCAGGCGAATATTCCGCCGTCAAGGCGATGATGTTCGGCATCGCGCCGCCCAGCCCCAGCCCAACAAAGAAGCGTGCGATCGCAAGCTGTGGCAGCGATCCTGCCCTTGCGCACAGGAGCGAGAAGATTCCCATCATGGCGAGCGACACGATGATGATGCGTTTGCGCCCAACCCGATCGCCGACCACGCCAAGCGAAAGCGCAGCGACGGTGAGACCGGCGAGACCTGCGGCAAATCCAGGACCGAACGAGGCGACATTGATGCCCCAGTCCTTTGCGATCGCCGGCGCAGCAAAGGCGACGGATTGGGTGTCGAAGCCGTCGAGCAGGGCGACCAGGCCGCAAAAGCCTATTGCCCGCCATTGAAGGCCGCTGACCTTCCGTTCATCGATTAATCGAGATATTTCAACAGTAGCCATTCCCATCCCTCCTTGCGCGCGACCATCTTTGGATCGCTGTGCCGTTTGAAAAATCAGCCTTCGACAGCGCGCCCTTCCCAGGCGGCTTCCAGGATCTCGAGGATATCGGCGACATCGTAGGGGCGCGGATTGTAGACCGAGCCAGCTACAGTCTCTTCGGCGAGCGCTGGCAGCGCTTCACGTGTCAGGCCGAGCGATCGAAGATCGGATGGCGCGCCGATACGGTGCGCGAGGTTCTGAATCGCCTTGCCCGGCCACCCGCTAAACCGCTCGATGAGATGCGGGGCAGCGTCGAGGATCGCCTGCTTGTTGAACTGCGCCACATGCGGCAACACGACGCTGTTGGAGACGCCGTGCGGAATATCATGGCGGCCGCCCAGGATGTGGCAGATCTTGTGATGGAGCCCGATGCCGACTTGCTGGACGAGCAGGCCGCCATAAAAGCCGCCTTCAAGTGCACGTGTCCGACCGCCGATATCTGCCGGCGCATCCACGCTGCGCGGCAGGCCGTCGAAAAAGGCTTCTATGCCGGCGGTCGCCAGCGCCGCAGCGAATGGATGTGGCGCCTTCGGATAGAACGCTTCGACACAGTGAGCGAGACCGTTCATACCGGTAGAGACAGTTTCTACATGCGGAAGAGATAGCGTCAGCAGGGGATCGTAGATCACCACCTGCGGCTTTGCCTTGGGATCCCGGCCGGTACGTTTCTCCCCTTTGCTCTTGGCCCCATAAATCGGCGTCATCTCCGCGCCTGAGTAGGTGGTCGAAATGACCACGCTGCTTACGCCAAACTGCAGCCGTAGATTCTTGGCCACACCAATTGCCGAGCCACCACCGATAGTCAGCAGCGAGTCCGCCTCGACAGCTTTCAATTGGCTAGCTGCCGCCTCGACTGTCTCGATCGGACAATGGGGAAGAACGCCATCGAAGGTGCTCGCGTGAAGACTTCCAAGCGCCCCCACGACCGAAGCGTGTCGCCGTAACGCACCACCGCTTGCGATCACCATGACGCGCTTCGCGCCGAGCTTGATCAATTCATCAGCTGCCTGACCAGCCACCCCAGCGCCAAAGCACGCCCGGCTTTCCAGCGCATCGTAAGTCCAGTTTTCCATCACGTCACATCGCTCGCCCTAACGGATTACGACTCGCTTTTACGCATAACGTTATTATTTACGCAAATCGTAATTTACGGCAGGCAATAAAATTTATGCAGGCCGTAACCTTCTGACCTCGACAAATGAAAGGGACTGAGCGAGAAAGCCGCATGGACGAGGACGAACAAAGCCCTTCAAGCCGAGACTGCGGCGGCGTGCAGTCGGTGGAAGTTGCTGGCGCGATTTTGAATGCTTTCGTTGAAGCGCAACGCCCTGTTAACCTGACGGAAATCGCTAAAATCGCAGGCATGCACCCGGCGAAAATGCACCGCTATCTGGCGAGTTTGATGCGCACGCAACTGATCGAGCAAGACCCAAGTACGGGCCGCTTCAGACCCGGTCCGTTGACGATACCACTGGCGTTTGGACGGTTGCGAAATCTCAATGTCATTTCATGCGCCGCCCCTATCCTCGCCGACCTGCGCGATGCGACAGGGGAAACCGCCATGATGTCGATCTGGACCGAGAACGGGCCCGTCGTGATGCGCCTCGAGGAGAGCGCTCGCCCGGTGTTCCTGAACGTTCGCGTCGGATCGACGTTGCCATTGTACCACACGGCCGCTGGTCGTGCGTTCGCCGCGAACAAGAGCGCCGTGCAGATAAGGGATGTGGCTGAACCACCACCTTTCTGGACTGACGATCTCGCGGCGAAAATCAGGGCTGATGGCGTGGCTGCGCTGTCAGACGCATTGGTCAGGGGCGTCAATGCCATCGCTGCTCCCGTAATGGACGCTTTTGACAATGTGGCAGCGGTAATTGGAGTCGTGGGCCATGAACAGTTTCTCGATATCGCTGTTGACGGCCCTACCGCCGAAAAATTGAAGGCAGCCGCAAGGCAGTTTTCTCGCGCTCTTGGCAACATGCACTGAAACGCTACGAGTTTCATTCTTAGGCTCGAACACAGCTTTGTCAGGGAACCCTGGAAAGGTACTCTGTGTCACCCGAGAGTGACTGTAGAAAAATTCGTTAAGTCGTCATCTTGATCTTCGCCCGCACCACCTTGTCGAGTGCAGGCGGAGGGTCTCATGACACCGACAAAAATCCTGATTGGCCAAATCCTTGTCGTGCTCGCAGTAGTGAGCGCTGGTATCTGGACTGCGACCCAGTGGGCAGCGATACAGCTGGCCTATCAGCCAGAACTCGGCCCGCCCTGGTTCGTTGCGTTCGGTAAACCGATCTACCATCCCTGGTCGATCTTTCCGTGGTGGTTCTCCTTCGACGCCTATGCGCCGGAAATCTTCGATGAGGCTGGAGGCATTGCGGCCACGAGCGGCCTGATCGCTTGCGGAGCGGCAATCTTCGGGTCACTCTGGCGCGCCCGTCAGCGCAAGAATATCACCACCTACGGCTCTGCGCGCTGGGCGACAGCCAGGGACATGCGTGCGGCAAAGCTGTTCGAGGATGCCGGGGTCTTTCTCGGCCGGATCGGTCCCCGCTATCTGCGCAATGACGGTCCCGAGCACATCATGGCATTCGCCCCGACCCGCTCGGGCAAAGGCGTCGGCCTAGTCGTGCCGACGCTGCTTGGCTGGTCGGGTTCGGCGGTCGTTCACGACATCAAGGGCGAAAACTGGCAACTGACCGCAGGCTGGCGCTCGCGTTTCTCGCATTGCCTGCTGTTCAACCCGACCGACGCTCGCTCCGCGCGCTACAATCCGCTGCTGGAGGTACGACGCGGCACCGATGAGGTGCGCGACGTCCAGAACATCGCCGACATTCTGGTCGACCCCGAAGGCGCGCTGGAACGGCGCAGCCACTGGGAAAAGACCAGCCACTCGCTGCTGGTCGGCGCGATTCTCCACATTCTCTATGCCGAGGAAGAGAAGACGCTGGCGCGCGTTGCATCCTTCCTCTCCGATCCGCAGCGTCCGTTCACCGCGACCCTCAAGCGGATGATGACCACCAATCATCTCGGTACGGCGGATGCGCCCAAGGTCCATCCTGTTATCGCATCGGCGGCCCGCGAGGTGCTGAACAAGTCGGAAAACGAACGCTCCGGCGTGCTCTCGACCGCCATGTCGTTCCTCGGTCTCTATCGCGATCCGACCGTCGCGACCGTGACATCGCGCTGCGACTGGCGCATCGCCGATCTGGTCGAAGGCAAGTCGCCGGTTTCGCTCTATCTGGTCGTGCCGCCATCAGACATCAGCCGCACCAAGCCACTGATCCGTCTGGTCCTCAACCAGATCGGTCGCCGCCTCACCGAGCATCTGCACGCCGAAAATGGTGCAAGCGCGGCCAACCGCCACAAGCTCCTCATGATGCTCGACGAGTTCCCGGCGCTCGGGCGGCTGGATTTCTTCGAGACTTCGCTGGCCTTTCTCGCTGGCTATGGCGTGCGGGCCTTTCTCATCGCGCAGAGCCTCAACCAGATCGAGAAAGCCTATGGCGAGCACAATGCCATTCTCGACAATTGCCATGTCCGCGTGGCCTTCGCCTCCAATGACGAGCGGACTGCCAAGCGCATTTCCGACGCGCTCGGCACCGCGACCGAGCAACGCGCCATGCGCAACTATGCCGGGCATCGGCTCGCACCCTGGCTCGCCCATGTCATGGTCAGTCGGCAGGAAACCGCCCGCGCATTGCTGACGCCCGGTGAGGTGATGCAGCTTCCCGCGACCGACGAACTGGTGCTCGTTGCCGGAACCCCGCCGATCCGCGCGACGAAGCTGCGCTATTTCGAGGATTCGACGTTCAAATCGCGGGTGTTGCCTCCACCCGTACTGGCCGATGGCACATATGCCGATCGTCCGGCGCCCCGTCCCGATGACTGGACCGGCATTGTTCGGGGCACCGACGCTCTGCTGAAAGCGACAGCCGATGCGGAAACCGACGACACCGGCGGTGGCCTCGAACAGGCCCGGCATCCCGGGCAGGAAATCGAGCAGCCTCTCACTCCTGACCCGGTGACCGCCGACCCGCTCGGCCTTGGCGAAGACGATGGCGACATCGTAGCCGACCAGCGCGCGATGGATCAGGCCCGCGCGCTGGGCACAGCCCGCGCTGTTTATGGGATCGATGCCGGCACTGGCCGTCCTGACGATCTGCAACTGGGGTTCTGACATGAGCGCCGAAAAGGTCCGCCACCAGCTATTCCTGCCCCGGTCGGTCAGCGATCGCCTTGAAGCGCTCGCGGCCAAGCCCGGCGCATCGAAATCAGCGATCCTGACCGATGCGGTCACCGCATGGCTCAACCGGCGCGGCGCCTCCGAACTGGAGGATCGTTTCGGCATCCGCCTTGATCGCCTTACGGCCGCCATCGGCAGGCTGGAGCGCGACGGGCATATTCAGCTCGAAACCATCGCCCTGTTCGTCCGCTACGAACTGGCGATACAGGCGCCGCTCGCCGAGAATGACCATGCCGGTCGGGCCATCGCCGCCAAACGGTTCGAGGCTTTCATCGCGCAGGTCGGACGCCAGATCGCTTCAGGTCGCCGGACATTGGCCGATCAGATGAGCGCCGCGCCGGAGTCCGGCCAGTGACGGCAGGCAACTCAGACGCGAAGCTATCGGAAAGTCGCCGCCGGGCCATGCTGCGCACGGCAATGGGACCGGCCATCGCCGAGGCGCTGGCCGATCCCCGCGTGATCGAGATCATGGTCAATCCCGATGGCGCGCTGCGGCTCGACCGGCTTGGCGAAGGGCGCAGCGACACGGATATCCGGATGGATGCCGCGCAGGTCGAGCGGATCATCCGCCTCGTGGCGTCTCACGCCCGCGCCGAGGTCCATGGCGATGCGCCGATCGTGTCGGCCGAACTGCCCCCGCATATCGAGGGCCGTGCCGGAGAGCGGTTCGAAGGCGTCCTGCCGCCCGTCTCGATCGCACCCTGCTTTTCGATCCGCAAGCCTGCAACACGCCTTTACAGCCTCGACGACTATGTCGCCGATGGCATCATGGCACAGGCAGCCGCCGACCGGCTGAAAGCCTGCGTCACGCAACGCTACAACATCCTCGTCGCCGGGGGCACGAGTTCGGGCAAGACGACGCTCGCCAATGCCCTGCTGGCCGAAATGGCCTGGGTCGATGAGCGCATCATCCTGATCGAGGATACCCGGGAGTTGCAAAGCCCGGCCGCCGACACGGTCGCGCTGCGGACCCGGCAGGGCACCGTCACCATGGCCGATCTGGTGCGTTCGACGCTGCGTCTCCGTCCCGATCGCATCATAGTCGGCGAGGTGCGCGGCCCCGAAGCGCTCGACATGCTCAAGGCATGGAACACAGGGCATCCCGGTGGCATCGCGACCGTTCATGCCAACAGCGCGATGTCCGCGCTCTACCGGATCGAAGGGCTGGTGCAGGAAGCGGTCGTCACCGTGCCGCGCCGGCTGATCGCCGAGGCGATCGACATCATCGTGTTCATCTCGGGCCGGGGCCTTCAGCGCCGCATCGCCAGCATCACGCGCGTCGCCGGTCTCGATCCCGATACCGGCAACTACGCGCTCGCCGACCTCCTCGCTCCCTCACATCCCAAAGGAGAATGACCATGCAGCTTGCCAGAATTCCAAATCGCGCCTCCACCTTTCTCATCGGCGCCGCGATCGGCCTGACCCTCGCCTTCGCGACCACTGCCCAGGCCGCCGGTTCCGGTATGCCGTGGGAGGAGCCGCTCCAGCAGGTGCTGGAATCCGTCCAGGGGCCGGTCGCCAAGATCGTCGCTGTGATCGTCATCATCACCACCGGCCTCACGCTCGCATTCGGGGAAAGCAGCGGTGGCTTCCGTCGCCTGATCCAGATCGTGTTCGGCCTCTCGATCGCCTTTGCGGCCTCGAGCTTCTTCCTGAGCTTCTTCAGCTTTGGCGGCGGGGCACTGATCGCGTGACCGGCAGCGGGCACCATAACAGCGGCCATATGGCCGGTTTCGAGGCTCCCATCCATGGGAGCCTCGGTTCGCCGATCCTCCTCGGCGGCGCCCCGCGCGGTATCGCGATCGTGAACGGGACGATCGCCGCCGCCGTTGGCCTCGGGCTACAGCAGTGGATCGCAGGCATCGCCCTGTGGGCCATCGGGCACAGCATCGCCGTATTCGCCGCCCGCCGTGATCCGGACTTCGCGCCCGTCCTGATCCGCCATCTTCGCCAGAAAGGCCATCTCGCGTGCTGAACCTCGCAGAATATCGTCGTCGCTCCGACCGGCTGGCGGATCATCTCCCCTGGGCCGCGCTCGTCGCGCCCGGCGTCATCCTCAGCAAGGATGGCAGCTTCCTGCGGGTGCTGCGATTTCGCGGTCCCGACCTTGAATCCGCCACAGAAGGGGAACTGGTATCCGCCTGCGCCCGTGCCAACAACGTGCTCAAGCGCTTCGGCACTGGCTGGGCGCTGTTCTTCGATGCCGAGCGGCGGGAGGCCAATGCCTATCCCGAAAGCGATTTCCCGGACGCGGCTTCCTGGCTGGTCGATCAGGAGCGGCGCGCGGCCTTCCTTAAGGAAGGTGAGCATTATGAGAGCCGTTACCATCTGACGCTGACCTGGCTGCCGACGCCTGACACCGCCGAAGCGGCAGGCCGGTCACTGGTCGAACGGCCTGATGCAGAAAACGGCCGCGACTGGCGCGGTGCGTTGGCGAGCTTCGTCGCGACGAGCAACCGCGCGCTGGACCTGTTCGCCAGCTTCATGCCGGAAGTGCGGGCGCTGGACGACAGTGAGACGCTGACCTTTCTCCACGGGACAATCTCTCCGCGTCCGCATGTAGTCGCGGTTCCGGAAAGCCCGATCTATCTTGATGCACTGCTCGCAGACACGCCGCTGACCGGCGGGCTGGAGCCCCGTCTTGGTGACACGCATATCCGCACACTGACGGTCATGGGCTTCCCGAACATGAGCCGGCCCGGCATCCTTGATGCCCTCAATCATCAGGATTTCGGCTATCGCTGGGTCACGCGGTTCATTGCGCTCGACAAGAGCGATGCGACGAAGGCGCTGACGAAGCTGCGCCGCCAGTGGTTCAACAAGCGCAAATCGATCACCGCATTGCTGCGCGAAGTGATGTATAGCCAGCCGTCGCAACTGCTCGACAGCGACGCCGACAACAAAGTGGTCGATGCCGACGAAGCGCTGCAGGTGCTGGGCGGCGATCATGTCGCCTTCGGCTATCTGACCACGACGATCACGGTCTCCGATACGGATCGCGCCAGGGTGGAAGACAAGGTCCGACAGGTCGAGCGGATCATCAACGGGCTGGGCTTCAACACCATCCGTGAAGGGGTGAACGCGGTCGAGGCATGGCTGTCATCGCTGCCCGGTCAGACCTATGCCAATGTCCGGCAGCCGCTGGTCCACACGCTCAATCTCGCTCATCTGATGCCATTGTCGTCGGTATGGGCCGGGCCGACCCGTAATGCCCATCTCAACGGCCCGCCGCTGCTATATGCCAGCACGGCCGGATCGACTCCGTTTCGCCTGTCCACCCATATGGGCGATGTCGGGCACATACTGGTCGTCGGGCCGACCGGCGCTGGCAAATCGGTGCTGCTCGCACTGATCGCACTCCAGTTCCGGCGCTACGCGAACAGTCAGGTCTATATCTTCGACAAAGGCTTCTCCGCGCGGGCAGCCGTGTTGGCGATGGGCGGTGCGCATCATGCGCTGGGGCTCGGCGCCGACGCGGGTGAGACGCTGGCATTCCAGCCGCTGCGCCGGATCGACGATGCTACCGAACGAAGCTGGGCAGCGGAATGGATCGCCGCATTACTCACCCATGAAAAGGTCATCGTCACGCCCGAGATAAAGGATGCCGTCTGGTCGGCGCTGGGCAGTCTGGCATCCGCGCCGCCGGAAGAACGAACGCTGACCGGCCTCACCCTGTTACTCCAGTCCAATGCGCTGCGTACCGCTCTCGGAGCCTACACTCTTGATGGCCCTTACGGCCGGTTGCTGGACGCGGCCGAGCAGCATCTGGCCTTTGCCGATGTCCAATGCTTCGAGACAGAGGCGCTGATGAATCAGGCGGGCGTGGTCGCCCCGGTGCTGACCTATCTGTTCCACCGACTGGAAGAGCGGTTCGACGGTCGGCCGACCTTGCTGATTCTCGACGAAGCCTGGATCTTCCTCGACCACCCGCTGTTCGCGGCGCGGATCCGGGAATGGCTCAAGGTGCTGCGCAAGAAGAATGTCGCGGTGCTGTTAGCGACCCAGAGCCTGGCCGATATTGCATCGAGCAGCATCGCGCCCGCCATCATCGAGAGCTGCCCGCAACGCATCCTGCTGCCCAACGATCGCGCGATCGAACCGCAGAGCCGGGAAGCCTATGAGCGGTTCGGCCTGAACGATCGCCAGATCGAACTGGTCAGCCGTGCTGCGCCCAAACGGCAATATTATCTGCAATCAGCGCGCGGCAACCGGCTGTTCGAACTTGGGCTTGGCCCGATCGCGCTCGCGCTGTGCGGCGCATCTGATCCTGCCAGCCAGACCCGGATAGATGGCCTGCTTACCGAAGGCGGCCAGGCGGATTTCGCGGCGCGGCTCCTGACCGCCTCTGATCTCGACTGGGCCGCCGATCTGCTGGCGGATTTCACTGGCGTAGGAGGCGCCAAGAATATCCCAACCACCGAAACGAGTGAAAGCGTGTCCCTCTGAGAGCAGCATAGCTCGCTTCGCCTGAGTAGGTGCTTCAGGCATTTCCGACCATATCTCGGTCGTTCGTCCGCCCGTCCCCAATGGCCGCTTGTGACAGAAGCGACCATTGTGGCTCGTCGTTGTGACGAGACCGTCGTGGATGGTTCCGCCATGGGAAGTCACGTTAGAATGGCGACTGGCCCGGTGACCTGGGCCACACATACCAATTGAACGGAAGTCTCGAAGGCGCCGCTCAGATCGGCCAGACCTCACGCCGGTAGGCGGAATCCCAGAACATCCATTCGTAGCGCGTGGCGTTGCGGAAGGCGGTTGCCATGGCGGCGCGGGTTGCCGGGGTGGCATTGTCGGCGGCTTCGTCCACCAGTGCGCGAACGCGATCGGTTGCCTCGCCGAAGGAGGGTGCAGCGTAGGTGTCGATCCATGCTGCGTACGGATTGGGCGAGGCAGCGCGCGGCTTGATGTCGCAGCCGACTTCCCAATAGACCCAGAAGCAGGGGAGAATGCCCGCGATCAGTTCCTCGTAGCTGCGCGTTGCGGCAAGGCTGGCGAGGTAGCTGGTGTAGCCAAGGCACGCGGGCGTCGCCTCGGCCTCCCGACCCATTTCGGGGGTGACACCGAACTGTACGAAGAAGGCCTGGTGCAGCGCCTCTTCCACCTGCACCGCGACCTTGGCACCGTCCGAGAATTCGAGGCGTCCCGCCGCTGTGGGCGCCCTCGCGGCCGCGATCGCCAGCACGCGAGCGTATTCGGCAAGGTAGAGGCTGTCCTGCAGCATGTAATGCCTGAAGCTCTCGGGCGGAAGCGAGCCATCGGCAAGCTCCGCAAGGAAGGGCTGGGCGAGGATCGCGCGGCGCAGCGGGGCGACGTCCTGCCAGATCGTGTCGCAGAAGCTCATGGGCTGGTTCTCTTCCCTTAGAAACGGCGTGTGGCGCTGAGGCCGAACTGGCGGCCGATGTTGATCGTGAAGCTGTCGAACAGGCCGTTGGGGCCACAGGCGCATAATAGTAGGATGACCTACTGATCGACACCAGACCGCGTTGTATCACTTCAGCGCGTTCGAGGCGGAGGCAGGTGGCGACCAAACCCTGTCATTCACCCCGACGTCAGTGAACGTCTAGTTTCGATCACCGCGGATTTTCAGGCAACGCAAGAACGACCTCGTCCTCATGAAACCAGCCGGCCGCGACGACATGCGCTTTTACGGCCGCTGGATCAGCCGAATAGGCAACCAGCGCCAGACTAGATTTGGCGCGACTACAGGTCACGTAAAATAGTCGCCGCGTTCGATCGATCGCCGAATCTCGGCCCTCTTCTGCATTTTTGAGATCGGTCGCGCTGGGTGCCTTCGCGCCCAGCAGCTTCTCATAGCCGAACAGGAACCCCCGGGCATCGCCATCGTCCATCAGTACCATGACGCGATCAAACTCTAGCCCCTTCACCCCTTGATGCGTGTCAAACGCCGCTTCTTTCGCGACATACGCGGCATAGGGCGCAATGACCGAAAAGGGGCAGTCGAGGAAGTTCAGTATCGCCTCAAGGTTCCGGCCGACCGGATCGGCCGCCTCATCCTCGGCTTCCGCGATATCGTCAATGCGCTGGGCGGCAAGCGCGGCTTTCAGGCTTTCCGGAACTTGGAACAAGCCGGTGCCCGCAACATTATCGAGCACGGCAGCGCAGTTGGGCTCTCCGGGTGTCCAGAGCGCTAGAAGACTGTCGATCGCGGATTGCGCCAGTCGAAGCTGATCCAGGGGCCTCGCAGATCCCTTGAGATTGTTCTTGCTCAGCAGAGGAGAAGCGTCGCGGACAAGTTTCGCGATAGCGAACTTGTCGTTACGTTGGTGGGCAGAGACCAGTGGCAGCACATAATGCGTGAAAAACCGCGTGGCCGGAAAACTGCCGTCCAGAAAGCTGGTACGAAACTCGTCAACCGAGGCGAGTGCCTCGAACAGCGGCTCGAACCCCATCCTCTTAGCTGCCATGTGATGTTCAAGCGTCAGAACCTTGCATGCTGCCGGGTCATTCCAAGCATCGTCATTGGTCAGCAACGCCATATAGGCGCGAACTCGGTCCTCGGCGGCAGGTTTGTCGTCAAGGTCGCTGGAGAAGGCGAACAGCCGAGCCCAACCTTCACCGGCATCGTCGCGCGGTTCCTGCTTGTGCGTATCGGCGCCACCACGGATGTCGTTGATAAGGCGAACGATGCGATGTGAGCTTCGGTGATTGAGGCGCTTTTCTGGAAACGCCCAGCCTTCCGGGATATCTCGTTCGATCTGCTCCTTCCCGTCGAGGTAGATGCGCTGCATGGTGTCGCCGATGAGCCCGAGGCAGAAGCGATCGGCATGCGCCTGCTGGACCGCGAACAGCGCTTCGATCAGCGTCTTGCTCGTATCCTGGCTCTCATCGATCAGCAGGAACGGGTATTTTTCCACGAACATGCGTTGCATAAGTGATTTTTCGAGCAGGAATGCCGAGAAAATCTTGATGACCTCAGCATGATTCAGGGCGTTTCGTTCGCGATTGTCTCCGCTCGGATTGTAGGTGAAGACCTTGATCTCGTCCAAACGACCGAGCCGCTTTTGTTTCGATTCGATCTGGATCTGGCGCGCGGCCGAAGCTTTCGTGCCGGCGCGCCCCTTCTCCTCCTCGATCATCAGGGCTTCGATGTCAGTCTGCAAATTGGTCCGAAGCCACACACGGATGTCGGCATTGAAGTTCTGAATTTGCATCCATGCGAAGCTATGGATCGTGCGCACCACAAACAGCGGATCATATTCGAGCCGGCGCGTGATCTCATCGCAAGCCGCATTGGTGTAAGTGATTACAGCGACATGGCGCGCCCGCAACCGCAGGACGTCGCGATACTTGTCCGCGACATGGCGAAGCGCATTTACCAGTGACCGCGTCTTCCCCGAGCCCGCGCCCGCGAACATGAAAAAGCTCTGTGGGTGATCCAGGTCGAGATAGGTCGCGAGTTGGCTCTCGACATCGTCATCGAGCGTGACGTTCGAGAAGGCAGTGCTATCGGTCATTCTGGCATCTCGGGTGCCGGCGCTTCATCCGACGGGGGATCGAGCGTGAGGATTTGGGCAAGGCCCAGTTCGGCCTTTTTCCGTTCGAGCTGCGTACCGAGCCAGAGGAGGCCTTCTCGGATGTAATGCGGCGGCTTAAGGTCGCTGGGGTCCTCGATCTCAAGCAAGTCCAGCGCGAATTCAGCCTTGTTCCCGCCCTTCAGCGCTTGCTTCATTGCGGCGCTGAGCGCAGCAAAATCGGCGCTATCGGCGATCGCTCCCCGAAACTTCGCAATCAGCCCGGCCCCGGGAAGGTCGGCGAACAGGTCGAGATTGCTGACCACGATCGCATCCTCGAGGGTGTAGGCAAGAGCCTCGGTCGTCGTTCCCTTGAATTCTACTTCGACCGGGCACTGATAAGCAATTCTGAGCTTGAAGCGTTCGGCGTCATAGGCTTTTTCCTTCTCAGCCTCGGGCTTGTCCAGAAGGGCGTCTAGATCGCTGATGGCCGGCCACCAGTTGCGCAGGGTGTAGTTGCCGGACGTGTGCGCAGCACCGCGCACAGGCGCCGCGGTGTCACCATCGGCATCCTTGGAATCGATGTCGGTGATGACCAGCGTGGTGAGCCCGATCTTCTCGATCAGACTGCGCAGCTTGTGCGCATGACTGCCGCCGATTTCCAGCCAAGTAATATAGCTTTCCGACAGCTTCGCGAACTCGGCATGGGAATTCACGAAACTGGGTACGAGGATACGCTCCGCTGGTCCCTCGATCAAAACCGCGGCGTCGGCAAAGAACAGGTCGCAGTGGGTGACCTTCAGATAACGTGTAACAAACCGCTTGGTATCCAGGTCACCGCCGAACGCGTTTTCCAGATTGATGACGCAGGAGGTTGGGATCGTCTTTTGCCCTCCGGGTAGTCGCCGGAAATACCGGAGCGACTCGAATTTGCATTCATGCGCGATGTGGCTTGAGTGCGTGCTTACGACCATCTGGGTCACAAAATTTGGATTGGCACGCAATAGCTCATGGTTGCGCAGGATTTTATACGCCTGCCGAATGAATACCTGCTGGACCTGCGTGTGCAAATGCACCTCGGGCTCCTCGATCAGGACGAGGTGCAACGGGGCGATAATGTCGTCTTCGGCAGCCTTGTGCTGCGCCTTGCCGACCCGCATCCAGCTGTCGCGGAACGCCATCAGTCTGAAGACCATCGAGATCAGGTTCTGGTAGCCGAGGCCATTCGAATCCTCGGGCAGAAAAAGATCGACCGAATTGTCGCCGTCCTGCATCGGAACGACGAACTGCACCGCTGCGTCGTGGTTCAAGCCCTCGACGGGTCGGATGCGCGTCGAAATACTGAGCTTCGGGTCGGTGACCCCCGGATATCCAAGCGTGTCCATCTCGGTGAGGGGATTCTTGAAACCGTCGGTCAGCCGCAGGTTGAACGCTTTTTGCGCTTCCTCGATTGCCCTCAGCGCCAGCAGATCCTGAGCATCCGGATTTTCATACGGGTCAAGATGACGCGAGTAATATTGGCGTAGCTGCACCGACAGCCGCCGCGAGGTCGCGCTGCTCGCGCTCGTCTCGCCCTCTGTGTTCACCTGCTCACCTGCATGCCCGAAACCGCGTTGGGCACTGATCTCGTGAATACGGATCAGGCCCTTGAAGGGGTCACCGTCGATCGGGTCGGCACCTAGGAGCTGCTGAGGTCGTGCCAGCCCGTGTTCGGGTTCGACGCAGGCTGCCGGGTCGAGAACATAGGTTTTGACCCCGAAATAACTCGAGACACGACGCTGCAGAAATTCGACCAGAGACTGGGGCCAGATAGCGACCTGGAAGTTTTCCGGCGATTCGCCTTTCTCCTGCGCGAGTGCTGCTCCGGCGGCTTGCAGCTTACGCGCGTCGCTGCGGGCACTTAGATAGTCTTTCTGAAGCTGCTCCCCATCCTTCTGGACTTGTAACGGTTTTGTGCCGGTCACCTATCTCATTATGCCACCTTGGCTTCGAACGCGAGCGGGCTGATGCCGCCCAGATATGAATGGCGGCGACGGGTGTTGTAGAAGCCATTGATGTACTGGAAGATGGAAGCTTCTGCCTGACGCCGCGTTGGCCAGCTCTGGCGCCAGATGAGTTCGGCTTTCAGGCTTTTGAAGAACGTCTCGACAGAGGCGTTATCATAGCAATTACCCTTGCCGCTCATCGATGGACGCAGGCCATAGGCCTGCAGCTTCTTCTGATAATCGTAAGAACAATATTGGCTGCCGCGGTCCGAATGGAAAAGGCAGCCCTCTGGAGGCTGGCGCAGGCGCACCGCCATATCCAACGCCCTGATTGCCAGGTCCTTCTTCATCCTGTCGCTGACTGCCCAGCCCACGACGCGACGGCTATGCAGGTCGAGAATGACGGCAAGGTAGAGCCAGCCTTCCGACGTCCAGATATAGGTGATGTCGCCCGCCCATTTCCGGTTGGGGGCATCGGCGGCAAAATTACCGTCCAGCCAGTTTGCCGCGACGCCGAGACGATGGTGGCTGTCAGTCGTAACCTTGTGCTTGCGTGTGCGAACGGGCTTGATCCCGTTGATCTTCATTAGGCGCCCGACACGGCGTTCGCCAACATAAAGCCCCACCTCTTTCAACTCCATCGTCATCCTCGGACGACCATAGCTGCCAAGGCTGAGGCGATACTGTTCCCGGATATGTGCCAGCACTTTCATATCCGTGCGCGCACGTTGGCTGATCGGTCGCGAGCGCCAGGATCGATAGCCGCGCTCACTGACAAGCATGACACGGCAGAGCAGTTCAACGGGCCACCGGTGCCGCCAGCTATGCACAAAAGCGAACTTCACGGCCTTTGGCTCGCGAAGAACTGCGTGGCCTTTTTTAGTACTTCCCTCTCCTCCCGCAGCACACGGTTCTCAAGGCGAAGGCGTTCATTCTCACGTGCCAGATCTGCCTGCGGCGCTGAAACCAGATCACTGGGCCGATACTGCGACACCCACTTGCCCAGCGTCGACTTCCCTATCCCCAAATCCGATGCGACCCGGTCGCGAGGCAACCTGCTGGTTAGCGCAATACGCACCGCCTCATGCTTGAACTCTTCTGTATGCTTGATCATCTCGTCGGTCTCCTATTGCGAGCTCTAATCGCTCAGGTGACCGGCGCAAAACCGTTACAAGTCCATTCGGCTCATAGCGCAATCTGACGCCCAGGCGCCCGCCTGCCCAATCAAGGGTGGGCAAGATCTTCTGGACGTAGTGAACCTCATGCTCCTCGACGTGGAGCCAGACATCCAGCGATGGCAGGACTTCGTCCCAAGCTGGCGCCGGCAGCGCCGCTTCCGCGACATGCGCATCCTCCCAGCTCTCGCCCATCGCATTAATGGCCGGCCAGTGCGAAAGAGTGAAGTCGTTGAAGCAGAAACTCGAGCGCTCCCAATCGACAAGGAAGTAACGAAGCGCGGTTATAGCGGAGGTTTTCCCGCTATTGTTCGCACCAACGAACACAGTCTTTTCAGGCGACAGTCCAATTCTTGTCGAAATCAGCTTCCGAAAATTGGCAACCTCAACGAAATCGATGCGCATATCTCCCCCTCTCTCAAGGGAACATAGCCAAACGGCGCCCCCACGCAACGGAGCAGATAGTTCGGAGCGGAAATTGCCGCGCTGGACGGATCGACGATGAGGACATGCTTACTCGCCTGACAAAACTGCGGTTCGGAAAATGTCCTAAGAACGGCAGTTGTGTCTCCGACCAAGTCATGCCCGCTGATCGGGCTATTTGTGCCTGTGGCACTGAAACAGTACACGGCGTCACCAGAGAGGTTCTGCCGCCAGTCTCTCAAATGAAGAAAAATATGGCTCCCTGATCGAGGAGTCTTCCTGTGTTCGCCCATCGCAAATTTTCAATCAACAAACATCTTATCGCGAGTGCCCTCGCCCTCACTGCCAGCGGTTCGCTGGCCCTCTGCCTGACATTGCCAGCGACGCCCGCTCAGGCCCTCACTGTGTTCGATCCGAGCAACTACAGCCAGAACATCCTGACCGCCGCGCGCACACTTCAGCAGATCAACAACCAGATCAAGTCCCTGCAGAACGAAGCGAACAGCCTGATCAATCAGGCAAAGAATCTGACGACCATCGATTTCCCCGAGTTGCAGGTGCTGACCCAGACCCTCCGGCAGGTCGACCAGTTGATGGGCCAGGCTCAGGGCATAAGATTCCAGGTATCTGGCCTCGACCAGCAGTTCAGCCAGCTTTTCCCGAAAGCCTTCTCCTCTGCGCTGCGCACCAATGAGCAGGTGATCGCAGCGCGCAGTCGCCTCGATACGGCAATGTCCGCTTATCAGCAGACCATGACGGTGCAGGCGCAGGTCGTCGAGAATGTCGCTGCCGATGCCCAGACCCTGTCGGCGATCGTGGCCAAGAGCCAGGGCGCTGAAGGATCGTTGCAGGCTCAGCAGGCCACCAACCAGTTGCTGGCGCTGACGGCCAAGCAGCAGTTCCAGATTCAGAACATGATGGCCGCGCAATATCGCGCCGAGACGATCGAGCAGGCCCGCCGCGCGCAGGCCCAGATCGATGCCCGCGCCGCCACCACGAAGTTCCTCGGTTCCGGCTCGGCCTACACGCCCCGATAGCGCCGCCGGATGGGCGACGACGGCTTCGCCTTGCCGTCGTTGCTCGCCGCGGGGCGGGGCTTCACTCCCCGGCTCCGCCTCGCGGCAACTTTCCCTCTGCCAGGACATCCCAGCCCGTGAACGATCTCAATGTCATCGACCGCTTCATGCAGGCGTTCATCAGCTACATCGATGCCGGCTTCGGCCTCCTCGGTGGCGATGTGCATTTCCTGACGGCTACGCTGATCGCGATCGACATCACGCTGGCCGGGCTGTTCTGGGCGATGGGCGGCGAAGACAATGTCATCGGCCGCTTTCTCAAGAAGATCCTCTATGTCGGCGCATTCGCCTTCATCCTGAACAGCTTCTCGACGCTCGCCGACATCATCTTCCGGTCCTTCGCGCAGGCGGGCCTGACCGCTGGTGGCGGCACATTGTCGGCCGCCGACCTGCTGAAGCCCGGCCATCTCGCAAGCACCGGATTTTCGGCAGCGTGGCCGCTGCTCGAACAAGTCTCCGAACTTATGGGGTTCACGACCTTCTTCGACAATTTCCTGACGATCGCGGTGCTGCTGTTCGCCTGGGCGATCATCATCATCACCTTCTTCATCCTCGCGGTGCAGATGTTCGTGACGATCATCGAGTTCAAGCTGACCTCGCTGGCCGGCTTCATCCTCGTGCCGTTCGCGCTGTGGAACCGCACCAGCTTCCTCGCCGAGCGGGTACTCGGCAACGTCGTGTCATCGGGCATCAAGGTGATGGTGCTCGCCGTCATCGTCGGCATTGGCTCGAACTTCTTCACCGAATTCACGACTGCACTGCAGGGGCAGGAACCCGACGTTGGACAGGCGATGAGCCTGATGCTCGCCAGCCTCACCATTTTCGGCCTTGGCATCTTTGCTCCCGGTATAGCCTCCGGGCTGGTCGCTGGCGCTCCGCAACTTGGCGCGGGCGCTGCGCTCGGCACCGCCGTTGGCGCGGCGGGGATCGGCATGGTGGCTGGCGGCGCGGCCATTGGTGGCGCGCGTGCTCTGGGCGGCACGGCGATTGGCGCGGTGCGGGCCGGGACGTCGATGGGGTCGGCAGCATCGACGGCGTATTCGCTCGGCAAGGAAGCCGCGCCGGAGCCGACGATGACTGCTGGCCTTGGCGGCGTGGCGCGCGCCGCAGGCAATGCGGCCCGTGACCGGGCTTCGAGCGCCCTCGGGCTTGGTGAAGCCGCATCGCAAGGCCGGGCCGCAGCCTGGAACGCGCTCAATCGCAATAGCGGTAGCCAGTCAGCACCATCGGGCGACGACGGCGCTGTGCCCGCCTGGGCTCGCGCCATGCGCGGCCAGCAGACCGCCCGTCATCACCGCCAGATCGCGCTGCATACGATCCAGCAAGGCGACCGTGGCGGCGCTTCCGCCACCCCCGACATCAAGGAAAGGGACGACTAGATGATCTTCAAGCGCGCTACCCAGCGCTATGGGCAGACCCCGGAGCCGGAGACGCCTTACCAGCGTGCCGGGCAACTCTGGGATGAGCGGATCGGGTCTGCGCGGGTGCAGGCCCGCAACTGGCGACTGATGGCATTTGGGTGCCTCACTCTCGCCAGCGGACTGTCGGCTGGCCTCGTCTGCCAGTCCCTCCAGAGCCGGGTCACGCCCTATGTCATAGAGGTCGACCGGCTCGGCGAGGCCCGCGCCATCACCGAAGCCGAAGCAGGATACCAGCCGACCGACCCACAGGTCGCCTGGCACCTCTCGAAGTTCATCGCCAATGTCCGGGGCCGATCGCTCGACCCGGTGCTGGTGCGGCAGAACTGGCTTGAAGCCTATGACTTCACCACCAAGCGGGGCAGTCAGTTTCTCGGTGACTATGCGCGCGGGGCCAATCCCTTCGCCGCCATCGGCGAGCGAACCGTGTCGGTGCAGGTAACGAGCGTGGTGCGGGCGTCGGACCGATCCTTTCAGGTGAAATGGACCGAGACCGCCTATGAGCGCGGGGCCGAGGCGGGGACTTCGCGCTGGACCGCGATCCTGACCGTCATGATCAAGGCACCGGTTAATGCCGACACGCTCAGGAAGAACCCCCTCGGTGTCTATGTCGATGCGATCGACTGGAGCCGCGAGCTTGATCCTCCCGCGCAGATGAAGCCCTCCGCGCCGATCGCGCCAGCGGCCCCGACCGCGCTGCCGCTCGGCTCACCCCTTGATCCCGACAACGCTGCCGTAGCGCAGCCCGCCAAGGAGGCACGCCTATGAAAATCATCCTCGCGGCATTGGCTATCGCCCTTGCGCCCATTTCAGCAGCGGCCCAACAGGCAGCGCCGCCATCTCCGGCAACGATGGTTGCTCCGGTTATCACGGCTCCGACGCCGAAGCGGCCTGTTCGCCGTGTGGCCCTCCGAAAGCCGGTGAGCCCCAATGTCGCTCGCGTAGCTGCAGCCAACCGCGCGGCGACGCAGGAGCCGCAGGCACAGGCCTTTGTGAACGCGGTTCAGCTATTCCCGTTCAGCGATGGCGCGATCTATCAGGTTTATACCGCGCCCGGCGCCGTGACCGATATCGCCTTGCAGGCGGGAGAAACGCTGATCGCGGTCGCAGCTGGCGATACGGCGCGCTGGGTGATCGGCGATACCACCAGCGGCACAGGGGCTGACAAGCGCACGCATATATTGGTGAAGCCATTTGCCGCCGGCCTTGCGACCAACCTCGTCGTAACGACCGACCGCCGCAGCTATCACCTCCAGCTGACCGCGACATCCCGCACGGCAATGGCCGCGCTCTCCTGGACCTATCCGGCCGACCAGCTGATCGCCCTGCGCAAGGCGGCCGAGCAATCCGCCGCCACGGCGCCGGTCGCCGAAGGCCTGGCGGTCGACAGTCTCCACTTCGACTATGCGGTCAGCGGTGACCGACCCGCATGGCGACCATTGCGCGCGTTCGACGATGGTCGGCAGACCTTCGTGGAGTTTCCCGCCAGCATCGCGGTCGGCGAAGCCCCGCCGCTGTTCATCATCGGGCCGTCCGGCGAAGCCGAGTTGGTCAACTACCGTGTGCGTGGGCGCTTCTATGTCATCGACCGCATCTTCGACGTGGCCGAACTGCGGCTCGGGACGAGAAAGCCCCAGATCGTAAGGATCGATCGCGTTGCTGACGGGAGCGTGGGTCGGAAGGGCAAGCGCTCATGAGCGAGGCCGTCACCTCTCCCACCGCCAAGATCGACCCGGAAACACTGGCCATCCGTGCCAAGCCCGCGCGCGCGATCCGGTTTCGTCGCGGCGTTATCATCACGATCGCGGCACTGGGTTCTGTCAGCCTGATGGCGGTCGCATGGGTCGCGCTGAAGCCGCGTGTCTTCTCGGCGATGACCGAGCCCCGGGAACTGTCGGAGCTGGGCAATCGCCCTTCGACCGATGCTCTCAATGGTCTGCCCGCCAGCTATGGTGAGGCGCCTCGGCTCGGCCCGCCATTGCCCGGCGATCTGGGACGTCCGATCCTCGCCCATCAGAGAGCGATGGCGACCGAAGCCGGTGTCGGCACCGAAGCGGATACCAATGCCCAGCATGCGGCGCAGGAGCGTGAACGTCAGCTCTCCGAGCTGAAGGCAGCACGGGAGTCCGGTCTGCTGGTGCAAGGACGGACCACGCCAGCTGGCAGTGATGCGCAGATCACACTGCAGACTGCCGCGCCCACCGAGGCGACCGCTACGACGACGCAGCTTGATCTCGACCGTGATCCGAACGCGCAGGGCCGCAAGGCAGCGTTCGTCGGCACGCTCGACAAAAGTGGCGACACTAACCCGCATCAGCTTACCGCCGCGCCTTCGCCCTATCTGCTTTCCGCTGGCAGCGTCATATCGGCAAGCCTCATTACCGGGCTGCGGTCCGATCTCCCCGGGCTGGTGACGGCACAGGTGACGGCCCATGTATTCGACAGCCCTACAGGCCGCATCCTGCTCATTCCGCAGGGATCGCGTCTCATCGGCAGCTACGATAGCGTCGTCGCATTCGGACAGAAGCGGGCACTGGTCGTCTGGCAGCGGATCATGCTGCCAGACGGCAGTTCGCTGCGGATCGACAATGTCCCGGCCACTGACGCTTCTGGCTATGCCGGGCTTCAGGACAAGGTGGATTTCCACACTTGGGCGCTGCTCAAGGGCGTGGCTCTGGCGAGCCTGCTCGGGGTGGGATCGGAGCTGACCATCACAGGCGAGAGCGATCTCGTCCAGGCGATCCGGCAATCGACGCAGCAGAACGTGTCGCGGGCCGGAGATCAACTCACGTCGCGCAACCTCAACATCCAGCCGACGATAACCATCCGGCCCGGCGCGACCGTGCGGTTGGTGGTTCACAAGGATCTGATCCTCGCGCCTTGGCGCCAATGAAGGAGGCATTATGGCAGATTTGAAACTGGCAAGATTGCCCGACCGCACCCCGGTCAAGCTGACGATCATCATCACGCCCGACCTGCAGTCGGCTCTTCAGGCCTATGCGGGCCTTTACGCCAGCACCTATGGCGTCGAGGAGCCGGTTGCCGACCTCGTTCCTGCCATGCTCACGGCCTTCCTTGAAGGCGACCGCAACTTTGTCCGCGCCCGTGAAGCGGCGCTTCGGGGGCAAAAATGATAAAGCGCGGCTGGGAGAAAAAGCTCGAGCCACTGACGGTTCGCATCGCCACCGCCGTTCGCATCACGGGCATCAGCCGATCCCGCATTTACGAACTCATCCAGTCCGGCGATCTCGATGTCGTGAAAGTCGGCCGGGCAACATTGATACAATATGCGAGCCTGAAGGCGCTGACGTCTCAGAACGAATGATCTAAGCGGGCACATCCTGCAAGGCGACACATATGTCGCGCGCCTTGCAGGATGTGAGTTTCTTATTTCCTCGGCCGACCACGAGGACGCCCGGCATTCGATTTCCGCGTGCCGGGCTTTTTGCGGACAGGCCTCGGCTCTCTGACCGTATCGGCAGCCTGCCGCAGGTCATCGAGATAGTCGGACCAGTGCTGCATCATGGCAACGCGCTCGTCCCAATATTCACCGCGGGCATAAGCTCGGCGAACCGACGATGCTTCCTGATGTGCCAGTTGCCTTTCAATCGCGTCGGGGTTCCACTGCCCCATCTCATTGAGAAGGGTTGCCGCCATCGCGCGGAATCCGTGAGCTGTCATCTCATCGGTGGCATAGCCCAATCGGCGAAGGGCCTGATTGACACAATTCTCGGACATGGGGCGCCTTGGACTACCCATGCAGGGGAACAGATGCTGTCGGTGGCCAGAAACTTCGCGCAGTTCCTCGAACATCGCCAGCACCTGACGTGACAGCGGCACCTTGTGCGGGCGGCGCATCTTCATTTTCTCGATCGGTATGATCCAGACCGCTTTCTCGAAGTCGATCTCGCTCCATTCTGCCTGACGCAATTCGCCCGGACGGACGAACAAGTGCGCAGATAGTCGCAAAGCCATTCGTGTGGCTTCCTGGCCTGTATAGGTGTCGATAGTCCTGAGCAGGAGGCCGACCTCTAGGGGGTCGGTGACAGCCGCGTGATGCTGAACCTTTGGGGTCGTCAACGCACCGCGCAGATCGGCGGCGACATCGCGATCGCAACGCGCGGTCGCGATACCGTACCGAAACACACGGCTCAGGACACTCCGCATGCGGCGCGCGCTCTCATAACGGCCTGTCCCCTCGACCTTCCGCAGTACGGCAAGTGCCTCTGTCGGTGTGATGGAACTGATGGGGTGTGTACCGATCAGCGGATATGCCAACCCTAACAGCCAGCGAAGTTTGTCGAGGGTTACGGTTGCGCGTCCCTCTCGCTCGCATTTTTCCAGATACTCCTGCGCGACTTCCTTGAAGGTCGTGGCATTGGCGTACCGGGCAGTGACCTTCGCACGCTTCTTCTCCAGGACCGGATCCAGGCCCGTATCTATGGACTTGCGCGCCTCGCGACATTTTTCCCGGGCATCGGCCAGCGAAGTGCCAGGCCATGGCCCAAGGTGCAGGGTCTTCGCCTTCCCGGCGAACCGATATCGAAAGCGCCACAGCTTGGAGCCAGTGGGCTGAATGACGAGGGCCAGCCCTTGGCCATCAGACAGGTTGTAGGGGCTTGCCTTGGGTTTCGCGGAGGTGATCTTGAGTTGTGTCAGCATCATCGTGTTCCCGGATTTCCCCGGGCGATCCAGCAGTCACAAAAAGAGACTCTTTTCGTGTCTCTTTGACTGAATACGGCTGGATCAACCCGGACGGTTGCCAGCGATTTTCGATGATTTTATGCTGTAAAACCAGCCGCTTGCTGGATCTCCCCGGACTAAGCCGGGGAGAACAAATGGTGCCCAGAAGAGCCCCGTGTCGTTGCTGTTCTTCAAGAAGATCCGTCGCCTTCAGATCGGCGATAGTGAGGTGCATTGGCAGAGTCTCGGACCCGGCCCCATCGCGGAGAGCGAATGGATGGCCCTGGATCAGAAAGCCGAAGATCCCTTGCTCCTCGTGCGTTCGGGAGAGGAATCCTTTCCGTCGGAAGCGCTCGGCGAGATCCGCCAGGAGCGGATGCTGGGGGCCGAGGATGGTGGTGATTTCCCGCCCTGCCGGGTGGAGATCGTGCTGGGCGCGAAGGGCCGCCTCTATGTCGTGCTGCCGACCGGCGTCGAAACGGCGCTGCCTTTCGCCTGCAATGCGCCCTTCATCCAGGATCCGGCACGTCTCAAGATCAAGGATCCGGAGACCTCGCCAACCAATCGCTGGCTCCTGAACCGCGCTGGAGAGTTAGCCGCCAGCGCTATGATGGAGTGGCTGGAGCAGACGAAGACCGGCTCGCAGGACCGGGCGGACGCCTACGGTCTGCTGCCGGACGTTGATCGAGAGGCCGCTACGCTCGAGGGGGCATGTGGCGCGATCGTCGAATTGGCGTTCGACGCCGCCGTAGAAGGCAAATCGATCCTCCTGACCGAGGAGGGGGGCCTGGTCGAGGCCAAGGCCGCGATCACCGTACCACGGCAGATCTTTGACATCTGGCCGGCGGACCAAGCGATGGCGCTGCTCGATACCAAGTCCCGGCCGGCGCTTTGCCAACATGTCTCAGCCAAGAACCGGACCAAGCTCGTTCACTGGGGGTTGATCGAGGAGTTCTCGAAGTCGGACTTGCTTGAGCGTCTGCGCAGCAAGCATCTGCCGAAACCTGCGACCTGGCGCCATCTTCTGAACCTGTGGACCTATATCGCGCCAGAGGTGACGGGCTGGCAGTGCCATGATGCCGACGCCCTGCGGATCGTGCCCGTGCAGGGCAAGGAGGTGCTCTACGCGACGTCGGAGATCGTCCGGCTCGGTGAAAAGAAGTTGCTTCAATCGGAGGAAGATTGGGAATTCCTTGCCAGCCATCTGATCGTCCTCAACCAGAACTGGACTCGATTCCTCGCCGATCAGCGCCGGGACAAGGCGGAGGGCGGAAGCCGCAACGATCCCGTCGAGGCGGCCTTCGCGGTGCTGGAGGAGATCGGTCTCGACGGGACGAGCGACGTCAACGCGGTGATCGAGCGGGTCGCCGCCGACTATTTCGGTTCCGGTCAGGCGAAACTCGTCGAGTGCGTCCAGCTTGCCCAGATCGCGGCCAAGCTTGGTGTCACGATCGGCGACTCTTTCCGATATGCCTGCGCTGACCGAACACTGCGGGTGATCAGTAAGAGCGTGTTGTTCGACGAAAATGGCGCGCTGGAGGAGTTGCTGCCGGAGGCGGTCCGAAAGACGCAACTTCTGCATGGCGACTATGTCGCGAGTTTCAAATCCTGCACGCGGGAGGATTGGTTGCGCTGGGTGTCGTCTGGCCGTTCGGGGCTTCAGACGATGGCACCCCTGGTCCAGAAGCGGCAGAGCCTTTACGGGCGACAGCAACTCACAGCGGAAGCGCAGGCGCGCGGCGCCCGCAGCGCGCTCTACTATCCCTATGTCACCAACCAGTTCGTTATTGAGGACTGGGATTTCCCTGCGGACTATTGGCGGCATTGGGAGGTGCTGGCGAAGACGGACGCAGGCATCTGGACGAAGATCGTCGGCAAGATACTGGATCAGCGCGACACTTATTGGTCGCGGGCCGTCAGCGCTCGGCTGTTGCAGGTTGCGACCACCGGGTCCACGCGATCGATTTCATCAGAGCGCCTACTGACCGACTGGTTGCTGAAGCTGCGGGCCAAGCCCTGCCTTCCCGATACCCGCAACATGGTCCAGCTTCCGGCGGATCTCGTGCGCAGGACGCCGGAAACGGAGGCGTTGATCGATGTCGAGCCCTTTGTGCATGGGCTGGTCGATCGCGAAACCACCCGCCCGCTGCTCGACCTTCTCGGCGTCCGCAGCACCCCGAGCGGTCCCGGGCGTCTGCTCGACCGGCTGCGCGCCCTGGCCAAATCCGACAAGGCTCCGGCCTATGAGGTTGAGAAATGGTATCGCCGCCTCGATCAGATGCTCGACGGGTGCTCGACCGCCGACGCACAGAACATCAGAGCCGCCTTCAAGACGGAGAAGCTGATCCTCGCCCAGGACGGGACGTGGGTGACGTCCGGCGGTGTATTCCTGACAGCGGACGAGGAGGATGTTCCCGGCGCTGCGGTCGTGCGCGCGTCGGTGCTCGATCTCAGCCTGTGGCATCGTGTCGGTGTCGCCGATCGCCCATCGGCGGATCTGGCGTTGCAATGGCTCGGGACACTGGCCTCGGGAAAGGGGCTGTCGGCCGACGACGCCCGGCGGGTTCGCACCCTGCTGGTCCGTTACCCCACGCGCATCTGGGATGAGTGCGGACACTGGCTGAACCTCGTGGGCGAGTGGGCGCCGGTCGAGACGCTCGCCTATGGCCTGAGCATGCAGACCCTGTTCCGGTGGAGCCACTTGCACGAATGGGTCAAGCGCAAGACCGCCGATTTTCAACGGCTATCGGGAGAAGTCGTGCAGGCGCCGCCATTCTCGGCATTGCCGGCGCTTTCGGACCTTGTCGAGGAACACTTCAATCAGCCGTCGCTGCTGGCCGGCATGGAAGATCGCCGCGCCTGGCTCACCGCGTTCGGAAATCAACTCGGACGGATTGAGCTTGCCGACGCCGGCGAGACCGAGCGTGTGCGGGCGCTGGCGGAGGCGATCGCTGCGACGAGCTGGGTCCAGACCCCAAAGTTGGAGGTCGTTCCGTATCTCGATGGAGTCCCGGCTGGCACCGCGCGGCTCACCGACATTCTATGGCTCGAGCGCAAGCTGTTTGTCAGCCCGCTGTCCAAGGCCAAGCTCGCCAAGCGGGTGCCGGAAGAGATCGGCAGGAACCTGAGTTCGGATATTCGCGCGGCGCTGGCCTATGCGTTCGAGCGCTCGCCGGAGGACATCAGGGAATATCTCAAAGAGAATTTCACGCTTAGTCCGGAGCATATTGTTGTCGCACCGACGGTGGCGACGCAGCCCGTTGCTGAACCCGGCGATGACGACGGCGTCGATCAGGTTGCCGAAGACGCGCAGAGTGATGCCGAGCTGACAGGCGTGGCTGATCTACTCACGGCGGAAGACGAAGCCACGCCGCAGCCTGTACCCACGCTGCCCACGGGGGAGCCCGACCGTAAACTGATCGAAACGGAGCTGGCGACCAGGCCCCGCGCCGCGCCCAAACCGCCCCGTCCGAGCGTCATGGCGAGATTTGCGGCGGCCCAGGGCTATAAGGCCGATGGCGAGGATCGTTTCTTCCATGCGGACGGAAGCTGGATAGGCCGCGCCAATGGCGCGCGCTTTCCGTGGGAGCGTCGCTCGGCCGGTGGCGAGATCCTGCGGCATTATTACCCCAAGGACCACTGCCTGGAGCACGAACCGCTCCAGCTCGAAGCCGACGTCTGGGGCCTGCTGGACCAGAAGCCGGAACTCTACTCATTCATTCTCATCAACCCGGAGGGTGGTCCCGTCGAGATGACGGGCGCTCGCCTGCGCACACTGCGCGACGGCGGCGAACTGACCATTCATCCCGCAACGTACAGGCTTGTTTATGACCTCGACGACTAACACCAAGAAGAAATTGATCGAGGTTGCGATCCCGCTCGAAGCGATCAACGCCGCCTCCGCACGCGAAAAATCGATCCGACATGGACACCCGTCCACGCTGCATCTGTGGTGGGCGCGACGGCCGTTGGCTGCGTGCCGGGCCGTGTTGTTCGCTCAGCTTGTCGATGATCCGTCGAGCGACCTTGAAAAGTTCCCGACGCCCGAGGCGCAGGAGGCCGAGCGCAAGCGGTTGTTCGCCATCATCGAGGACCTGGTGAAGTGGGAGAACTCGACCAACGAGGAGGTACTGGAACGCGCCCGCGCTGAAATCCGCAAGAGCTGCGGCGGCGAACTGCCCCCGGTCTATGATCCGTTCTCGGGCGGCGGGTCAATCCCGCTGGAGGCGCAGCGCCTCGGCCTGCCTGCCTATGGTTCGGACCTGAACCCGGTCGCGGTGATGATCGGCAAGGCGATGATCGAGATCCCGCCGAAGTTCAAGGACAAGGAGCCGATCCATCCCGGCGTGAAGGATCGGCAATTCTATCGCAACGCTGAGGGCCTAGCGGAGGACGTCAAATATTATGGCGAGTGGATGCGCGAGAAGGCGTGGGAACGCATCGGGCATCTCTACCCGCAGGTGGACTTGCCGAAGGAGCATGGCGGCGGCAAGGGGACGGTGATCGCCTGGATCTGGGCACGAACGGTGCCTAGCCCCGATCCTGCCTTCTCCAACGTGCAGGTCCCGATCGCATCGAGCTTCCTGCTCAGCACCAAGGCCGGGAAGGAAACGTGGGTAGAGCCGATTGTCAACAAGCAGGCGAAGACTATCTCCTATCGCATCAGGCGCGGCGGCACAAAGGCCGAACTCTCTGCTGCCAAGGACGGTACCAAGGCCGGTCGCGGTGCGAATTTCCGCTGCCTTATGTCGGATACGGCGATCACTCCTGACTATGTGAAAAGCAATGGCCGCGCTGGCAACATGGGTCAGACGCTGATCGCGATTGTTGCGGAAGGCAATCGTGGCCGGGCGTATGTCACACCTGAAGAGGCGCACGAGCGTCTGGCCTTTTCGGCAAAACCGGAGTGGAAACCGGGAACCAGTTTGCCGAACGATCCACGGAATTTCTGGACTGTGGACTACGGTTTGGCGACCTTCGGTGACTTGTTCACGGACCGACAATTGGTAGCGCTGAATACCTTCAGCGAGCTGGTCCAAAAAGCGCGAACCCAGATTCAAACCGACGCATTGGTCGCCGGGCTCTCTTCTGATCCGACCCCGCTGCGCGATGGCGGCATAGGTGCCAAAGCCTACGCTGAAGCTGTCAGCGTGTATCTGTCGTTTGCGATTGACCGGCTTGCGGATGCTGGCAGTTCGATCGCCACATGGTCGTCATCGGAGTTCATCCGTTTCACGTTTGCTCGGCAGGCGATCCCGATGACTTGGGATTTCGCTGAATGTAATGTCTTCAGCGATAGTACCGGAAACTATCTCGGCGCCGTTGATTGGGTCTGGAAGGCTCTCTCCGGGCTAAGTCCAAACGCGGCCGGCACTGAGATTCAGCACGACGCGCAGAATGTGCGTTTGCCGAATGGAGCAGTCGTCTCGACTGACCCGCCATACTACGACAATATCGGCTACGCTGATCTGTCCGATTATTTCTATGTATGGCTCAGGCGTAACATCAAGGATGTTTACCCTGATCTTGGAAGCACTATTTCTGTTCCTAAAGAAGAAGAGTTGGTCGCGACACCTTATCGACACGGCGGGAAAGCGAATGCTGAGGAGCATTTCCTGACGGGTATGACGGCGGCGATATCCAGCCTCGCCCGTCAATCGTCTTCATCGTTTCCTGCGACAATCTACTATGCCTTTAAGCAAAGCGAGGTCGAGCAAGACGGCCTGAGTTCGACTGGATGGGCAACCTTCCTACAGGCTGTGATTGAAGCGGGCTACGCGATTGTTGGAACTTGGCCCGTTCGCACGGAGCGCTCAGCCCGGACAATTGCTACTGGCACCAATGCTCTCGCAAATTCGGTCGTCTTGGTGTGCCGGAAAAAGGAGGGCACGGCCGAGGTCGTCACCCGTGCCGAGTTCATCCGTGCCCTGAAACGTGAATTGCCGCCAGCGATCTCAGAGCTTCAGGCGGCCACCATCGCACCAGCAGATATGCCACAATCAGCCATCGGCCCGGGCATGGGTGTGTTCTCGCGTTACAAGGCCGTGCTGGAGTCGGACGACAATCCGATGAGCGTGAAGACCGCACTCCAGCTCATCAATCGGGAACTCGACGAATATCTCGGCGGCATTCAGGGTGAGTTCGACGCGGACACGCGGTTCGCCATCACTTGGTTCGAGCAGAACGGGACCGGCAAGGCGGATTACGGTGTCGCTGACAACCTTGCCCGTGCGCGCGGCATTTCCGTCGATAGCGTTAAGCACGCGGGCATCGTCGAGAGCGCCGCCGGCAAAGTCCGTATCCTCGTGCGTGACGAACTCGACGAGGATTGGGACCCGGAGGACGATCGCCACCTGACGGTGTGGGAGTGCCTTCAGCACCTCGTCCGACAGCATGAGAAGGACGGCATTTCCCACGACACCGCCGTTCTGCTCAAGAAGATCAACACCCAAGCCGAGGCCGTGAAGGATCTTGCCTACTGCCTCTACGACATTAGCGCCAATAAGCGGAAGGATGCGAAAGAGGCCACGGCCTACAACGCCCTGATCGCCGATTGGGCCGAGCTGACCAAGGCGGCTGCGGCTATCCACGACACAAGCGGCGATCGTCAGATCCGGCTGGATATTTAAGGGGGAACTGAACGTGGCAAAAAGCACCCGCCAATATGTGTTTGAAGGGATGGAGCTGCTGCCTTCGGCGCTGATCCCATTCGTCGAAAAGCGGCTCGAAACCTCGCTCAAGGGGCACTGGCAGGTACAGGTGCTGGAGAAGCTGCCGAACCTGCGTCCCAACAGCAGCGGCGAAGTCGGCTGGGACCAGGCCGCGTTGTTCAACGCGATGGATCGCTTCTGGGCCGAGGCGTTCAAGGCGGTGCTTGGCCGCGCCGAACGCTCGCTGGTCAACGAGCTGGGCGATGTCCGCAACAAGCTCTCGCACAACGAGACCTTCACCTACGACGATGCCGAACGCGCGCTCGATTCTATGCGGCGTCTGATGGAGGCGATCAGCGCCGGCGAGACAGCCGAGCAGCTCGGCAAGATGCGCGACACCATCCTGCGCACGAAGTTCACCGAGCTTCAACGCAACGAGGAGCGGCGGAAAACCCAGCGTCTTGAGATTTCTGTCGAGACCGTGGCGGGACTGCTGCCGTGGCGTGAAATCGTCGAGCCACACCAGGATGTCGCCACCGGCGAGTTCCAGCAGGCGGAGTTCGCGGCCGACCTCGCCAAGGTGCATTCGGGGAGCGCGCCGCCGGAATACCGCGATCCGCGTCAGTTCTACAGCCGTACCTATCTGACGGAGGGCTTGAGCACCCTGCTGGTCGGGGCTGCGAAGCGGTTGTCCGGCAGCGGCGGCGATCCCGTGGTCGAACTGCAAACCAACTTTGGTGGCGGCAAGACGCACTCGATGTTGGCGCTCTATCACATGGCGGGGCCGACCCCGGTCCAGGACCTCTCCGGCCTCGATCAACTGCTGGAGAAGCAGGGGCTCAGCGTGCCGAATGCCATCAACCGCGCCGTGCTCGTCGGCACATCGCGTGGACCGCAGGACGTGCTCCACGCCGAGGGCGATCGGAAGATTCGCACGACATGGGGTGAACTCGCCTGGCAGCTCGGCGGCGCCGATGCCTATGCAATGGTGGCGGAAAATGACGCCAGCGGCATCGCGCCGGGCTCGAACCTGCTGGAGGCGCTCTTCAAAAAATATGCGCCTTGCCTGATCCTGATCGACGAATGGGTCGCTTACCTGCGACAGATCTACAAGGTCGAGGGGCTGCCCTCGGGGTCGTTCGATGCCAACCTGTCCTTCGTCCAGTCGCTGACCGAGGCGGTCAAGGCCAGTCCCGGCACACTGCTGGTCGCATCTTTGCCGGCCTCGCAGATCGAGGTTGGCGGCGAAGGAGGTCAGGAAGCGCTGGCGCGTCTCAAGCAGACCTTCAGCCGCGTGGAGTCCTCGTGGCGGCCAGCGAGCCAGGAGGAGAGCTATGAGATCGTCAGGCGGCGGCTGTTCAAGGACATCCCCGGCGACAAGTTCCATCACCGTGACAACACGCTGAAGCAGTTCGCCAAGCTCTACCGCGAGAACGCCAACGATTTCCCGCAAGGCTGCGCGGACGAGGATTACCGGCGCAAGCTGGAGAAGGCATATCCAATCCATCCCGAGCTGTTCGATCAGCTCTATACGAGCTGGGGTTCGCTCGAAAAATTCCAGCGCACACGCGGCGTGCTGCGCCTGATGGCACAGGCCATTCACGAGCTGTGGATGAATGCCGATCCGTCGGTGATGATCATGCCCGGCAGCGTGGCGGTAAGTTCGCCGCGCGTGGAGCCGGAACTGCTCCATTATCTTGACGTGAGCTGGCAGGCGATCATCGCCGGCGATGTCGATGGCACGACGTCCACGCCCTACAAGGTCGATCAGTCGGCGCCCAACCTGAACCGCTATTCGGCGACGCGGCGCGTCGCACGCGCGATCTTCATGGGCACCGCGCCCACGGCGCAGCAACAGAACACCGGCCTCGACGACAAGCAGATCAACCTCGGCGTCGTACAGCCTGGCGAACGCCCGACGATCTTCGGCGATGCGCTCAGGCGGCTGACCAACCAGGCCAAGTTCATGCACGCCGATCTTGGCCGTTACTGGTACTCGATGTCGGCGAGCCTCAATCGTATCGCGGCAGATAAGGCCGCGCAGATCGAGGCAGCGCTGGTCGATATGACGATCGATGCGGAACTCGGAAAATATGTGAACGGCCTTGCCGATCGCGGGCATTTCGATGCCGTGCAGGTCGCGCCAGCCTCGTCGGCCGAAGTTCCCGATGAAGCCGGCGGTGTTCGCGCCGTCGTGCTGGGTGTCAAATATCCCCACAATGGCCGCGATGGCTCTGACGCGCTGGTCGAGGCCAAGGACATTCTCACGCAGCGCGGCAGCACGCCGCGCGTCTATCGCAACATGCTGGTGTTCATTGCCGCGGAAAGCCGTCAGCTCGATCATCTGAAAGACGCAGTTCGTGCTTCGCTGGCCTGGGGGGAGATCGTCCGCGACACCGAGCGGTTGAACCTTACCCAGAGCGATAGCGCGTTGGCCAAGACGAAACTGGCCGAAGCGAACGAGACGATGAAGACCCGCCTGAAAGAGGCCTGGTGCTATCTCCATTATCCGGCCCAGGAGAGCGCCCAGGCCGATTGGGAGTGGGTGTCGGGCAAAATCCCGGCTCAGGACGGGTTGTTGGCGCGGGCCAGCAAGAAGTTGGTGGCCGAGGAGGGCCTGCTCACGGAATTGGGGCCGTCGCGCCTCGACCGTGACCTCCAGAAATATATCTGGAACGACAAGCCGTGGTTGTCGCTGAAAGATCTACGGGAATATCTCAACCGCTACATCTATCTGCCGCGCGTCAAGGATCAGGGCGTCCTGATCAAGGCTGTGCAGGCTGCCGTGAACGGCATGTTGCCTGGCCCCTTCGCCTATGCAGAGCGATGGGACGAGAAGTCGGACACCTATCTGGGGCTGGCGATCGAGCGCGCGGTAAGCGCCGTGGTCGTGATCGACGGCGATAGCGTCATTGTGAGGCCTGAGGTGGCCGAGGCGCATCGTCCGGCTCCCGTGCAGCCTGGGTCCGGCGACGCTACCCCAGGAACCGGCGGCAGCACGCCGGCGCCCGATGGGCAGCCTGCGGATGACGTGCCCTCGGCTCCGCAACCGGAAAAGAAGCCGACGCGGTTCTCCGGCGCCGTGATGATCTCACCGGAGCGTCCGGCCCGAGACATCCATCAGATCGTCGAAGCAATCGTCGAGCAACTCACCACGTTGCCGGGCAGCCAGGTGAAGATCCGGCTCGAGATTGACGCCGAAGTGCCGGAGGGTCTCGATCGCGCCAAGGTTCGGACGCTGGTCGAGAATGCCAATACACTTGGATTCATAGAGAAATCCGTAGAGTGATAGCCGGTCGGCGCTCTCTGGTATGGCCGGGGAGCGCCGACGAACTTTGTCGCCACGCTGGGAAATCGCTTTGACAAGCCTCGCAGCGTCTTTGTCAGGCATTCGGGATAAGGGGGCTCCCCGGACGATTTCCAGGTGTGAGTATGAATTTTCGACATCTGCGGTATTTCGTGGCGGCTTCCGAGCATGGGAGTTTCCGCAAGGCGGGCGTAGCGTTGGGCGTACAGGAGTCCACGATCAGCCGCCGGATACGCGACCTGGAAGACGGGCTCGGCTCGGCACTGTTTCTCCGTCACAGTGGCGGTGTATGCCTGACCGTTGCCGGACAGCGGCTTTTGTCGAAAGCCCAAAAGGTTCTTCGATACATCAATGAAGGCGCGGAGATCGTGGACGCGGTGGGGCGCGGCACGGAAGGTCAATTGCGCGTGGGCATCTTCTCGTCCCTGGCCTCGGGGTTTCTGCCAGATCTTCTCCGGACCTTCGCCGCAGAGCACCCCGGCGTGCATGTCGAGGTTGCTGACGGCAATCCCGCGGAGCATGTCGCCGCGATCCGGCAGTTCCGGTTGGACATCGCCTTTCTGACGGGGACGTTGGAGTGGCCCCGATGCGAGACCACCTACCTCTGGTCGGAACGTGTTTTCGTGGTGCTGCCGGAAGCACACGCCCTTGCCCGGAAGGAGGAGGTGAGGTGGCATGATCTGGCGCACGAGACCTTCATCGTCAGCGATGTACCGCCGGGCCAGGAAGTCCATGACTATCTGGTCCAGCGGGTCGCCGATCTCGGCCATCACCCGAAGATTCAGGCGCAGTTTGTCGGGCGCGACAATCTGTTGACGCTCGTCGCGATCGGCAGCGGGCTTACAGTTATGAGCGAGGCGGCGACAGCAGCCCATGTGCCGGGCATCTGCTATCGGCCGATTATCGGCGAAGTCCTTCCCTTCAACGGCGTGTGGTCGCCAAAGAACGACAATCCGGCGCTCAGGCGCTTTGTCAGCATGGCGAAGACGATGGCGCGTCGTCAGGGCGTGGATTTATGAACTAACATCGCCCGCAGGCTTCGCGCGGCGGGCCTTGGCGAACCCGCGATCGGTGGCGATGAAGCGCTCCAGCATCGGTACAATCAACTGGACGGGATCGCGCACGGGCTGGCCGGTCTGCCTTCCCAGCAACTCGGCATATGCCGCGAGATCCCGGTGAAGCGAAGCGGGCAGTTCCAGCGTCGCCTTCACCGGCTTTTCCTCGGTGATCGGGCCGAGCTTCAATTTCGTCATGTCAGCCTCCGTAAGGTTCGAGGACGAGATCGCGGGTGACGATCACGCGGACAGGGAAGCCTGGCCGGATCGTCAGCGTCGGCGCGACGTTGAGCTGGCGCCGAACGATCTGCTGACCAGCGTCATTGATCGTGTCCTGGCCGCCATTGCGGATGGCGCGCAGAAGCCGGTCCTGGTCATCGATGGCAAGCTCGGACCCGACTGACAGAAGCGTCGAGAGCCCCGCCGCTTTGGCGAGATCCCACCAATGGTAATCGACGCCGTCCTCCAGACCGGCATAGCCCTGGGTATCGCCTCCGGGCTGACGTTCGAGCACAATGGACCGGCCGTTCGGGAGAATGAGCCTGGTCCAGACGAGAAGCACGCGGCTCTGCCCGTATTGGACGCTATTGTCGTACTGGCCGATGATCCGGGTGCCCTGTGGGATGACGAGGATGCGGCCGGTCGGGCTATCGTAGATGTTCTCCGTCACCTGCGCGGTGATTTGTCCAGGCAGATCGGAGCGGATTCCGGTGATGAGGGCGGCCGAGATGACCGCGCCCGCCTGGAGAACATAGGGCGATGCTGGCGCCATGATGCGGTCGGCCGCAATGGTACGGCGGTCGACGGGAGCATTGAGGAACGCGAGTTGTCGATCTTGAGCCGTCTCGGCACCAGGTTGTGTGCCAGCTCCCACGCCGGCAAATCCCGGGACATTCGGGCCAGCGGTCGCCGACGTTGCGGCCGGACCGGCCTGGAAAAACACGCGGCTGGTGCGTGCGGCCTCCAATTCGGCGAGGCGACGTTGTTCCTCGGGATCAGGCCCCGGCGCCGCCATGGCGGGCGGCACGACAGGATGCCCCTGATTTTGCGCGCTGACGATTGGGCGGCCGAGGTCTCCAGGCAGCGCCGGGCCGAGGACCGGGCCGGTGTAATCGCGTGGCAGGCCGGCTAGGCCGTCGGCCGTGGTGCGGTTGTCGGTCGAATAGAGTTCGTCGGCGCTCTTGCCGGGATCGCGGGTCTGGAGCGCGTAGATGAGAGAGCCGCCGATACCGACGAGGGCAACCGCGGCGACGCCGGCGAGCACTTTGCGGGACAGCCGGGTGACACGCGGAGGTTCCGCCCGCAGACGCATGGATGATGACGTATCGACGACGGGCGTCGATTGGTCCAGCGGTTCGGCATTGTCGTGGTCGGTGTCGTTCATGATGCAGGTTTCCCATCGGTTCGCACGATCCTGACGGTCTGCTGTTGCTTGCCGCTGCCGAGGCGCAGTTCGGCGGCTCCGAAGATGCGATCTACGATCAGGATGTTTTGGTAGATGCGGCTGTTGACGAGCTGCGGCTCGCCGTCGGTGCCGAGGACGAAGATCGGCGGCATCTCGCCTTGAGCGATGCCGCGTGGAAATTCGACATACACACGCCTGCCGTCGTCATAGACGGCGACCGGCCGCCAGGGCGGCGTGTCGCCGGTGAGGCCGTAGCGGTAGTGACGCGCGCCGGCAGCGGGAAGGATAGGCGTCGCAGGGACCGTCCCGCGTTGCGATGCCGGTGGCGCGGGATAAGCCCAAGCAACGGCCGGCATATAGGGTTTCGCCTCCGCCCTCAGCTCAAGCATGTAGATGCGGCGGTCGGTCGTGATGACAAGGTTCGTGGTGATGTCGGGGCGCGTCGGTTTGACGAGGATGTGGACGCGCCGCGAGAGGCCGGAACCGCTTTCGGTATCACCGATGATCCAGCGGGCGGTGTCACCGGCGGCGATTGGACCTGCGCCGGTCAGGCTTTCGCCCGGCTCGAGCGCGATGTTGGTGATCTGGCCGGGCGCGGCATAGACTTGGTAAAGCGCGCCTTCGCTCCAGGGATAGATCTGGATGGCGTTATAATAGCCCTCGCGTCGCGGTTCGACACGCGCCGCAGCATTGGCGCTTTCCACGCGGCCGCTCGGCGTATTCGCGGCGGTTCCACCATGCGCGACCGTCCAGGCAGGAGGCGTGTGCAGCGGACGCGGCGGCTGTTCCGTGACTGGCGCCGGCACGGCTGGGAGCGGCGGCACGTCACTGTCGTAGCTGATGGTGGGTGGTTTGAAGGTCGCGCAGCCCGCCAGCATCGTTGCCGAGAGCAGCATCATCGCCAAAGCGGATTTACGGAAAGCCGGAGAGCCGGACATGCGCAGAGACGTGCTCATTGGGACATCTCCCGCGACCAGTTGATGGCGTTGACGTAGATGCCGAGCGGATTGGCGCGCAGCCGGTCTGCGTCGCGCGGTGTCTGGATGACGATGGTGAGGATGGCGGTCCATCGCTCTGTGCCCGCGAGCTGGCCATTTTCGTAGCGCTTCTCGGTCCAGGCCACGCGGAAGGAATCCGCCGATGCACGGATCACGCTCGAAACCTCGACGGCGATCTGCTGTTTGCCGACCTTGGTGAAAGGATCGTTGGTGCGGGCATAGTCGTTGAGCGCGCCGGCGCCGCGATCCGTGGTCCAGTCATAGGCGCGCAGCCAGTTCTGGCGCACGATGATCGGATCGGCCGGGATGCTCCTTACCTGCTCGATGAAGCGGGCAAGATGCCAGGCCACCTGCGGATCGGTCGGCCGGTAGTCGGCCGACGCCGGTGCAACGGACTGCGCCTGGCCGAGTCGATCGACCTGCACCACCCAGGGAACGACGGTGCCGCGCGCCGACTGCCAGACCAGCGCGGCGGCGAAGCCGGCCGACAGGAACAGCGAGCCGAATGCCATGATGCGCCAGTTCCTGGACTGGACGCGGGCCGAACCGATGCGATCGTCCCAGACCTGCGCGGCGCGCTGATAGGGTGTTTCGGGTTCGGGCGATTTCCCATAGTGGGCGGCGGGTCGTTTGAAGAGGCTCATGAGCGGTTACTTTCGGAGAGGTTGACGGAAGAGCCGCCGCCATGGCTGTCGCCGGATTTGACGGCATGCGCTGCGAGGGTGGCTCCGTGGCTGAGGGACTGATGGCGCTTCATGCGCTTGGCCCAGTCGGGCGGATCGTCGCGGGGCGCTGCGGCGGCGGCTTCGCCTGCGGAGCCTGAGCCGGGTATCGTGCTCATTGTCGAGGAGCCGCCCGTCGCCCCGAAGCCCGCCTTCGCACCTTCGGAGAAGCTGGACTTGACGCCGTCGGCGGCGCGCGCCGTCGCGCGTTTCAGGGGTGACACGGTGGCTGCTCCGGCAGCGCGGGCGACACCGCCGAGACCAGAGGCGACACCGGCAGCGCCGGACTGGCCGAGCGAGCCGACGCTGTAGGCAGCGGCGGCTCCGCCTGCCGCTGCTGCCCCGCCTCGCACGGCGGCAGCGCCGCCGGACATCGCAGCCGCTCCTCCCTTCATGGCAAGGCCCGCCGCGCCACCAGCTGCGAGTGCTGCGCCACCGACGGCAAGCCCGGTGCCAACCGCCGCACCGGCGCCGAGTTGTGGTCCGCCGCTGACAAGACCCGCAGCAATGCCGGGGCCGAAGATGCCGAGCCCGAGCAGCGATAGCGCGGCAAGGACAATCGCCATGGCGTCGTCGATGGTGGGCGTTGCGCCGCCGAAGCCGGCCGTAAACTGGCTGAACAGCGTTGAGCCGATGCCGATGATGACGGCGAGCACCAGCACTTTGATGCCGGAAGAGACGACATTGCCCAGCACGCGCTCGGCCATGAAGGCGGTTTTGCCGAACAGGCCGAACGGGATGAGGACGAAGCCGGCCAGCGTCGTCAGCTTGAATTCGATCAGGGTAACGAATAGCTGGATCGCGAGGATGAAGAAGGCGAGCAGCACCAACGCCCAGGCGAACAGCAGGCAGGCGATCTGGATGAAGTTCTCGAAGAACGCGATCCAGCCCATCAGGTCGGAGATGGATTCGAGCAAGGGGCGCGCGGCGTCGAGCCCGGTCTGCGCGACCTTGCCGGGTCGCATCAGATCCTGTGCGGTGAAGCTGGTGCCGGAAGCCTTGAGGCCGAGGCCCGCGAACGAGTCGAAGACGATCTTGGCGAGGTTGTTCCAGTTGCCGATCAGATAGGCGAAGACGCCGACGAAGAGCGTCTTTTTCACCAGCCGGGCGATGATGTCGTCTTCCGCGCCCCAGCTCCAGAACAGGGCGGCAAGCGTCACATCGATGACGATCAGCGTTGTGGCGATGAACGCGACCTCGCCGCCGAGCAGTCCGAACCCGCTGTTGATGTAGGAGGTGAAGACCCCGAGGAAATTGTCGATGACACCTGCGCCGCCCATGGTTCACCGTCCTTCTATTGTCGGGACGGCAGGCGCCGGGGGGCGGCCGAGGAAGCGATCGCGGCTCTCGGCCCAGATACGCATGCAGTCGGTATCGCTCGCCGCTGCCTGGCCAAGCTGCTGGCACCGGCGCTGCCCTTCGCGGAGCGCATCGCGCTTGGGTTCGACAGCGTGGACGTGCTCCGTTTCAGGGGCCGCGTCCTTTCGGGTCATCTCGATCGCCGTCGCCGTGATGGCGAACGATACGAAAACGATGGCGCCCAGCCGGGCCAGCATCTTGCCGTCCATGGCCGCGACCTCAGTTGCCGTTGCCGAACATCTGCGCGTTGCCGGGCTGATAGCCCGCGCCCGGCGTGAGGAAGCGGCGGCGCTGCTCCCGGCCTTGATCGGCCGCCGCCGCGCGCTCCGCGTCAGTCAGCGCCGTGGCCCGGCCGTTGGCGGAGATCAGCGCGATCAGGTCGGAGAGCTGCTGCGATTGCAGCGCGAGAAGCTGATTGCCGGCCTGTGTCGCCTGCAACGCACCCTGCGCGCCTTGACTCTGGCTGACGAGGTTCGACATCTGCGTGCGATTGCTGTCGATATTGCCGACGACGCCGGCCTGAATGCGCATGGCGTCCTGCAAGCCGCCGACGGTGTTCTGCCAGCGCGAGCGAGCGTCGGTGATGAGCTTGGCGTCTGATGACGACAGTGAGACGCTGCCATATTGCTGCTGGAACATCCGATCGACGTTCTCGACGTCGAAGGCGATGTTCTGCGCCTGGCCGAGGAGCTGCTGGGTGCGCAGGACGTTCTGCTGAATCTGCTGGAGCGCCGAGTACGGCAGGTTCGCCAGATTCTTGGCCTGGTTGATGAGGCTCTGCGCCTCGTTCTGAAGCGAGCGGATCTGGTTGTTGATCTGCTCGAGGGAACGCGCCGCCGTCAGGACGTTCTGGGCGTAGTTGGTAGGGTCATAGACGATACCGCCGAAACCGAATTGCGCGTGCGCTGGCGCGGTCAGCATCGGCGATGCGGCGAGCGGTATCGCCAGGATGAAGGCCGCGAGCGACAGCGCGCGCGGGCGTGAACGAAGCGTATTCATGGTCATTACTCCTTCTGGGACTGCTGGGGAGTGAGGTTCGTGAGATCAGGGATGAGGTCTGCAGCCCACTCGGCGCCGCGCAGGCGCAGCCAGGCGGCGAGAAAGCCCTCGCGGCCATGCTCGGCGACGGTGCGCGCGATCTCTGACTGGTCGGTCTTGGAGGAGGTGGCGGCGAGCGCGAGGCCGACTTCGGAAAGGCCCAGCTCGAACAGGCGATTGCCGCGCCGCGACTGGCAGTAATAGTCGCGCTTGGGAGTGGCCCGCGCGAGGATTTCGATCTGGCGGTCGTTGAGACCGAAGCGCCGATAGATCTCCGTGATCTGCGGCTCGATCGCGCGTTCGTTCGGCAGGAGCAGCCTTGTCGGGCAGCTCTCGATGATGGCCGCGGCGATGTTGCTGTTGTCGATGTCGGACAGCGACTGCGTGGCGAAGATGACGCTGGCGTTTTTCTTGCGCAGCGTCTTCAGCCATTCGCGCAATTGCCCGGAGAAGGCATCGTCGTCGAGTGCGAGCCAGCCCTCGTCGATGATGAGCAGCGTCGGCGAGCCGTCGAGACGGTCGCCGATGCGATGGAAGAGATAGGCGAGGACGGAGGGTGCCGCGCCAGTCCCGACCAGTCCCTCGATCTCGAACGCCTGCACCGATGCCGAGCCGAGATGTTCGGCCTCGGCGTCGAGTAGCCGCCCATAGGGACCGCCCACGCAATACGGTCGCAGCGCCTGCTTCAGGTCGTTCGATTGGAGCAACACCGTGAGGCCGGTGATCGTGCGTTCCTCGACCGGTGCCGATGCCAGCGAGGTCAGCGCCGACCAAAGGTGCTCCTTCACCTCGGGAGTGATCGCGATGCCTTCGCGGATCAGGATGGCGACGATCCAGTCGGCCGCCCAGGCGCGTTCGGGCGTGTCGTGAATGCGCGCGAGCGGTTGCAGCGCGACCGAGGAGTCCACGCCCTCGGTGAGATCGCCGCCGAGATCGTGCCAATCACCGCCCATGGCGAGCGCGGCGGCGCGGATCGAACCGCCGAAGTCGAAGGCGAAGATCTGGGCACCGGTGTAGCGCCGGAACTGCAAGGCCATGACGGCGAGGAGCACCGATTTGCCGGCGCCGGTCGGGCCGACGACGAGCGTGTGACCGACATCGCCGACATGGAGAGAAAACCGAAACGGGGTCGAGCCCTCGGTCTTGCCGAACAGCAAGGGCGGCGCACCGAAATGCTCGTCCCGTTCCGGCCCCGCCCAAACCGCCGAGAGCGGGATCATGTGGGCGAGATTCAGCGTGGAGATCGGGGGCTGGCGCACGTTGGCGTAAACATGTCCTGGCAATGAGCCCAGCCAGGCATCGACGGCATTGATCGTTTCAGTCATGGCCGTGAAGTCGCGGCCCTGGATGACTTTCTCGGCGAGGCGAAGCTTCTCGTCGGCAATGCGGGGATCGTTGTCCCATACCGCGATCGTCGCGGTGACATAGGATTGGCCGGCGTAGTCAGCGCCGAGTTCCTGAAGGGCGAGATCGGCGTCCGCCGCCTTGTTCGAGGCGTCGGTATCGACCAGCGCGGACGTCTCGTTGGTCAGCACCTCTTTCAGGATCGCGGCGATGCTTTTGCGCTTCGCAAACCATTGGCGGCGGATTTTGGTCAGCAGCTTGGTCGCGTCGGTCTTGTCGAGCAGGATGGCGCGCGTCGACCAGCGATAGGGGAAGGCGAGCCGATTGAGATCGTCGAGGATGCCGGGTGTGGTCGCGGTTGGGAAACCGACAATGGTGAGAACGCGCAGATGCGCCGTTCCGAGACGCGGCTCCAGGCCGCCGGTGAGCGGTTGGTCGGCGAGCAGCGCGTCGAGATAGACCGGCGTTTCGGGCACACGGACGCGGTGCCGTTTGGTCGAGACGGTCGAATGGAGATAGGTCAGCGTCTCGCTGCTATCGAGCCACTGGCATTCCGGCATAAAGCCGTCGAGCAGCGCCAGCACGCGATCGGTGCGGTCGACAAAGGTGTTCAGGATTTCCTTCGGATCGATGCCTGCGCGTTCGCGGCCCTCATAGAGCCAGGCTTCGGTACGCGCGGCGTCCTCGGCCGGCGGCAGATAGGTGATGGTGAGATAGTAGCCGGAGACGTAATGCGCGCCGGCTTCCTCGAAATCGGCTTTGCGCTCGGCATCGAGGAGCGCTGCGGCTGCGTCGGGAAACAGGTCTGCCGGATAGATCGACGCCTCGTGCCGCTGCGCCTCGACGAAGATGGCCCAACCCGATCCGAGACGGCGGAAAGCGTTGTTGAGCCGCCCGGCGACGGCGACCAGTTCGGCAGCGACCGCGGAGTCCAGATCAGGGCCGCGGAAACGGGCCGTGCGCTGAAAGCTGCCATCCTTGTTGAGCACGACACCATCGGCGACGAGCGCGACCCAGGGCAGATAGTCAGCGAGGCGGGTTGCGGTGCGGCGATATTCGGCAAGATTCATCATGACGATACGCCTCCTCAGACGGACAGATGAGCGGGGATGCGCAGGTGGCGGCGGCCGACCTCGACGAAGAGCGGATCGCGCTTTGCAGCCCACACGGCTGCGATGTGGCCAACGGCCCAGATCAGCAGACCGACGAGCCAGAGGCGCAGGCCAAGGCCCACGGCTCCGGCCAGCGTGCCGTTCAGGATGGCGAGCGCGCGCGGTGCGCCGCCGAGCAGAATGTGCTCGGTCAGCGCCCGGTGAACCGGGACGGTGAAACCCGGCACCGCGTCGAGTTGTTCGAATGCCGCCGCCATCAGACGAGCGCCCCGCCGCCGAACGAGAAGAACGACAGGAAGAAGCTCGACGCCGCAAACGCGATGCTGAGACCGAAGACGATTTGGATCAGCTTGCGGAAGCCGCCGGATGTGTCACCGAACGCCAGCGCCAGGCCGGTGGCGATAATGATGATGACGGCGACGATCTTGGCGACCGGCCCTTCGATGGATTCGAGAATCTTCTGGAGAGGTGCTTCCCACGGCATGGACGAGCCGGAAGCATGGGCGGCGGGAACGAGGACGAAATTGATGTAGGTGAAGGCGGCGGCCGTCGCGGCATAGCGGCGAACGCGCATGGTGTTGGTGCAGATCATGATGGCGCTCCTGTGCGGTCAAGGGTTGCGGGGGTGATGGCGTAGTCGCCGTCCGGGCTGAGCCCATCGACGCGGGCGAGTTCGGCGAGCCGACGCGCGGAGCCGCGACCGGAAAGGACGGCAACAAGATCGATGGTCTCGGCGATCAGGGCGCGCGGGACCGTGACGACGGCCTCCTGGATGAGTTGTTCAAGGCGGCGCAGCGCGCCGATGCCGCTCCCGGCGTGGATCGTGCCGATGCCGCCGGGGTGGCCGGTTCCCCATGCTTTCAGGAGATCGAGAGCTTCAGAGCCGCGCACCTCGCCGATTGGAATGCGATCGGGGCGCAGGCGTAGCGAAGAGCGAACCAGCTCCGAGAGCGTGGCCACTCCATCCTTGGTCCGCATGGCGACAAGATTGGGCGCGGCGCACTGAAGCTCGCGGGTATCCTCGATGATGACGACGCGATCCGCCGTCTTGGCGACCTCGGCCAGAAGCGCATTGGTCAGCGTGGTTTTGCCGGTGGAAGTGCCGCCCGCGACAAGGATATTGGCGCGCGCCATCACGGCTGCGCGTAGCGTCGCCGCCTGGTCAGCGAACATGATTCCGGCGGCCACATAATCGTCGAGCGTGAAGATCGCGACGGCGGGCTTGCGGATGGCGAAGGCCGGTGCGGCGACAACGGGCGGCAGCAAGCCCTCGAACCGCTCTCCCGTCTCAGGAAGCTCGGCGGAGACTCGCGGGCTGCGCGGATGCACCTCGACGCCGACATGGTGAGCGACCAGCCGCACGATGCGCTCGCCATCGGCAGGCGACAGCGTCTCACCCGTATCGGCCAGCCCTTCGGAGAGGCGATCTACCCAGAGACGACCGTCCGGGTTCAGCATGATTTCGACCACGGCCGGGTCTTCGAGAAAATGGGTGATGGTCGAGCCGAGCGCGGTGCGAAGCATGCGCGCACCGCGCGCGAACGCCTCCGGCTTCTGGCTGGTTGTGGTCATTTCGGCCCCGCTTTCTGACGGGGCTGAAAACGACGGTCCCCGGATCGGGGTGATTAAAAGAGCCGTGAATCAGGCTGATTCAACAAGTATCGGTCGTCGTAGTAGCGTGGCGTGCAAATACAGGAGAACGGCGGTTGGGCGATGCGATTGATCCACGCGCGCTGAAGCCTATGGATCGCTCTCTGTCGGGCTGGACGGCGACTCGCCGACATCTTCAACGATCTCCTGCCGAAGTTTCGGTCCCTGGGCCAAGCGCCGTCCAAGGGCCGCGATGAACGCCTCGTAGCGCTTCCCGACCATGGCGCGCGCTGCCTGGGCTGCGGGCTCTGGCAGCGCCGGCGTCGTGTTGAGCCAGAACCGGATGAATACGGCCATGGTCTCGACGGAGATCCCGATGTCGCGCTCCATGCGGTTGAGACGGCGATCGATCTGGTCGAGGCGTTTGGCGACCACGGCTTCACGCCGCTCCGCGTCGTCTGGCGACAGGAAGGACGCGATGGCGGCCTCTGCGATCAGGGAGAGCGGTTGTTCGCGTCGGCCTGCATAGTTCGATAGTGTCGCCATGATGGCGGGGTCGAGATATACGGAAATCGGCACCTTCTTCTTGCGTCCGGGCATGGTGCTACAACTCCATGCCGTCATTGGGATCGAGCGAGACCTGGCGGGCAACGCCGCGCATGACGCGGGTCAGCCGCTGGTTGCGCGCGGCTGCGTCCTCTGTGTCGTCAGGCAAGTCGATCTCAAACTCATTATCGATCGGCGCCTTCTTTTCGATGGGGTTCACCCGGTTGAGTTCGGGCTGATGCCGACGCTCGGACTCGGTGGAATCCTCTTCATCGTCACCGCTGGTCGTTGGCGCAGCGTTTTCGGTCATGTCCGGGCGCGCGGGGGTCGGCAGCTTGCTCCAATCGTCGGGCCGACCTTCAGCAGGCCGCGCCAGCCCCGGCGGTGACATGATGCGTTCCTTGAAGCGGGCATCTTCATAGTAGCGGGCCTTCTTCGCCCGGATCGGCGGCGTCCCGGCGACCATGACGATCTCGTCGCTCGGCGGGAGTTGCATGATCTCGCCTGGTGTCAGGAGCTGTCGCGCGGTCTCCGAGCGCGATACCATCAAATGACCGAGCCAGGGCGAGAGCCGATGCCCGGCGTAATTCTGCATCGCCTTCATCTCGGTCGCGGTTCCGAGCGCGTCGCTGACCCGCTTCGCGGTCCTTTCGTCGTTCGTCGCAAAGGAAACGCGCACATGGCAGTTGTCGAGGATCGAGTTGTTCGGGCCGTAAGCCTTCTCGATCTGGTTCAGCGATTGAGCGATCAGAAAGCTCTTGAGACCGTAGCCCGCCATGAAGGCCAGCGCGGACTCGAAGAAATCGAGGCGGCCGAGGGCGGGAAACTCGTCGAGCATGAGCAGCAGGCGATGCCGCCCGGCCTTCGCTTGCAGATCCTCGGTGAGACGGCGGCCGACCTGATTGAGGATCAGGCGTATCAACGGCTTGGTGCGGTTGATGTCGGACGGCGGCACGACAAGGTAGAGCGTGGTCGGGAGCTTGCCGCCCACCATGTCGCTGATCCGCCAGTCGCAGCGCCGCGTCACCTCGGCGACGACAGGATCGCGGTAGAGGCCGAGAAACGACATGGCGGTGGAGAGCACGCCCGAGCGTTCGTTGTCCGATTTGTTGAGCAGCTCGCGCGCGGCGCTGGCGACGACGGGGTGCGGCCCTGCCTCGCCGAGGTGGCTGGTCTTCATCATCGCGGCAAGCGTCGACTCGATCGGGCGCTTTGGATCGGACAGGAAAGCGGCGACGCCGGCCAATGTCTTGTCGTCCTCGGCGTAGAGCACATGCAGGATGGCGCCGACCAGCAGGGCATGACTGGTCTTCTCCCAATGGTTCCGCTTTTCGAGCGAGCCTTCGGGATCGACCAGGATGTCGGCGATGTTCTGGACGTCGCGGACTTCCCATTCGCCGCGGCGCACCTCGAGCAGCGGATTGTAGGCCGACGATTTGGGGTTGGTTGGGTCGAACAGCAGAACGCGGCCGTGCCGGGCGCGGAAACCGGCGGTGAGCTGCCAGTTTTCCCCTTTGATGTCGTGGACGATGGCCGAGCCCGGCCAGGTCAACAGGGACGGCACGACCAGGCCGACGCCCTTGCCCGATCGGGTCGGGGCGAAGCAAAGCACATGCTCGGGGCCGTCATGACGGAGATAGTCGCGATCATAGCGGCCGAGCACGACACCGTCGGGACTGAGCAGGCCCGCGGCTTTCACCTCGTCCTTTCCGGCCCAGCGGGCGGAGCCGTAGGTCGCAGCGCTTTTCGCTTCGCGGGCGCGCCAGACCGACATGCCGATGGCGACGGCTATGGCGATGAAGCCGCCCGACGCCGAGATCATCCCGCCCTTGGCGAAGACCTCCGGCGCGTAGGCGTCGTAGAAATACCACCACCAGAAGAACGCCGGCGGATAGTAGATCGGCAAGCCGAACAGGGAAAACCAGGGCGCGCCGAGCTGCGCCTGAAAGCCGAGGCTCCATGCGACATATTGCGTCGCCGCCCAAGTGGTGAGCAGTACGATGAGGAAGACGATGGCGATCTGGCCCCACAGGATTTTGGTCGCGGACATTGCGGCGGTCCTTTCTACTTCGGTGATTAGAGGCCGAGCCCCCGCTTTCGGCTGAAGCTCCAGTCGACACCGCCGTCGCCGCGGGCGACCCCGGAGACGTGTTTGCCGAGCTGGCTTTCGAGGGACGGCGACCAGGGCACGAGCTGGAAGCCGAGGCCGTCATCGATCATCGCGAAGCGGCCGGATGCGAGCGTCATGCGCTGGCGATAGGTGCCGGCGACATATTCTCCATTGCCGGCCGCTTTGAACGGGTGGCCTGTCTCCTTCGCGAGCCGGTCGGCAACGGCGTCGACCTCACGGCGCCGAAGCGTCTCGATCAGGTTGCGGCTGAAGATGACGCGGCGACCTTGCTGCTCGGCGAGACCTTCGTGGACCAGATGTTCCGCCCGTTGTCGCATCGCGTGCCGCACCTCGGCGCCAAAGCCGCCCTCCGACATGGCGACGGGTTCGCGGGCGATGGATTGCCGGTCGAGCCAGGTCGCGCCCGAGGCGTTCACCTGATGCTGGAGATCGAGATCGGAGCGGACGGCGAGCGCGACGCGGCGTTCGCCGCGAGCATCTTCGAAGCTGCGCAGCTCGACGATCGAGCCCGGCGCGCTGTCGCCTGCCGCATCGAGATGCGGCAAGCGGATGTGGTGGGTCCGGCCATCGACGCCGTCGACCACGGCGTAGGCCGTTCCCTTCAGCTCATCATCAAGGCCGCGCTCGACCAGACGGCCGATGACCGGCACATCGAGGCTTTCCCCTGCCAGGACGTAGTTGCCCGAGCCGCGGTCGATACCGCGTTCGGTGAGCGCGCGGTGCATGCGCTTGATGATGTCGCCGCGTTCGCCGATCTGGCGCAGCGTCACCTCAGCCTGATCGTCGATCATCCACTGGCCAGGGCCGACTTCACTGGCGAGGCCGAGGGCTGCGAGTTTGCGCAGGCGGCCGACCTTCTCGACGGCGTAGGCGTCGGGCTGGCTGCCGACCTGCGGGGCGACATCGATGACGCCGGTCTTTCCAGTGTCGCGGACAAGCTGCCGATCAAGCTGCGTCCAGCGCTCCGCCTCGATCTGGCGTTCGAGCGTGCGGCGAATATCGAGATCTGTGCGAGGGCCAAGCTCTTGTGTGATGAGGTCACGCGCGCGATCGCGCATGCCCTCCTTGATGTAGTCGCGCGAGATCACGAGGTCCTGGCCGTCGTCGCGGACGCCGCGCACGATTAGATGGACGTGAGGATGCTCGGTGTTCCAGTGATCGACCGCGACCCAATCGAGCCGCGTGTCCAGGTCCCTTTCCATCTGGCCGACAAGATCGCGCGTGAAGGACTTGAGGTCCGACATCTCCACGGCGTCGTCCGGTGAGACGATGAAGCGGAAATGATGGCGATCATCCTCGCATCGCCCGGCGAAGGCGCGGCCATCAGCTTCCTCCGTTCCCGGCCCGAACAGCCGGGCCTTTTCTCCATCACGGGTCACGCCATCGCGGCGGAGATAATCGAGATGCGTGCCGAGCGGCGCGGTGCGGCCGGAGTGCCGCACGACGCGGGCCTTGATGACTGCGCCGCGCGTGCGCGCAGTGATGAGGCGGTTCGCCTGGATGCTGGCGCGCTGGCCGCGGCCGAAGCGCGAGCGATTGGCGGGAGCGACGCGCCCGGAGCGCGAGACGCCGCCGCCCGCCTTCTTCGCGGCGGCCAGCGCCTGCGCGATGAAGGGCCGAGCCGACTGCGCACGGTTTGACCGGATGCGCCCAGGCCGAACACGAAACTCGTGGTCATCGGCCATGACGCAAGGCCGCAATGTGCGAAAAATCACGCTGATACAGGCAATTGGGCGTCAGGCGCACATTGCCGATGAGCACGGCAATGTGTGGAGCGCGCCAAAACCTCTTGCAAAAACAACCGCCCGACCGCCGCGCAATGTGCGGCCTTTTATCCTGCCATCGTGCGGTTGTTGTGCCTGCCTCTCCCCCTTGTGCCCTCCATGTCACGCCGGAATGCGACAGAGTGCGAAGGATACTTCCGCAGCTCATCGGGGCGCCCCCCCGTCAGAGCGAGCGACCACGATCGGGGCGTTCGAGTCTTCGGCGGTATCGGGAGTGCGCGCCGCGACGGAGGAGCGGCTGTCGTTCGACCGCACGCTTTCCGATGGCGATGATGCCGAACGAGCGTCGGCGGAACGCACGACGAAGAGCGGCGCTTCCCGCCAATCCGGCGGCGGTGGCGGCGCAACTGATGGCGTGCTCGCCGGCGATGGTGCGCCTAGCTGCGGAGCCAGCAGCGCGATGTAGGCCCGCGTTTCGGCAGGCAGGGCGCGGCCGGTCTGGACGTATTCGTCGTAGCGGCCAGGCCCCGCATTGTAGGCCCCCAGCATTGCGGGGATCGTGCGATAGCGGTCGAACATTTCGCGCAGGTAGGCAGCGCCTGCGAGGATGTTGTCGCGCGGGTCGTAGGGATCACGCCCGAGCCCATAGCGAACGCGAAGCGCGGCCCAGGTATCGGGCATGACCTGCATCAACCCCAGCGCGCCAGCCGACGATATGGCGCGCACATCGCCGGCGCTTTCGGCGCGTTTGACGGCGACGATCCAGTGTTCGGGAATGCCGAACCGCTGCGAGGCTTCGGTGACGAAGGCGGCGTGCGGATCGCCAGCGGCCGTGCGCGCAGCCGACACGGACTGGGCAAGAGCGGCGTCCGGTGCGCCTGCTGCGAGGGCCAGGCCGGAAAGGAGAAGGAAGGCCATGCGCCGGACGGCGTGATGCCGCCCGCGCGCATCCCTACGGCTCATCGTTGGTCGAGGACCGGACATCGGTCAGTCCTTCCCGGCGCGGTCGCGCGGGCGCGACCAGTGCAGCGACCAGGCGTTCCCGGCGTCATCGTCGCGGAACAGATTGGCGCGGATCGGCTGCGGCAGCGCAGGGTCGTCGATCAGTACGGCAACGTATTCGCCCGCGCGCTCGCCGGTGCGTTTCCAGCCCGCGCCGATTTCCGGACCTGCTTCGGCTTTGCCATCGTCGCTGGCGTGAACGCGGTAATTCGGCGCGTTCTCGGCATCGGAGGGCTCTGCCGGCACGATGACGACATCGCGGAAGAGCGTGAACGTCTCCAGCTTGCCGGCGAAGCCCGTGTCCTGGCGCGTGAATTGACCAATCTGAGGCATGATGACTTCCTTTGCGGCGACGTTGGGAAAGCCATCGGTGGGCGCCGCCCCCCGCCGATGGCGAGGTGTTCATCGCGTCGGTGCGCGCCATTCGAAGCGGCCCGTTCCGTCCTCGTCGGTCCACAGGGGGACGGCGCGGCCGATGATCTGGTCGGTGGAGGTCAGGCCGAAATAGCGACCGTCCAGGCTGTCGCGGACCTGCCAGTTCATGAGGAAGACTTCGCCGGTCGGGATACGGCGGCAGCCCTGCCAGACCGGGAGGTCACGCCCGGCGCGATCACGCGGCAGCGCATCGCCCATCTCGAGGCCGTCGATCGTAACGGAGAGGTTCGAGCGGCAAACGGTCTGCCCGGAAACGCCGAGAATGCGCTTCAGCAGCGGGACGCCTTTGGGAAGATAGCCGCGTTCGGCCATGAAGGTCGCGAGCGGCTCGGGCGCATCGACGGCAACGAGATCGGTGACGTCGAACGGGCCATCGACGTCGATCGTGTAGAAGCCGATGGGGGCGCTCGCCGATGCGTTCCACAGGAGCTTGATCGGCATCGGGGTGAGCGCCGGATAGCTGATGCCCGTGGTCGCGAGAGCCATGACGAGGAAGAGACCGGCGCGCGTCACGACCACGTCCTCCGGCGCAGGAGGAAGGCGCGATGCTGGTCGAGCGTATAGGTGCGCGGCTGATGTCCAGCCGCCATCCGGTTGTGGACGTGACGCCAGTGTTCCGGCGAAACGGCGTCCGCCTCGGTGCCGATCGCTTCAATTGCATCGACGTGGCGCAGCACGTCTTCGACCTTTGGCCATCCGTCGATCCTGAGCAGGATTTCACCGCCCGGCCGGACGAAAGGCAGCGTCTGGTAGGGCTCTCCGGGCTCGACTGCGCGCACGATGTCGACGCGCGAGATGATCGTGCCGAAGTCGTTGGCCGCCCATCGCACGAACGCGAATACGGTGTTTGGACGGAAGGAGACGACACGCCGGCGGCGGTCGAGGATCTGTTCATGCGCCTCACGGCCGAACCTGATCCAGTATTCGATCTTCTTCTCGATCCACGTCAGTTCGACGTGGGTCATGCTGTCATGGGGGAGCGCTGACGGCAGCGGGCCGCCGCGCATGCGGGGAGCCGCAGTGCCGGTCATGTGGGGTCTCCTGGTGTCGAGGGGAATTCACGCGCGAGCAGCTCGCGCAGCATGTCGGCGACGGTGACGCCGCGCCCGAACGCGGCGATCTTGATCCGTCCGCGCAGTTCGGGCGTCACATCGATGGTGAGCCTGGCGGTGAACGCAGCGACGTCAGCGGCGCGTGGTGCGTTGTCCGCAGCCTTGATCCATTGGTCGGGATTGGCGGGGCGCGAGGCGAAGCCACGACGAGGGGATCGTTCGTTCATTGTGCGCCCCCGTCGATCCGCAGACGCAAGAGTTCGTCGGCGAACGCCGCGATCTCGCGTGTGGCCGATGTCGCATCGGCGAGTTCGGCGACCAGGCGGCCGGTCTGCGCGGCGGCGGCGAAGGCGATACGTTGGCCGATGGTGGTGGCGAGCAACGGTGGATCGTGATCGGCCAGGGTCTCGGCGGTCTCGCGGGCCAGGACGGTGCGCGCACCGCAGCGATTGAGCACGAAGCGGGCGACCAGTTCCGGGCGATAGACGCGGGCTTCGCCGAGCAGCGCCAGCATCTCGGCCGATGCCCAGCCGTCGAGCGGCGACGGCTGCGCCGGCATCAGCACGAGGTTGGCGGCGAGCAGCGCCGAGCGCATGAGGGCTGCGACACGCGGCGGGCCGTCGATGACGACATGGTCGACATCGCGGGCCAGTTCCGGCGCTTCGCGGTGGAGCGTGTCGCGCGCCAGGCCGACGACGCCGAACCGGCGCGGCAGGCCCTCATGGCTGCGCTGCTCAGACCAGTCGAGGGCCGAGCCCTGTGGGTCCGCGTCGATAAGGGTGACGCGCTGACCGCGCCCGGCGAGTTCGCCGGCGAGGTTGAGCGCCAGCGTCGTCTTGCCGACACCGCCTTTCTGGTTGAGGAACGCGACGATCATCGCGCACCTCCAGGCGGATCGAGGAGCGGAAGCTGATCGGGGGAAGCCGGTTCGCTCTCTTTCCGGCCCGTCTGAGCTGCTGGAGCACCCTTGCGCGGTGATTTGCCGGCGGCGCGGAGGTTCGCTGCGGCGGTGCGGATGAGGTTTTCCACATCGCGCGCGCGCTCTTCAAAGTTAGATTCTTGGTTAGACTCTAAGTTAAGGGCGCGAATCCGCCCACGATTTCCAGAAGTTAAGGCCGGACTGGGTTCCTGATGGCACGAGCCTCGGGTTCCCGATGGCACGATAGGTCGGGTTCCCGATAGCACGAGGCCGCCCACAGGTTTTCCACAGGCGGCCAGTGGCTCGAAAGCCAGCAGCGTGCGCCCGCCGATTTCCACTTCGAGCGACAGGAGGTAGCCGGGCAGTGGTTGGCGCCGCACGATGTCTCGCAGTTCGAAGGCGAAGCGCTTGAACGGCGACAGGCTGCCGGATTTGAGGTGGAGGTGGCGTAGGTCGAAACGCCAGCCGCCGCGCTGACGGCCGCCGTGTTTGCGCACGATGCGGTAGAGCCAGCGATCGAGGCCGCCGGTGAGATCGAAATAGGCCGGGTCGATAGTGAGGATGAGCGCGTCATCGAGGACGGCCTTGTAGAACCAGTCGGGGACGATCAGCTCGATGCCATCCGGTCGTCCTTGGCGATCCGTGCGCTCCTGCCACTCGTTTATCCACGAGAAGCGGTGACGGCGGCCTTCAGCGGGCTGGCGGATCGACGTCGAGATGGTGGTCGATTGCAGCCGGTCGAGCGCGGCCTTGAGCCGCTGATAGTCGCGCATGGATGTGCCGCGCCCGACATAGGTGAGGATCTCATAGGGTGTCGCCGCCATCAGACGCGAGGTGCGCAGGCCCGCGTCGCGGGCCTCGACGATCTGGCTCGCGGCCCAGATCAGGATGTCGGCGTCCCAGATCGTGGCCATGCCATGATCGGGAACGGCCTCTACCCGGATGGAGACGCCGCCCGCCGAAAAGTCGATCGGCGCTATGCGGTGTGATTTCGAGAGGGAGAAGAAGGGATAGGCCATGAGATCCTGCGCGTCTCGTGGCGCGAAGTCGCCGGGAAGCGCGCGAAACAGGTCGAGCTGCCCACGCTCCGAAGGGTCACGACGACGCACCACCATGAAAGGGACCAGCCACGATCAGCGTGCGTATCGGCCGGCGATCTGGCCGGTCGGTAGCGTCTGGCGCTTTGCGGGAAGCACGGAGCCGCGCGGATCGGACGTCGAGGTCACGGCGCCGCGCTCGGCCCAGGTCTCCAGATCGTCGACCGAATAGACGACGCGCCCGCCGAGTTTGTGATAGGCCGGACCAGTGCCGTAGGTGCGGTGTTTTTCGAGAGTGCGCGCAGACAGGCTGAGAAATTCAGCGGCTTCCTTGGTCCGCAGGTAGCGTGGCGGGAGCGCGGCGGTATCGGGTCGCATGGGGCGGGCCTCCGTGGGGTTGCTGGGGGCCGCTGGCGATCAGCGGCTGACAGCGACAACGGTGGCGGAGAACCTCCGGCGGGATGGATGGGGGACTTGGGATGGCTAAATTCCCCACCCCTGTTGTTGGCGCAGGCTAGGTGCGCCGACGATGCCGAAGCAGGTGCAGATAGCCGCCATCGATGAGGGCCAATCCGGCTTCGGCGAAGGCGATCACGGCATCCCGCAGCGGCGAGGTCTTCCAAGGATCGGTATCGATGCGCGCCGCGCCGTAGATTGCGATGGCGATGTCGCGATAGGTCGCGCCGTTCATGCGGCCGTCGGCAGCACGAAGTTTGAGGCGAAAGCGGCGACGCTGCTCGGCGGTCATGCGCGTGTCGCGCAATGGCGGACGCTGGAGCCAGGCGCGCGCGAGGCGTGTCAGCGCATCAATGCGATCGAGGATGTCGTCATCGATGGGGACGACCGCCGCAAGCTGGTCGTGTGCGGATATGCCGGGTAGGAAGAGTAGCTGGAGGTTGTGCTCGGGAAGACCGGCATAGGTTCCTTCAGGGCCATCACGGACCGCAGCGAAGCTGTCGGCGAGGCTGTTTGAGCTGGACGGCAGAAAGTTCGGCCGTGCTGTCAGAAAGAGGACGGCGGGATCGCTCTGCGGCGACCACACCACCTGTTGCTGTAGGGCAGAACGACCTGGTCTTGCCGGGAAATCGCAACCCCCAGCGCTGCTGCCTGTCGTCAGGCAGCGGCTGAGTCTCGGCGCCAGCATCGACCAGACTGGCGTAATCGTCCTGATAAGGGCGGTATCTGCGAAGGCACTCCCAGGCGAGACCTTCGATCGGCAGTGTATCGAAGAAATCGTAGCTGCGGTCGTCTCGCCAGTTCGATGTATCGGGCCTCATCGCATCAACTCTCCCGCGTGGTGCGCGTAAGTCGAGCGTGTGATTTTTCGGGGCACGACGAGGGTGTTGGAAGTCCGGAGGAGGGCATTGCGTGATGTCGAAAGGGCATCACGCAGGTTCGCAAGCCTCTCAGCGGTGTGCCTGTCGCAGGAGATGCCGATAGCCGGTGTGTGTCATCCACCGGGCGCGTTCGAGATGGCTGTCATGGATGCGTCGGCAGCGCTCGGGTTCACGGGCGGGATCAAGGTCGAACAGCACCCGCACGGCTTCCTCCCAATGCGCGCCGTCAGCGGCCGCATCCAGCAAGCGCATGTATAGTTTGGCGTGCGACTTGTCGTAATCGGTGAGATCTTGCCCCGATGGCGCGAGGTCCCGGAATGGTGCGGTCATGGTGCAGACTCGGCGAATATGCGGTGCCTGTCTATTATCCATGTTTGATCCGAAATGGAGGCAGTGCAAATGATGGGGAACCTGGCTGCCCACAGGTCAGCGTAAGCCTGTAGATCGGTTCGGCTTGTTTCCGCGATCATCGACCAGGAGCACTCCTTGCCCTCGGTCGGTCGACAGGAAGACGATGCCGGCAGCTTCCAAGGCCCTGCGTGCCTGATCGCGCGTCGTCTCGTACACATCGAGCCCGCTTTCGGATTCGAGGCGCTTGAGCGCGGTCAGCGATAGGCGGGCCTTGTCAGCGAGCGTCTCCTGTGTCCAACCCAGCAACGCGCGTGCGGCCCGTGATTGTCGGGCGGTGATCATGCATGATCACCTCCCATCGCAACCGGCGCGCGCTCCAGAACTACGGCTATTTTAGTCGTATTGTCCCGTTTCTGCCAGCTCAAAGAGGTTGCCGAATGTCAGTGTTCCGTCATTCGTGAACTGGTGCCATCAACGCGTACCGGTTCCATCATTTCGTACTGGGGATCGTTTGGACCATTCGGGTCGTCGAGGATGGTTTTCCACGAAGAGTCGCAAAGCGGCATGTGTCGTGATCATTAGCCCGAACCGCGCGGCGATCTCGCTGCGGATAGTGTCACCCGTCCAGTGCGAAGGCCGCGGCATCGTAGCAAGCCACGCTGCGATCTCTCCGATCTGGTCGTTGGTGAGGTCAGTTATTCGCAGCGGCCGTCTAAGGACGGCTTCCACTCCATAGGTACTTCCGACCTCGATCCACCGCTTGATCATGTTGGTGCTGACCTGAAGAACCCTCGCCGTGTCTCTGATCGACCGCCCCTCGCTCAGCATGGCAAGCGCGGTAAACCGCTCTATATGCCGCCACTCGGCAGCTCCCTGCGCGAGAGCCCGGAAGTCCATTCCATCGGCGACCAAGCCGCTGAGCCATTGCCGCCAGCCCGCGGTCTGGGGACGATGATCCAGCACATCGCGCATCAGTGTTCTGGCGCGTATTTTCGATGCCTCGGTCAGTTCGTCGAGCTGACCAAGCAGGGTATCGATGCTTGGAGTGTCGAGCATTTCAAGCACGCGCCTCAGCTGGTGGGGCCATTCGGCGAGTATCCATGACATCAGCGCCAAAGCGCCGTAGTTGCCCTTCCAGTTGGTCCGGAACCTGCCAACGCGTAGCAGCGAGAGGTCTTTTGCCACCATCGCGAACAGCGCTTCGCGGCGGTCGATATTCGCTTCGGCCCAGACTGCGCGCAGAACGAGATCGACGATAACGGTGAACAACTCCCATTGGATGAGGCCCAAGCCGGGGATCACGCCGGCTCCGCGGCGCTTCGTCTCAACCATCGCCTTCTGCAACGTGATGACGGCGTCGATCGCGCGCGGGCCATCGAGCACGAGAGCGCCTTGGCATCGTGTGCAACGGTGCCAGTCGATCGGTTCCTTGCCGCGAAGCCACAGCGAGCTGAGCTTCCATCCGCAATGCGGGCATCCGCGCATCAGCACCTTCCTGTGCCGCGGGCAGACTGCCTGCCAACCGATCAGCCACTCGCGCCGCAGATACGGTATCTCGTCTTCGGCGAGACACTCCCCGCAGACGAACATCGTGCGGACACCTCTCGCATACTGCCTGGGATGGGTGACGCGCCTCGGGCTGAACCGCGTGTCTGTCTCATCATTCCGAGCTGTCGACCAACCTTGCAAGGTCATGCGATCGAGCTGCCGAGGTGTAAGGCCACTGACCGCCAGCAGCCTGTCACGCTGATCCGTCGTCGGACGCCGCCACCATTCGGGGCGTCCCAAGCTATCTATCCCGAACGCATGGCGGGTGAACAGAAGCGGCGATTGCCCGACCATCGCGGCAAGTCTGGAGAGCCAGGACAGCAGCGCTTCGCCGGCGATCGGCGCCGTATAGACCGGCAGGACATACTTCAGCGGGGCGAGTGGCTCGTGGACTTCCGTTGCGTAAAGCTCAGATCTCCACACGACGACGGTCCGAGGGAGAGGTAAACCTGGATCGTTCGATCATCCGCAGCGTGATCGCCTCCGCCCCGGACGATATCGCTTCCACGGCCGCACGTATGATGATGGCGACGATTTCGCCGAGCACGCCTTCGGAGCGCGTGAAGATCGTTCCCGCCAGCACCGGACCGGCGAGCCCGGACGGTTTGCGCAGCGGCAACAGCGCCTCCAGCGTGCTGAGCAGGCGCAGATATTCCGCGCCCTCGGTCCACAGCGGCAGAGGCACTGGCTCGAACCGGCTGGCGAGCTGGTCATCGCTGCGGATCGCATAGAGCGCTTCGACCGTACCGACGCCAATGAGCGGGATCTGCAACTCGTTGCCGAGCCATCGCAGCAAGTTGAGCAGGCGACGCTGCTGGTTGCGGGCGCCGGAGAGGATATTGTGCAACTCGTCGATGATGAGCATTCGAACGTCGACCATCCGCATCAGCCGCAGAGCGTCGCTTTGGCGTCCCGCAAGATTGCCACCGTGCCATTGGCCCATGCCCAGTTCTTCGAGGATCGCACCGAAGAAGCGGCGTTCGTCAGGCCCCGCAGGCATCTGGATCTTGAGGACCGGGACATGGGCAACACCGTCAGCAGTATCGGTGGCCGCTGTCGGCGGGTGGCTCCGCCGGAACTTCTCGACGATCATCGTCTTGCCGTTGTTCGTCTGGCCTACCAGCAACAGGTTCGGCATCCGTGTCCGCTTCGGGAACGACAGCACATCGTCGAACGCGGCCAGAGCGGTGTCTGCGCGTGCATAGCCGATCCACCGATCCGCGCGAACGCGCCGTATCCGGGATGCTGCGTCCTCATCGGCCCATGCACGGGCCGAGGGGTGCAGATGCGGATAGTCGGTGCTCAACTCCATTCCTCGAACGGCAGCATATTGTCGGGAGGTAGCGTGCCATCCAGAAGCGGTTCGGTTTCGGTCGGGGCCTGAGAACCGTCATCCGCCGGATCAGCCGCAGGCGTGTTCGCCCCTCCCTGGATCACGCGCAGCCGCCGTTCCCGCTGGCGCCGCGCCGTCTTGCTGGCTCGGACTGCTTCGTCGGCGATCCCGCGCATGATCTCGATCGTGCGGAAGATCGCGGCCTCGTCGACCTGCGCGCGTCCCTCGTCGCGAAGGCGCTTAAGCGCCAGGCGATGCTCCCACAGGCTGATCGGCGGGCGACGCAGATCGCGGTAGCCAAGGTCGTAATAGGTGCCGTCGGGACCGAGGAGATGGATGCGGCTGAGGTCGCGCGGATCATAGCGCACGATCATGCGCTCGGGATGGCCAACCCAGGTCGCCAACACGTCGGCCCAGTAATGGATCGAGTGCAGTGACACTCCTTCGCGGCGTACCAGGCGTCGTTCGATCGGCAGGAAGTCGATCAGGAAGCGGCGCGGATCGGCGACCGCCGTGGGCTCGCCCCTGCCGAGCGTCCGACCGTCGCCGGCGATGCCGCGCTGCCATGCAGCGAGCGGCGTCGTGCCGATCCCGCGATGCAGATCGCGATGATAAACGCCGGCTATCGCATGGCCGAGCCAGCGCTCGACCTCGTCCAGCGTCATCGCGGCGCTCTTTTCGGGATTGAGGTCGCCTTTCTCGCGGATGTTCGAGAAGGTCGTTCCGGGCAGCAGATGGACCTTGCCCATCATCGTCCCGATCAGCCGTTCGATATGCCCGCCATAGTGCGGCGTTCGCACAGGCCGGTGGTCGATGGCGATGCCATATTGCTCGCACCCCCGCTTCAGCGCCTCCGACCGGAACTCCTTGGCATTGTCGAGGTGGAGCCGCTCCGGCACGCCGCGAACCGGCCACACCGCGTCGATGTCACGCGTGGCCAGCCAGGTTTCCTTGCCGAGCGCAGCGTGCGCAAGGCACATCGCCACGGACGTGGCTGAAGGGGGTTCCAGCGATAGGTGGAAGCCGGCAACGCAGCGCGTGCAGACGTCGATCGCAAGCGTCAGCCAGGGACGCTGGATCGGCGCGCGCGTCTCGCTGTCGACCACGATTACGTCGACAAGCGTGTGGTCGATCTGGATCAACGACAGTGGCCAGTGCGCCTCGAGCGACCCTACTGCCGGTGCATAGCGGTCGCGGGCCACTTTGCGGCCTTCTCGCTTGGCAACTACGTCACGGGCGGGCCGAGCCCGCAACCGGGCGGTAATTCCCTTGCGGCCTGGTGCGTTCAAGCCGCGCGCGATGCAACGACGTTGAACCTCCGCGACAAGATCGACGATCTTGGGTTTCTGCCGCGTGAGATACAGGCTGTCGATCACTTCGCTGACGATCGCTTCGATCTCATTGTCGAGCTTGGAGTAGCCGAACGCTCGGCCTCGCTTGCTCGGCAGCAGGCTCGTCAGCCGCGGATCGGCCACATAGCTGCGTATCAGGTTATAGATGTGGGTCGGCCCGTATCCCAGTTCCGCGCCCGCAGCTACAACTTCTGCCCGCGACCGGTTGGGGCTTTCCGCAAGACGGCGGATCACCGGAAGGCATCGCCGCGCCTCGTCCCAGGCGGCTTCTGCAACCTCTGTCAGGTCGGGGACGGTCACGCCGCCCTCACGGATGAACCGGGCACGATCGGAACCGACAAGTCGACGATCAGCGCCCCGCGCGCGATCAGCCGCCAGACCACCCCGAGCGCAACTTCGCGCGAAGCCGGCAACGCATCGACCAGCTCGATGAAGTCGATTGCCGTCTCCCGCGCCCGCGCCACCGCCAGCTCGGCCAGCGCCAGGTCCACGGGAGCATTTCTGAGGGGAAGGAGCCGCTTTGCCGCTTCGAGCCTCGGTCCGCGGATGCCAAGCTCCGTTGCGATCCTGAAACGCGCGCCATGCTCGTGCGCCCAGCGCCGGGCCGCCGCGAAGGCGGGCCGCAAATGCTGCCAGCCAGCACGCAGATCGACGCGATATTTGACTTCCACCAGCTCGCTGGAACCTGCGCTCCAATCGACGCGGAAGTCGGGTGTATATCGCCGCGCCCGCCCGCTTTGCCGGAACCGGACTGTAACCGGCTGCGCCGTCACTACGGCGCAAGCATCGGCAAAGCTCGTGAGCGTCACGAAATCCCGCTCCAGAGCGCTTTCGTGCTCCGCGACCCCGGTTTCCAAGGACTGCGAACCGATCATATGCGATCGCCGGCTGAGCGGGATGCGGCGCAACTTGCCCTCCATTTGCAACGCGACTCAGTTCACGTTGATGGCACATTTTTGGACCAGTTCACAGCAATGGAACAAAGCCAATAGAACTCAAATCATCGTTCCGACTCAGTTTCTGAATCGCGCCGATTCACGAAAGATGGAACACCGACACCGAAGGGCCGTGTTGCGCTGCCGCCGATTTGCTGATTCGGACAATCGAGACGTTGTCGTCAGTGAAGCGAAGGTTTTGTGGGCTGGCTTTTGCAGTAAAGCTGGAGGGCGCGCCTTCGGTGTGACCCGACTATTTGGGGCACTCATCTGCGATCGGGTGCGATCTGAGCAGGAAGGCGGCCCCGACCTTTCGGCCGGGGCCTCGTGAAGCCGCCTCAGTCTGCGCGGCGGCCGTTGGGGCGGGACCAGATCAGCGAGTAACCTTCGCCGTCTTCGTCATCGAAGAGGTTGGCGTAGATCGGAGCGTTGAAGCTCGGATCGTCGAGCTTGAGGCCCAGATAGTCGCGGCCCTCGTTGGAGCGCTTGGACCAGGCGGCGCCGATCTCGGCGCGGCCGACCAGGACCCGGTGGCTGGGGGCGTTCTCGCCGCTGGCGCGCAGGTCGGGGACGATGCGCACGCCTTTGGCCTGGACGCTGAGGGTGACGATTTCGCCGCCGAATTCGTTCGAGCCGGTCTTCTTGAAGGTGCCGATGGTCGCCATTGTAAGTCTCCGTTTTCCGTTTCGAGCCCGCGCCATTGCGGCCTCGATGGCGATCGACCGGACGGAGGCGAGCGACGGCACATCGCTTGCGACCGCAGCAAAGCGGAGGATGGCGCAGACACGACTTTGTTGTTTCGCGAGGAATGACGGCGCAGCCGGCAGGGGAAGAAAGTCGGGGCCAGCCGTTGTGGCTTAGGCGCTCGAGGCAAAGCCGTCCTTCGGCCAGATCAGGCCATTGAAGAGGCCGTTTTGGCGCGGGTGCTGGACGGATCGACGGTGGAGACGGCGGCGACCTTCGCATTGGACCGGGAAGTCCGATCGGCGATCACGGTAGACCTCCCTCGAACAGGCCTGCGCTGCGTATTTCGCCATTCCGCCAGCTCTGACGAAACGCCTCGGCTGAGGGGCTGCCGGCCACGATGTCGTTGCCGCCCCGACGCGCTCCATCGTTCCGTGACAGGTGGGCGTAGCCGATGCTTCGCGATGCCGCTTCCCCATCAGGCGACCAGATGACGTGGGGGACAAAGGCTATGTGCCGCTGGATCCCGCCGCGATGGGCTCTGCGGGTTTAGGCGTGGGAAACATGCCCGGCAGATGGGGCGGAGGCCGCCATTCCAGTGATGCGCGCGAAGGCGACGATGCCGACCGCGATCGCTCCGATGACCGAGAACACGGTCTGCCATGTCTCCGACGGCATGGTGTGTCTCACGATGCCATGGGTGGCATGGAAACCGGCGACGACAGCGGGGGCGACGAAGGCTGCTGCGATGAGCAGGCGTGCCCAGGTCGGACGGACGGTGGCGAGCAGGAATTGGCCGATGCCGAAGGTCAGGCCGGCGGCGACAAAGCCGACGACAATCGCGCCGAGCCAGCCCGCGCCGGTGCCATAGGCCCATGTGCCGGCAGTCACGCCCGCGAAGAACGGAAGAGCGAACACTGCAAGCGTGAAGAGGAGCCAGCAGAGGAAGCCGATGGCGGCGATGCTGAGGAGAATGCCGATGAAGATCATGGTGGTGTCTTTCGTCAAATGTCAGACGGACGCGCCTCCACCACCACCACGGCGCACATGCGAGATTAGCAGAATTCGAGCCGCGGGGGGAGCAGAAGCGTGAAGCGTCCGCCGACTGCGCGACCCGGTTCGCCTCATGAGGCGAAGGGGTCGATTTCGCCGACGATGGCGTTTTCATCGCCATCATATTCCGACGTCGGGGTGACGGAGAGCGTGCCGTCTCCGGCGCGATAGATGACGATGGCCGCCATCAGGGTGGTAGCGAGGCTGAAGGCGAAGGCGTGAGCGGTTTGGAAGGACATCGACCTGGCTCCTGTTTGAGCGGAGGTCCATCCCCCGCTGACAGGCGCCCGAAGAGTTCGGCCGGTGGCCGCAATCACCGCGTAGGCGAAGCCGGAGCGGCGGCACGCTATGCGTAGTCCGACCCTTTACGGGTTGATGGCGTCAGGCCATCGGCTGAACCCAAGGATCAGCGTCTTGAAGCGGGGGTGATCGTCCGATCAGGAGACCGGGTTGTCTGCTTGCCGCGAGGACTGTTGCTGCCGGATCGCCTGGCCTCACCTGCGCTGCCGCTCGCCGGATGTCAGTGCCCGGCCTTCCAGGGATCGATGACCGTGACATTCGCGGCGTCGAATGCGCTGTTGTCGCGCGTGGCGACGGCAAAACCCTTGGCGGCTGCGATCGCCGCGATGTAGCCGTCCGGAGTAGGGAAGCCTTTCCCGGCCGCTCGGGCTTTGACGGCGATATCCGCATAGCGGCGCGCAGCATCGACATCGAACGGGAGGACGCGGTCTGCGAACAGTTCCATCACCCCATCTAGGGCTTCGGTGAGACGCTCCTTGCGCTTGCCCTCGGGGAGCGCGCCGATGCCGAACATCAGCTCGGCGATGGTGACGCTGGAGAGAAAGAGTGTTTCCGCCGCCTGCTCGTCGAGCCATGCGCGCACGGCCTCGTCGGGAGCGGGCTTCATCGCCTCCGATACGACATTGGTGTCGAGGAGGATCATTCGAAGCTCATCGGCTTGGCGGGCGCCTTGTCACGAGCCTGGTCGAGGGCCTCGACATCCTCATTGGTCAAGCCGAGGCGGCGGCTGCGTTCCGCGAGCGCCGTGCCGAGCCGGAGGCGCGTATCGGGGCGGACAGCCATTTCGAGGATGTCGCGCATTTCCGCTTCGGCGCTGCGGCCGTGCTGCGCCGCCCGCACCTTGAGGGCGCGGTGCGTCGCGTCGGACAGATTCCTGATCGTAACTGCGGGCATGATAGCGCCTCCTGCAAACTTGATAGCGGTGATAGCATCATATATAAATTGCTATCATTTTTCAAGGCGGCCGGTCCCGGCGGCGCTTACGCGCCGCCCGAGCCGAACCGATAGACCGGGATGCCCATCTTGCGGGCCTTGTCGGCCAGGTTGTCCTGAATGCCCGTGCCGGGGAAGATCACGACCCCGATCGGCACGATGCTGAGCATCTGGTCATTGCGTTTGAACGGTGCGGCCTTGGCGTGCTTCGTCCAGTCCGGCTTGAAGGCGACCTGCGGCACCTTGCGGCTGTCGGCCCAGCGGGAAGCGATCTTTTCGGCGCCTTTCGGCGAGCCGCCATGCAGCAGCACCATGTCGGGGTGCTTGGTATGGATCTGATCGAGCTTGGCCCAGATCTGCTTGTGGTCGGCGGTGTCGCCGCCCGAGAAGGCGATCTTCGGGCCGGCGGGTACGAGTACCTCGGTATCTGCGCGCCTCCTGGCGGCGAGGAAATCCCGGCTGTCGATCAGCGACGCGGTGAGGTTGCGATGGTTGACCCGTGATCCGGTGCGTTGCGACCAGGGTGAGCCGGTGGCGACGAGGTAGCGTCCAGCGGCGGCCTCGCGAAATGTTTCCATGCCGTCGCGGCGGTCGATCAGGTTCATGCCGATGTCGATGAGGTGCTCGAGCTGGAGGGACTTCACCTCGGAGCCATCCTGTTCGCGCTGAAGCTGCCTTTGCGCCTGCTCGTTGTCGTCGAGCTTCTGTTCGATGCGGTCCACGGCGCGGTGGAACATATTGACGGTCGACCAGAGGAGATCGGGGAGATCGAAGTCGAGGCTGGTGTCGGTGATCGTGGCGACCAGGGCGTCGAAGATGTCGGCGACGGCGCCTTCGATGATGCGGTCTTCCGGTGGCGGGCGCTGGTCCAACTCGTCTTCGGAGGGACGGTAGCCGTGGAGCTGCAAGTCCTGGATCAGATAGTCGGTCGGGGATGACTCGTGGTGCGGTTCGTAGTCGTCGTGCTCGCTCATGGGATGCTCCGTCGGCAAGGACCGCGACCGTCGCGGCCTTCATGGCGACGAAGCCGTCGGGCGGGACGGACCTGCACCCGGAGCGAAGCGTAGGGCCGAAGCGCCAGCGGAGGATGGCAAAGGCCGGCGATTTTGTTTCGCGATGGAAAGGCGCGGGTTCGGGGTCCCCGCGCGGCCTGCCGCGTGGGGTGGACATGCGCCGCCGGAAAATCGTCGGCCGCAGCCATTGCTGATCCGGCACGGCTGATGGCCGATCGCCCTCTCGAAGGCCGAGGCGCGGTCTTTTTGTCGTCACTGGCGCATCGTTGCGGCATGGGGGCTGCGCGCCACCTGTCAGCCCCTTCCGGCTAAGCGGCAAGGTCCATGAAGCGTGCGACGTCCTCTGGAGCGAGCTGCACTCGAACGCCTGCCCGAAGCGCGTCGATACCGAGCCGCCGCAAATCCTCGTTGAAGTCCCCGAATGCCGGCGACAATGTAATGGCCTCGATTCCCTCGGCGTTCGCCCGTTCGATCAGCATGTCCCGCGCGCCGTCACCGGCCGGATCGTCGTCTCGGACGATATAGAGCCGCCGCAAAGTCGCCGGGAACAGGATGGCGGCCAGATGCGCTGCCGAAAGCGCCGGCGCCATCGCCATATCGGGCAGGACCTGCCGGAGCGACAGCATGGTCTCGATACCTTCGCCTGCCGCCATTACGCTGCCGGGCGCACCGATGCGGACTGCATTGCCGAGGAGATCGCCCATCGCCTTGCGTGGTGTGTCGATGGGGGCTTTGTCGGAGCCGTCAGGCGCAAGCCAGGTGCGGTGCGCGCCGGTGATCTTGCCAGCGAGGTCGGTGACGGCGGCGATCATGGCGGGCCAGGTCTCGGTCGGGCCATCGTCGGGCTTGTAGTAGCAGCGGGGGTGGAAGCGCAGGTTTCCGGTTCCGTGCAAAAGCACAATGCCGCGTCTGCGCAGATAGGTCTGCACGATGGTCCCGGTGATCGGTTGCGTCATGGCGATGAGACGGCGTGCCGCCTCGGGCGACCCCGATGGCGCTGGCGCCAGTCCGCGGCGTGATGCCGGCTCGGGTTCGGGATGCGGCAGGCTGAGGAAGGTGCGCGCCTCTTGAGCAACGTCTGCGAAGTCGATGAGGCCGAGCGATTCCCGGATGATGTCGAGAAGGTCGCCATGTTCGCCGGTGGCGGCGTCGGTCCATTTGCCCGCTGGTCCCTTCGGGGTGTCGCGCAGGCGCACGAACATGGAGCGGCCTGCGACATTGCGAGCATCGCCAACCTGCCAGTAGTTGCCCTGCCGGTGGCCGTTGGAGAGATAGTGGCGGCAGACCGCCTCGGCCTGTCGGCCGAGACTGTGTGCAAGTTCCGAAGCGTCCTGCCGAGCCATCACGCTGCCTCACGCTCGCTGATCCGCTCGACCGGATAGGTGGCGAGCAGCTTGCCGATGATGGCGGGACCAGAGGCATCGACCGGGATGAAGAAGCGCAGCTTCCAGGAGATGATCTCGCTGAAGAGGCCATATGCGCGCAGGCGATCCCGCATGGTGTCGGTGAAGCCGGACAGTTCGATCCGGTTCGCGCCCATGACGCGCGCGCGGCGAAGCTGGAGCCCGCTGGCCAGGTCGAGGATGGTGCGACCATCCACCAGAGCGGCGTAGGCATCATCGCTGCTGAGATTGGCCGTTTCCGTCGAGGCGGCATTCATGGCCCAGGCGGGCGAAACCCGCCGCCCGATGATGCGTTCGCCATCGTCGGTCTGGAGCCGATAGACGCGCGTCGACTCGTTCGGCAGGCGCTTCCACACCGGCAGCAGCAAACCGCTGACCATGTGGATGGCGCCATCGGTATAGGCCGGCACTTCGGCGACTTCACGTTGCCAGACCGCTGCAAAGCTGTCGCGAGCGGCTTCCTGCCAATGGCTGTCTTCCATCATGGCGAGGCTTGCGTGCTGCTGTTCCATCGGCCGGATCAGGCGGACGCGACGTTCGATCTCGCCGTCGTCGAGCATGATTGACGGCGCCGGCACCTGGACAGCAGCGCGTCCCGACCGCGCGTTGATGAGCAGCCGGGCATGCGGATCGTCGAGCCAACCGAGCGCCGTATCGAGCGCGGTTGGCTGGTTTCGGCGGCGCTCGGTGATGGTGAGCAGCCGCGTCTGCGCGCCCGTTGCCGGATGGGTGTAGATGGTCGTGCGCTCCGCGACGACGAAACTCTCCGCCGTCAGCGTTTCCAGCCCGACATCATAAACGCCGCTGGCGATGGCTCCGGCCACCTTGGCGTCGAGTAATTGCTCGAAGGCGGTGAAGAGGATGCCCTGAAGCTCGATGGTCAGCGCCAGCAGGCGGTTGAGGAACGTGGTGATCGGCGGCAACTCGTCCTTGATGCCGCCCTCATCGGTCAATTTCAGGCCGGTCGCGGACTCGAAGCGACCCAGCGAGCACCCCTCGACCTTGCCGCGAACGATCAGGAGATAGAGCTGCCGCAGCGCATCGCGGGCGTAGCTCGATTCCAGATTGTCCTCGGGCCGGAACAGGCCCTGGCCGCCCGTCTGGCGTTGACCGCGCGTGATCGCGCCCAGCGTATCGAGCCGGCGTGCGATCGTGGACAGGAAGCGTTTCTCGGCTTTGACGTTCGTGGCGATCGGACGGAACAGCGGCGGTTGCGCCTGGTTGGTGCGGTTGGTGCGACCCAGACCCTGGATGGCGGCGTCGGCCTTCCATCCGGGTTCGAGCAGATAATGCACGCGCAGGCGCTGGTTCTTCGCTGACAGTTCGGCGTGATAGCTGCGGCCGGTGCCGCCGGCGTCGCTGAACACGAGAATGCGCTTCAGGTCGTCCATGAACGCAGCCGTCTCGGCAAGGTTGGCGGATGGCGCGCGGTTTTCGACGGCGAAGCGTTCGCCTTTGCGGACGATGCGCCGGGAGCGGCCCGTCACCTCGGAGACCATATCTGTGCCGAAGCGCTGCACGATCTGATCGAGCGCCCCCGGAACGGGAGGCAAAGACGCAAGACGTTCGATCAAATCGTCACGGCGCGCGACAGCTTCGCGGCTCTCGACGGGGTGGCCGTCGCGATAGACCGGGCGCGAGGACAGATTGCCCTCGCCATCCGTGAACGGCTCGTAGAGCTGGACCGGAAAGGAATGGGCCAGATAGTCCAGAACATATTCGCGCGGCGTGATGTCGACGCGAATATCGTTCCATTCCTCGGTTGGAACTTCCGCCAGCCGGCGCTCCATCAGCGCTTCGCCGGTCGAGACGATCTGGACGACAGCGGCGTGGCCATCATCCAGGTCACGTTCGATGGACCGAATCAGCGTGGGCGTTTTCATCGACGTGAGCAGATGGCCGAAGAAACGCTGCTTGGCGGACTCGAAGGCCGAGCGGGCGGCGGACTTGGCCTGGCGGTTCAGTGTGGCTCCCCCGCTATCTGGGCTGCCGGTGATGTTGGCCGCCTGCATCGCGGCGTCGAGATGATTGTGGATGACGGCGAAGGCGCTGGCGTAGGCATCGTAGATACGCCGCTGCTCGTCGGTCAGGGCGTGCTCGATCAGCTCATATTCGACGCCATCGTAGGAGAGCGAACGGGCGGTATAGAGGCCCAGCGCACGCAGATCGCGGGCGAGCACTTCCATGGCCGCGACACCGCCGTCCTCGATCGCCTCGACAAATTCGGCGCGGCTGGCGAAGGGGAAATCCTCACCGCCCCACAGGCCGAGCCGCTGGGCATAGGCGAGATTGTGGACGGTGGTCGCGCCGGTAGCCGACACATAGACGACGCGCGCGTTGGCCAGGGCGTGCTGAAGCCGAAGGCCCGCGCGTCCCTGCTGCGAGGCGGCAACGTCGCCGCGTTCTCCCTTGCCGCCTGCGGCATTGGCCATGGCGTGGCTCTCGTCGAAAATGATCACTCCATCGAAATCGGAGCCCAACCATTCGACGATCTGCCGGACGCGGGAAACCTTCTCACCGCGGTCGTCGGACCGTAGCGTGGCATAGGTTGCAAACAGGACGCCTTCCGACAGCGTGATCGGCCGCCCTTGCGGGAAGCGCGACACCGGCGTGACCAGCAGGCGCTCCATGCCGAGCGCGGACCAATCGCGCTGCGCGTCCTCGATCAGCTTGTCGGATTTGGAGATCCAGACTGCCTTGCGGCGACCGCGCAGCCAGTTGTCGAGGATGATGCCGGCAGATTGACGACCTTTGCCGGCCCCGGTGCCGTCGCCGAGCATGAAGCCGCGCCGGAAGCGCACGGCGTTTTCGGCATCGGGCGTGGCCGCCTGCACGAGATCGCAGGTCGCATCGACGGTCCAGGAGCCGGTGAGGAAGTCCGAATGGGCTTCGCCGGCATAGATGACGGTTTCGAGCTGGGCGTCCGACAGGAGATCGGTGATGTTCGCGGGCAGCATCGGCCGATAGGCGGGCTTGGGCGGTGCAACGCTCGCCATGGCCGCCGACTGCACGAGCTTGGTGGGGTGCGCCTGAGAACTGGCGATACGGATCGACTGCAATCCGTATTCTTCATAGATCGCATCCGTGAGGTGGGCGCCTTCTGGCGGCGTCCAGTCCATCGTGTCGTAGGTGAGTTCAACGCCCTGCGGGTCCATGGTCGAGCGTGCGGCCGGACGCTCCGTGGCGGTGCGCGCGAGATAACCCCGCACGGTGCGCGGCGCCGAACCCGACACGGGCGGCGCGATGTCGGGCAGAGCGACCGGCAGGCGCGGTGGAATCTGCGCTTCGATCCATGCGAGCAGCGTAGCGACGTCGGGCGCGAGGCCAGCGGACAGGGGAAACGCGGCCGGGTCTTCGGCCGGCAGCTTGTCGATGACGGTGAGCCGCGTTTCGATGCTCGTGCCATGCTTGACATAGACCGAGCCGTGGATCACCGCGGTGAAGACGACGCGGCCACGCTCCTGAAGCCGAACGAAGGTGTCGCGCCAGGCCGGTTGCTCGGGGCCGAAGTTCGCGCCGGTGATCGTCACCAGACGCCCGCCATCGGCAAGCCGCGCCAGGGCCGAAGCAACATGACGCGCAGCAGCGTCGGCGACCCGACCGGAGACGTTCGCCATCACCGAAAAGGGCGGGTTCATCACGATGACGGAAGGGACGGCGCACGCCGGAAGGTGGTCGTCGATCTGGGCGGCGTCACACCGCGTGACGGCAAGGGCTGGAAAGAGCTGGCCAAGTAGATCGGCGCGGGTTTCCGCCAGTTCGTTGAGGAGCAGCGAGCTGCCGCTGATCTCGGCGAGGATGGCGAGAAGACCCGTGCCTGCCGACGGCTCCAGCACAATGTCGTGCGGTGTGATCGCGGCGGCCGCGATAGCGGCGAGGCCGAGCGGGACCGGCGTTGAGAATTGCTGAAGCGCCTGGGCTTCCTCGGAGCGACGGGTGTGCGTCGGCAGAAGGCCGGTGATTTTCGACAGGGCGGAAAGCCGTGCAGCCGGAGTGCCGGCTTTACGGAAAAGCGCACGTCCGTATTTGCGCAGGAACAGGACGGTCGCGCCTTCACAGGCTTCGTAGGCCGTCTTCCAGTCCCAGGCACCGCTCGTGTCGGAAGCCTCGAAGGCCGCTTCCATGGCGACACGGAGATTGGCGTTGTCGATCCGCTGGCCGCGTTCGAGCAGGGTGAGAAGCTGATGGGCGGCGGCGATGATGGCGGACGCGCGGGCAACGGGCGCAGCCGGACCGGCTACGGGGGACATGATGTTCATGGATCGGAACCTCGGGAGAGCGGGAACGGGAAGCCCGGACGGCGCTCTCTCTCGACCGCCCGGACTCAAACCCGTCCCGGCTGCCCTCTCACTCTCGAACACGTCGCTGCCGACATGAAAAAAGCGCCTCGGCCGAGCGGCAGAGGCGCTTTGAGGGGTCAGGCCCAGTGTCCGTCGGCGATCTCGCGGGCGACGAGCCTACGCGCCTTGCGGATCAGGTCATCGCCGCTGGTGTCGGTGTGCCCGAAGAACCGGGCGCGCGCGCCGTTCGCGGTCCAATCGGCATAGGCGCAATATTCGCGAGCCTCGGCCCGGAAGGCCCGCATGTCGCTGGCCCAATGGGGCTTGGGCTCCACGACGACGGTGATGCCGTCTCTGGTTTCCAGCCAGGGAAGCGAGCGCTCTGCGGGCGGTCGCTCACGATCGGCGGCGAAGATGGCGTCGATGTCCATCATGGCGCTTCTCCGGGCGTGCCCGGATGCATGAAGCCGCCAGGATCGCCGGGGTCGGGCGGCAGATAGGCGTCATAGGGATTGCCGTCGGCGAGGTGGCCGAAGGGCGTGAAGACGAAATCACCATCGTCTCGTCCCACCGCACAGATGACGTAACGCGGAGCGCCGGTCACGGCATCGAGGCATTCCATGAGCGCAAGGTTGCCGTCACCGGCAGCGCGCAGCAGTGTCTGAAAATTGCTCTGGGCATAGGAAGGGATGCTCATAGCGGGCCTCCCTCGTCGGAGAGGGTCTGGTCGAGCCAGCCATCGGTGTAGATCCAGTCCAGAGTCTCCCCGGTGGCGAGATCGAGGACATGCGCACCGCCGCCGAAGCCGTCGAGCCGGGGCTTCGAGCAGGTGTTGGCATATTGGAAACCCCAGCGGCCGCTCAGGCCGAACTCCGCGGCGCAGCGCTTCACGAACTGGATCAGGCGCTCGGGATCGCCGGTGACGTCGTCGCGCATCCAGAGCTGCGTGCCGCCATGCTCGGGCTGGATCGAGAGGAGGAAGCCGTCGGAAGGCGGTTCTTCCGATGCGCCGGCCTCCGAGAGGCGGTTGTAGAGGTCGAGCGCGCGAGCGGCTTTCTCGGGCGTGCCGACATCGAGCAGGCACGAGAAATGGGTGAAATAGTCGGCCATGACAGGCTCCTGAAACGAGAATGCCCGGCCCGCACGGCACAGCCGTTCAGGCTGTCGAGCGTGGGACCGGGCGGTGTGGAAGATCGGGGTGAGATGCGCGGGACGAACGGCGCCGCCCCGCGCGATCCGCGCTATTCGGCGGCGACGGCGTGCTGGACTTCATCCTCGTCGGTGTCTTCGTCCTCGCCGTCCTCGGTGAGGAATTCCGGCAAGGCGGTGTCTTCGCCGGTATCGGCCTGATCCTCGGGACCAGACTGATCGCCATCGATGGGCACCAGGCGCAGCGGTTCGGGCAGCCAGCCGCTGTCGGCCAGAAGGCGCTCGGCTTCCTTGGCCATGTCGCCCTTCTTCATGTGGTCGATGAGCTGCGCGGCCCGCTCTCCGGCGCCTTCACGCACGGCTTCGAGAATGCGGGGCTTGGTCACGCGGCCGAGATAGTTGCCGACCGTGGGCTTCCAGCCTGCGGCCACCATGTCCATGCCCGTAGCCCGCGCGAGCCGGTCGGCCTGCGCCAGACGCACGTCGAGGCCATGTTGGCTGACGCCCGAGCCGGAATAGGGGTTCGGACGCTCGAATAGCGCATTGACGCCGTAGCTGACGCAAAGCGCCAGCAGCTCCTGGCGCGTGCCGTCATCGAGATCGGTCAGCCATGCCCAGAGCGCCTGATCGTCAGCGGGGATGTGATCCCCCCAGCGTTCGTGGCGATCGTTGACCGCCTGCGCTGATGGGCTGTCCTTCAATTCCTCGGACTGGGCCGAGAAGAAGGTGTGGCGGACATTAGCCTCGAGGCAACCGGACGGGTTGGTGTGGATGAAGGTGTCACTCAGAAGCTTGTGCAGCAACATGGTCATGGCGACGTGCGGATGTTCCGCCAGCGCGTTGCGCAGCGCCAGGGTGCGATGGGCGGTCAGCTCGATCACGAGACGCTCGGGCAAGGGCTTGATGCCGTCTTCTTCATCATCCTCGGGCTCGGCGCGCTTGCCGCCGATGGTGATGACCGCGCGTTGGACGGCCGGCGTATCGGGCTGGTCGCTCCCGGACGCCTCGCCATCGGGCTCGGCCTGGGGCTCATCCTCGGCGCGGACATAACCGCGGTCGATCGACAGCGAGCCGTCGGCGTCGAGGCTGACGAAGGCGCCGGCGATTTCGATGTCGGCCTGATCGTAGCTGACCGAACGGTTCTCGAAGGCCTCCAGGGCCTGCTCGATCTCGCCGAGACGTTGATCGATCACGTCGGGCAGCTCGTCGGCCTCGGAATATTCCGCTTCGATCCGGTCAGATTCCTCGCGCAGCGCTTCGCGGGTCGCACGCTCCTCGTCGGTCAGATCGACGGTGACGCCGGAGAGTTCACGCAGGCCATGGTCGTGGCCATAGGGGAAGCTCACCGCGACCTCGATCCACTTCCAGCCTTCTTCGGCGATCTGAACGGCGGTGGCTTTCAGCTTCTCCGCCACCATACGGTCGAGCAGGACGGGGTCTTGCAGCCAGCCGCCGTCGTCGGACTGGAACAGATCGCGCAGCACGACGCCGCCTGCGGCCTCATAAGCCTCGATGCCGATGAAGACGGCCCGTTTGTCCGAGGCGCGTACCGCGGTCTCGGTCAGCATCCGCCGGATCTGATAGGGCTCCTTCTGCCAGCTATCCTTGATCGCGTCCCAGACCTGCTCCTGACGGGCATGGTCGGGGCTGACGGTGAAGGCCATGAGCTGTTCGAGCGTCATGCCGTCATCGGCATAGATTTCGAGCAGGGTCGGCGAGACGGAGGTTAGGCGCAGGCGCTGCTTCACCACGGTGACGCTGACGAAGAAGGCAGCGGCGATGGCCTCCTCGGCCATGCCCTTGTCGCGCATGGCCTGAAAGGCGCGGAACTGGTCGAGCGGATGGAGCGGTGCGCGTTCCATGTTCTCGACCAGCGATACTTCGTCGACGAGGATGTCGCTGTTGGCGTCGCCGATGACGCAGGGCACCGTCGCCGTCTTGGCCAAACGCTTCTGCTTCACGAGCAGTTCGAGTGCGCGATAGCGGCGACCGCCGGCAGGCACTTCGAACATTCCGGTCTCCGCGCCATCGGCGTCAAGGACGGGACGGACATGGAGGCTCTGGATGAGGCCGCGCCGGGCGATGGACTCGGCCATTTCCTCGATTGAGACGCCGGCCTTGACGCGGCGGACGTTGGACTGGCTCAGCACCAGCTTGTTGAAGGGGATGTCGCGCGCCGACGACAGGGTGATCTTCTGGATGGCACTCGCCATGTTCGTTACTCCGCGACGGGCGGCCGGGAGACTCTCTCTCGACCTCCAACCCGTCACGAAGCGAAGCGCCGCCCTCTCACTCTAAGAAGGGCAGCGCCGCAGAAGCGGAAAGGCGTGAAGCCGGAGACCCGCTTTCCCGCCTTTCCGGAATTCATATTCGATCACGCCGCCTGCCGTTCGTCGCCGGCCATGGTGTCGTCCGGGCCGAGATCGGCGTCGGGCAGGAAGCCGAGCAGCCAATCGGCCGCCTTGCTCGCCTGAGAGGCGGCGCGGACGATGGCGCGATTGTCCTCGCGCAGGACCTCCAGCCAGGCGCCGATATAATCAGCGTGGCGGACGGTCGGCTCGATGCCGAGGGACGCGCAGCAGAAAGCGGCGTTGATCTCGGCGACATATCCTGACAGTCCAGCCAAAAACGGCGGTTGGAAGGTGAAATCCATCGGTGCCTCCAGCACTGCCCAAAACCCCATGGCCTCCCCCGAGGCGGGGGTGGGCGGCGAGAGCGACCGGAGAGGCCCGCCGAAGCGGCGGGCTGCACCCGCAGGGGCGAAATGCAATGGAGCAGTCCGGCGCAGCCGGACTTGCAGCGCGCCGTGGCGGGCCTAGAAGGGAGCGCCGACCACTCCCGCCTTGAGGGAGGCCCGACGAACAGCGCCGCCGCGCCAGCGGCGACCGCTGGGTGCGGGCGAAGCCCGTGCCGATCGCCTATGCGACTGGGCGGCCGATCCCGAGAGAGAGCGGCCGCCCAGGTCTTCTATCGTTGATGATCGCGAACGCGCCGCGCAGGATTATGCAGGCAACGACCGCTCATACCAGGGCCGCGTCTTCTTCACGAGCGCGACGACCGAGAGCATCACCGGCACCTCGACCAGCACGCCGACGACGGTGGCGAGCGCCGCGCCCGATCCGATGCCGAACAGGCTGATCGCCGCGGCGACGGCGAGTTCGAAGAAGTTGGACGCGCCGATCAGCGCGGCGGGCGCGGCGACGCACCAGGCGACGCCGAAGCGGCGGCTCAGCCAATAAGCGAGCCCGGCATTGAAATAGACCTGGATGAGGATCGGCACGGCGATGAGCGCGATGACCAGCGGATGCGCGATGATCGCCTCGCCCTGGAAACCGAACAACAGCACCAGCGTGGTGAGCAGCGCGATCAGCGATACGGGGCCGAGCGCTGCCAGCAGGCGATCGAGCGCCGGCTGTCCGCCAGAGGCCAGCAGCGCGCGACGGACAAGCTGCGCGGCGATTACCGGCACGACGATGTAGAGCAGCACCGAGATGAGCAAAGTGTCCCACGGCACCGTGATCGACGCGACCCCGAGCAGCAGCGCGACGATCGGCGCGAAGGCGAACACCATGATGACGTCGTTCAAGGCGACCTGGCTCAGCGTGTAATTAGGCTCGCCCTCGCACAGGTTGGACCAGACGAACACCATCGCCGTGCAAGGCGCGGCGGCGAGCAGGATGAGGCCGGCAATATAGGAGCCGATCTCGGCCTCGGGCAGCCAGGGGCGGAACAGATAGCCGAGGAAGAAGGTGCCGAGCAGCGCCATCGAGAAGGGCTTCACCGCCCAGTTGATGAAAAGCGTGACACCGACGCCCTTCCAGTGCCGCCTGACTGATCCCAGCGCGCCCAGGTCGATCTTGAGCAGCATCGGCACGATCATCAGCCATATCAGCACCGCGACGACGATGTTGACGTTCGCGATCTCGGCCGCGGCGACGCGCGCGAACAAGCCGGGCAGCGCATAGCCGAGCGCGATGCCGACGACGATGCAGGCCGCGACCCAGAGGCTGAGATAGCGTTCGAAGGTGCCGATCGCGGGCTTCGCCGCCGCGGCGGCATCGCTCACGCGGCGTCCCCGCGCCGGTTGCTCGCGCCTTCGCCCTGACCGATCTCGCGGACATGTGCCCTCAATGCCATCACGTCGAGCTGGTCGAACGGCAGCGCCATGAACAGCTTGATGCGGTTCTCGAGATAGCGCAGCGCTGTCACGAAGGCGCGCTCGCGCTCGATGTCGTTGCCCTCGACATGGCTCGGATCTTCGATGCCCCAATGGGCGGTCATCGGATGGCCGGGCCAGACCGGACACGTCTCGCCCGCCGCATCGTCGCAAACGGTGAACACGAAATCCATCACCGGCGCGTCCGGCACGGAGAACTCTTCCCAGCTCTTCGAGTGAAGGCCTTCGGTCGGGTAACCGATGCGCTCCAGCAGCCTCAGCGCGTCGGGGTTGACCGCGCCCTTGGGGAAGCTGCCTGCGGAATAGCCGCGGAACCGGCCTTCGCCGAGCTTGTTCAGTGCGCTCTCGGCGAGGATCGAGCGGGCCGAGTTACCCGTGCAGAGGAACAGGACATTGAAAACACGGTCGGTCATTGAACGGCTCCGGGTTGGCAGCAGGCGGCCCTGGTGACCACGTCGGCGAGCGGAGCACAGATCTCCGGGGCGCCGCCGCAGCAATCCTCCATCAGGAAGCCGAGCAGGTCGGTCATGCGGGCATAATCAGCGGTGTAGATGATCGACCGGCCCTCGCGCCGCGACGACACGAGCCCGGCGTGGCCGAGGATGTTGAGGTTGCCCGAGAGCGTCTGCGGGACATGGCCCGTCGCGCGCGCGATATCGCCCGAGGCCATGCCCTCGGCGCCGGCGCGGACCAGCAGGCGAAAGACCTCGAGGCGGCCCGGATGCGCGAGCGCCGAGAGCGAGGCGACGGCAGCGTTCGCGTCCATCAGCAGCACGCCTGCTTTGGCGCGGGCGCATCGGCGGGGCCGCAGCAGGCCGCGGCGGGCTCGGGCAGCACCTCGTCCTCGCCGTAGCTGGTCGCCTCACCGAAGGTGAAGAAGGTCTCCCAGCGCACGCCGGCGGGATCGCGGACCCAGCTCTTGTCCGACTGCGCGTAGCAGCAGGTGGTCGCTTCCTGATCGAACGTCTCCGCCCCGGCGGCCTTGAGGCGACCGGCGAGCGCGCCGAGCTCATCGGCGCTGTCGACCTGGATGCCGATATGGTCGATGCCGGCCGCGCGCGCGCGCTCGGAGATCGCGAAGTTGACCTTGGGATCGTCGAGCATCCACTTGGCGTAGTCGTCCTTCACGACGACGGGCGCGGCGCCGAACAGCGTCTCGTAGAACTGGATCGACGCGCCGAGATCGGGCACGCTGACGTGCAGATGGATGCGCTTCATGGAATGGCTCCTGATAACGACTCGATGACACTACGAGTATATCCGTAATATCATCGAGTCAATGAGCACGACGCTCATGGCTGCTGGGCGTGCATCCAGTCAGCGGCGGCCTGCGCCTTGCTGGCTGCGGTGAAGATCGCCCGCGGCTCATCCTTCAGGAGTTGGAGCCAGGAAGCGATATAGGCGGCGTGGTCGGGCCGCGGCTCGTGGGCGATCCCGAGATCGGCGAGCAGGAACGAGGCGGTCAGCTCGGCGGTCGCTTCCTCCATCGCGAGCGCGTGCCTGGTCCACTTGGCGCTGAAATCCCGGTCGAGCCGATGGGCTGCGCCACTGGCATGAGCGGCCTCGTGAATACGGGTGGCATAGAAGCCGTGAGCGTCGTGGAAGGCGCTGAAATCCGGCATGTGGATGCGGTCTTCGGCGATGTGATAATAGGCGCTGGCCGAGCCGTAGACAGTATCGATGCCGAGGGCGGCGATGAAGGCTTCGGCGGCGGCGAGGCGTTCGCTCTCGGGCAGGTCCGGCCCCGGTTTGGGCGCATAGCCATCGACCTGATCGGCGTTGAACAGGCCGAACGCCTTGGCGAAAAGCCGTCGATGGTCGTCATCGTCGCTGGCGTCGTCGCCCTTCGCGTGAAACTCCTTCCAGAGGACACCGAGGCTGGCGTGCTCACCCTTGCGGACCTGCGCGCCGAGCGCCTGCCACTGGCGATAGGTGCCCCAGACCCCGCTCGCATAGCCGCTGCCATAGGCGGCCGCCCAGAGCGAGACCGTATTTATGCCGCGATAGGGCTTGCCGCTGGCGACGTTGGTCGGGCGGGTGACGTCGGCGCCGGAATGATGCCATGGCATGCGCCAGGTGCCGGTGCCGGCTTCGATGGCGTCGACGATCGCTTGCGTGACGCGAGCATAGACGTCTGAGCGTTGTGAGGCTGACATGATCTGTTCTCCGTTCTCGCGCCGGGGACCATCCCCGGCGGCGGAGGCCCGTTCGCGCCGGGCACAGGGGGGCTCGCGCACCCGTCAGGGCCGCAGCGAAGCGAAGGACGGCGAAGCCGTTGCGCGGGCGCGCCGACCGGCGCAGGACTCCGCCAACAACCGGGGTGGTCTACGGCGCGGGAGGGTCGATCCCGGCAATCACCACGCTCAGGCGATCCAGCTCGCGCTGGAGAGCCTGACGCTGGAGATCGGAGATGCGCCGTTCGCGTAAGTGCGCCCTGGCATCGGCCGCCGCGCGTTCCCAGGCCGGCCTGTGGCGGGCGGTGATGCAGGCGTTGGGACAGCGGGTCGGCTCGCACAGGGCAGTGAGCGGCCCTGCCGGATCGGGGGTCGTCACGCGCTTGAGGCAGAGCGCGGTCGCGGGATCGAAGAAGCAATCCGCGAGCGGGCCGACATGGAAGGTGCGCGCGACGCTGGCGAGCATGACGCGCAGGCGGGCGCGATCGGCGATCATGGCGGGCAAAGGCCCTTGTCTGACGGCGGCATCGTCGAGCGTCCGCGCGATGCGCGGTCCCGCCGGTCCACCGAGCGATGCGCCGCCCTGACGCCGGTCGAAATAGTCCAGCAGATCGTCAATCTGACCGAGCCGACGCTGCGCCTCGACCTCGGCGCGAAACCCTGATGCGCTGGTCCCGGCATAGCCTTCGAACGCGGCGACCGAGGCGTGCTTGTACTGGATCATGCCGGCGATGGTGCCGAACGGACGGTTGGCGATGTGCCACGCGATCGTGCGCCGGAACTGCCGCGTCGTGATGCGCCACGGCTTGCCATCGGGTCCGGGCGGGATGACCGGCTCATCGGGGGTGCCGAAGGCGCTGTTGAGGTGGTCGCGGAAGGTGTTGAGCTGGCGGACCACCTCGCTCGACAGATGCGTCTTGGAGACGGCGCTCGCGCGCAGCACCGGCCAGAGCGTATCGCTGCCGCTGGCGCGCGCCGGCCCTGCCGACAGGCGTTCGAGCACCATGATCGCGGCGGCGACCGGCTCGATCGTCACCCAGCTCGCCGCCTCGCCCACCGCCGCCCGGCGCTTGTAGATGGTCGACCGGATGCGATGGCGCTCGATCAGGCCGTCCTCGCTGCGCGCGATAGAGAGACACCCGCGCCGCATCGCCTGCACCTCGCAGTCGCGCATGCCGGTCAGGTAGGCGCACACGATATAGGCAGCGGCTTGAAGCATCCGTTCCTCGTGTGCGAGAGTCTTCGCATCGAAGCGCTCGCGCCACGGCCGACCGCTGTCAGGATCGATCGTGATCGGCGTGTCCATGCCGCCGACCTCTACCCCCAGCTCGGCCGCCACTGCGTCGATCAACCTCGCTTCACCGCCTGTCAGCAGAAGATGCGCGCCAGGCTCGGCCTGCACGTCGATCCCGACATGGAGATGCAGGAGATGTGCGTTGATCGGTGGGGTCACTGCGCCGGTGTTGGGGTCGACGCGCAGCTTGCCGTTATGAGCGGTGCCCCAGATCGGCGCGCCGCGCCCCTCGCGGCGTCGGCGGCCGAAATAGGCCTTCAGGCGGGTGCGGCGACGTTGCCGGCGATCAGGGTCTGGAAGGCCGGCATCGGCGGCGGCAAGGCGATCCCGGCGCACTTCGAGCCGCGCAAGCTCGCGGCGGGCGGCGAGGATATCGTCCGCGAATATGGTGACGTAGCGCAACGACCAGGCGAGTAGCGCGGCGATGACCTCTTCCGGGAAGCGCGGCGTGCGGTTCTCCCGGACATGGCGGTAGCCCGCAACGCGGGCGGGCGCCTGTCCGGCCCAAGGCTCGAATGCAAGGCCTCCGCTATCGAGGTGGTCGCGATAGTAATAGAGATCTGAGACCACTTCGAGGAGGTGGCCGACGATGACGGGTCGTCGGGCAGGATCGTCACGGAGATGACGGGCATAGGCATCGAGCAATGGCTGATCGATACGGGAAACGTCGAGCCGTCCGAGCCGCTCGCGGGCGAAGGCGAAGAACCGGCGGGCACGGTTGAATGCCTGGCGGATACAGGCGGGTGGTAACTTCGTCCGATAGCCGGGGAGATCGGCGTTGAGGCGGGCGTAGAGATAGGCGCGCATCGCCGCCTGCACATCGGCATGTTCGAGCACGTGGAAATGCACGGTGACGTGGCAGCGCCGGGCGTTCTCGCGGAAGACGGCGGGACCGAGATCCCAGCTCGGGTCGCCGACGCGCGATAGCGCCTCGCGGGTATGGCCTTCCTTGAGTGGCGCGCTCGCCAGCACGGGGCGATCGTCGAAAGCGGGCGCCTGGGCATGAACGGGCATGGTCATGCGCGGACCTCCGGCGGCAGATAAAGCCGTTCGCCCTCCATCTGCCGGCGCGCATCGGTGATGACGGCATCGGAGAAGGCCGGCAGGACCTGGGCGGTGATGCGGGCATGGACGCGGCCGAACTTGGCCGCCCAGTCGGTCGCGGGCAGGCTCAGCCGCTGCTCTTCGACGAAGGCGAGGAAGGCGAGGATCGCGGGGAGCTTGCGCACGGTGATGACGGCGTTGGGGCAATCAAGGCAGCCCCAGAAGGGCTGCGCGCAGGGTGATCCGGCCTCGGCGAAGGGACTGTTGTGGAAGCCCGCGCAGGCTGCGAGCCAGACATCCTGTTCGCCGTCGAGCAACGGACCCACGGTATCGGGCGGCATCAGCGGCGCGGCCTGTTCGGGTGCTTCGCGCAACGTCTGCTCGGCGGTGGGCGGAAGCACGGTCGGCATCGCGGCGGCGACCGCCGCGCGGAAGGCGTCGGCGACGGCCGTCTCGTGCACGGGCCGGAGCGACGGCAGATCGGCATAGTGGCGCGCCGCCACCTCGCGCGAGTGGCCGACCGCGAAGCGGGTCATGTGCCCCTCGGTCTTGGTGTACCACAGCGCCTTGTGGGTCTTGCGGAGCCGCGAGAGCAGCAAGTGGAGCGGCTCGCCGTCGTCATCGACAATAGCGTGCTGAGCTACCCAGGCATCGATCCGTTCCGTCGGGTGGCGGATGCCTACCCGCAGGCCGCCAGCGTTGTGATAAACCCAAAGACGATCGTCGTTCAGATGCTTGCGGGCAATCGCCGTGACCTCAATCAGGCGACGAATCAGACCACCAGGCGTGCCCCCACCGCCATCTCGCACGCGCATGCTCTTGTGCTCGGCGCCGCAGGCGCGGCGCTTGAGATAGCGCAGCTCCACCGTGCCGGCATGGGGGTTGGTGAGACAATCTGTGGTCAGCGTCTTCAGGCACTCGGGCTCGAGGCCGGTATCGAGCGTGAGCAGCACGAGCAGCGCCGGCAGATCGCGCGCAAGCGGGTGATGGCGGCCATGCAGATCATCGATGAGCGTGCTGATCGGCAATCCGCGCCGCATGCGCATGAAATAGAGGCTCTTCAGCGCCGGGTGGTCTGCAACGATAAAGCCCTGCCGCGCGATGATCGCTTCGACGTCGGCCCGCGCTCTGGCGATGACCGGGTCGCCCTCATCGGTGCGGTCGTCGGCACCGAGACGGCGGAACATCGCTTCGACGTCGGTCCTCGCGGCGTCGCGCAACGCGCGGGCGACGAAGGGGCTATAAGCATCGCGTGGGGTCGAGCGGCCCGCCGATGTGGCCAGCGTGTAGCGCAGCCGCTCATGCAGGTCGGGCGCGATCCGATCGGGCCGGTCTGCCTCGATCGCGCGCAATGTGTTGACGATCTTGCCGACCGATATGTGCCGGTGGATCGCGCCCATCCCGCGCTGTTCGAGCGCGGAGGCGAACCCATCGATATGGACTGCACGCAGGTCGTTGACGCCGGTCACCCCCGGCGCACCATCACCAAGCCAGGCGAAGAAGTGACGATAGACCTGCACATACTGCTTGATGACGCTGGCCGCACCAATCGGTCCCCCGAGCGCAGCCGATCGACGCAGCGCGCCGGCGAAGGCGATAGCGAGCGGACGGGGATCGAGTGCGGCCATATCGACCAGGACCGTTCCGCCATGCCGCGCCTCGATGGTGAACTTGAGGCCGAGCACCGGATCGGGCTTCTGTGGCTCCGGCGTGATCGGCGCGAAGGCGACAGGCCGGCCCTTGCGGGGATGGCCGCTCATGCGCCCTGCGGTCCCGGCAGCAGCGCAAGCAGCTCCTCGACGGCCGCGTCCACCGTATCGGCGCGCGTCGCGATATGGTCGAGGTAGATATAGGTGGTGGTGAGGCTGGCGTGGCCAAGCAGGCGTTGCACCTGCTGCAGCGGGTCGCCGAGGATCAGCCGATAGCTCTCCAGCGGTCCGACCGGCAATGCCGCTTCGCGCAACCGCTGCTGGATCAGCAAGGCGAGCATATGGACTGCGAATGTGTGGCGAAGCTGGTGCGGGTTGATCGACAGCGGGAAGCCGTTCTCCGCGCACCGGTTGCAGGCGCGGGTGAAGATCACCTCCCACGAGTTGGGCCGAACAGGCTGCCCTACCTCGGTCAGCCACAGCGCCGCCGGCTCGCGGGGCGATCCATCCTCGTCGTACAGGATCAGGCGGCATCGTTCCTCCGGGGTGCAGATATCGCGCATGCGGTCGAGACCGGCGCGGGTGACAGGGATCGATCGTTCGAGCTTGGTCGCGCCGTCTCGCGCGGCGAACTTGGCCACGCCCGCTGCGCGCTCGACGGCGACGTAAGCGGCAATCTGACGAAGCAGCCGACGCGGGAGCAGGACGCTGCGTCCCCGGTCGCCCTTGGTCAGCGGTGGCGGGAGAGGCAGCCAAAGTTGTTGGGCATCGCCGTCCTCGCGGTCGATCGCCGCGAGCTCGGCGGCGAGCAGGCCCGACGCCTCTTCGAGGCGCAGGCCGGTGGTGACGAGAAGATCGGCAAACAGCGCGTTGCGCAGCCCGTTCCGGTCGCGCGCGCCGGGGCGCTCGGTGCCGTCAGGGGTAAGGCCGCGCAGGCCGACCTCGCGGAAAATACGGTAGTCGTCCATCGTGACGAACCGCACATCTGATCGCCTGGCAACACGTTCATAGGCGTCATTGCGCGCCGCGATCATGCCGCGACGGCCACCATGCGCCGGTCGCCACACGGCGCGGCGGCTGAACGGCGCGTCGGTGATCAGCCCGTGCTGCTCACCCCATCGGTAAAGGCGATCGAGACTGGCGACGGCGCGGTGAGAACACCGGGAATAAAAGGGGCCACGGATCGGCCAGTCTCACCGGATTAAAAAGGGGCCAGTCCTGCTAGACCTCCGTTTTTGGGCGGAGGTGGAGGATGAAGAGAGTGGAGCTTTATCAGAAGGTCCGCCGCGCCGTGCTGATTGACGGGATGAGCCGTCGCGCTGCCGCCCGGTATTTTGGGATCAATCGCAAGACCGTCGACAAGATGCTGTGCTTTCCAGAGCCAGCAGCGCACGGCCGGAGCGGGCAAACCTACAGCCGCAAGCTGTCCGGATTTACCGACATCATTGACCAAATCCTGGTGGATGACCGCAAGGTTCACATCAAACAGCGACACACTGCCGCGCGTATTTTCGAGCGTCTGCGCGATGAACATGGCTTCACCGGCGGCATCACCATTGTTCGCGACTATGTGGCGGGCGCCAAGTTGCGCAGCCGCGAGGTGTTCATACCATTGAGCCACAAGCCGGGGCATGCGCAGGTGGATTTTGGTGAGGCGGACGGGATCATCGACGGCAAGTTGGTGCGGTTCCACTATTTCTGCATGGACCTGCCGCACAGCGATGCGCCGTTCGTTAAAGCCTATCCTGCCGAGGTGGCTGAGGCATTTTGCGAAGGGCACGTGGCGGCCTTTGCCTTCTTCGGCGGCATCCCGCAGTCGATCCTGTATGACAACACCAAGCTGGCAGTGGCGCAGATCCTGGGCGACGGGAAGCGCGAGCGCAGCCGGATGTTCTCGACCCTCCAGAGCCATTACCTGTTCGAAGACAAATTCGGGCGCCCCGGCAAGGGTAACGACAAGGGCAAGGTCGAGGGGCTGGTCGGTTATTCCCGGCGCCACTTCATGGTGCCGAGGCCAGAGGCGCCCAGCTTTGATGCGCTGAACGCGCGCTTTGTCGAACAATGCATGGAGCGACGACAGGCCATCTTGCGCGGGCATGAGCGCAGCATCGGTGACAGGCTGGTGGCTGATCTGGCGGCCTTTATGCCGCTACCGGCGGTGCCGTTCGATCCCTGCCATATGGTGACGGGGCGGGCCTCGTCGATGTCGCTGGTGCGCTATCGTACCAATGATTATTCGGTGCCGACGGCCTATGCCCACCAGGAGGTCGTAATCAAAGGCTATGTCGATCGGGTTGCGATCATCTGTGGCGGGGAGCTGATCGCAGTGCATCCGCGCAGCTATGAGCGGGAGGACTTCATTGCCAACCCGCTGCACTATCTGGCGCTGTTAGAACAGAAACCCCGCGCGCTTGATCAGGCAGCGCCGCTCGATGGCTGGGTGCTGGCTGAACCGATGCATCGCATCCGACGACTGATGGAGGCGCGCAGCGGCAAAGAGGGACGGCGCGAGTTCATCCAGGTGCTGCGGCTATGCGAACGCTTCGAGCAGTCCCTGGTGGAATGGGCAGTGGCCCGCGCGCTGGAGATGGGGGCAATCAGCTTCGATGCGATCAAGATGATCGCGCTGGCCCGCCTCGAACAGCGTGTGCCGCGCCTCGATCTGCAATTTTACCCGCATTTGCCGCGCGCGAATGTCGGGCGTACCGATCCGCGCACCTACATGGGCCTGCTCTCGCAGGCAGGCACTCCAGCGACGGGAGTGGCAGCATGAGTGATCCCATGATGCCGCTGCCAGCCATCGAGGCCGAACCCACCAGCGTGCCGCCCGCTGTACTACTGGCCAACCATCTCAAAGCGCTCAAGCTGCCCACCTTTGTGCGCGAGTATGAGAAGGTCGCCTTCGAGGCCGCGCAGGATCGGGCCGATTACCCCCGCTATCTGCTGCGCCTGTGCGAACTTGAACGGATTGATCGCGAGCGCCGGATGGTGGAGCGCCGTATCCGCATGGCTCGCTTCCCGCACACCAAGAGCTTTGACACCTTCGACTTTGCAGCCCAGCCATCACTGAACAAGGCCTTGGTTCTGGAACTGGCGCGCGGTGAATGGATCGAGCGGCGGCGTAATGTCATTGCGCTGGGCCCCAGCGGCACCGGTAAGACCCACACCGCCCTCGCGCTAGGACTGGCTGCGTGCCAGAAAGGGCACAGCGTGGCCTTCACAACGGCCGCGGCGTTGGTCCATGACCTGATGGAGGCTCGCGACGAGCGTCGCTTGCGCAGCCTGCAAAAGCATCTGGCATCTGTAAAGCTGCTGATCCTCGACGAGTTGGGATATGTACCATTCACCGCCGTGGGCGGCGAGTTGCTGTTCGAGGTACTCAGCCAGCGCTATGAACGCGGCAGCACGCTGATCACCAGCAATCTGCCCTTCGATGAATGGACATCGGTGTTCGGCTCCGAACGCCTGACCGGCGCCCTGCTCGACCGGCTGACACACCACGTCCACATTCTCGAGATGAATGGTGACAGCTTCCGTCTCGCCAGCAGCCGCAAGCGCCAGAAGGACAAGGGGGAGGATAAATGACCTAAGAACGGGCGGCCATCGGCAGCGGGAAATCGGCTTCCGCTCCGCTCCAGCCGCTTCCCCGCTGCCGATGCTGCCCAGCCTCAACCTTGGGGCTTTTTGTTCAAACCAACTGGCCCCATTTTAAACCGGTGCCTGGCCCGTTTTTATCCCGGCGTTGACAGGCTGGCCTCCGCCAGCTCTTGGGTCAGCGCTACGGCCAGCCTGATTACTGCCTACCGTGGGCGTCCATCGCCGACCTTACTGCAAAGTTGCGAGCGGCGCAGACTGTCCAGATAAGGCGACTAGCTCTTCCTTCGCATACGGAGCCGAGCCGAAGATGCCGGACAGGTCGCGGTTCAGGCGCGAGGCATGGCCGCTCCAGTGGGCCAGCTCATGAAAGCAGGTGCGGTAGAAATTGATCTGGTCATGGAAGGCCTGTTGCGGCGGCACACGGATGAGATCGGCAACGGGCGCATAGAAGGCCTTGTCGCCACCGATGCGGATGTTGGCACCGGTGGCCGCGATGAGCGCCTCGGCTACGGCCACGATCTGGCGCTCGGAGAGCGGCGCGGGATCGGCGGTGAGCGCCTCCGGCAGCCCCTCGCACTGCGCAACATTGAAGACGGTGAACTTCTTCAGGAACGGGACTGCCCGCGCCTCGTCGCCCGTCTCTCTTGCCCGCGCCTTCTCGGCCTCGGGGGTGAAGCGGTCGGCGTAGACGACAGCGGTGCCATGCTCGCCCTTGCGCACGCAGCCGCCCGCCTCCAAGGCCTGCCGGAAGGTCAGCCAGCGCTGCGACAGCCAGCCCTGCTCGGTGACGGCACCCCAGAGGATGAGAACGTTCACGCCTGAGTAGCTTCGGCCGGTGAGCGCATTGCGCGGCAGGCCGGGTGCGGCCCCGCTGGAACGGCCCCAAGGCTGCGCCCAGGGGAAGCGGCCGGCCTCAAGCTCCGACAGGATGCGGTTGGTCACCTCGTCATAGAGGCTGGTGCGCTCGGAGCGGGACGACGGCGCACGACGGCTGACGGGATGGCGCATGACGTTCCTCCTGCACGGCCCCAAGACCCACGCGGGCCGCCCCCGGAAGCGGGGGTGGGCGGCGAGATGCGACCGGGCGGGCTCGCCCAGCGAGGCGGGCTGCCCCCGAAGGGCCGGAACGGATGTGGAGGAGCCGGCTGGAAGCCGGCTTGCGGGCCGCCGGGGCGAGCCCAGAAGGGAGCGCCGCCCACCCGCGCGACAGGGGGAAGGCCCATTAACAGCGCCGCCGCACGAAGACGCGGCGTCCGAACCGCCGGGCCGCCCCCAACCGGGGGCGGCCCGATCACGGCGTCACATCTTAATCAGCCGCCGTGCGTCGGCGAGAATGTTCGCGACCAGTTCGGCTCTGTCGGGCTCGTGACGGCAGACATCGGCGTAGACGATCTCGAGCTTCGTCCGCAGCGCCAGAAGGTTGGGTGCCGGCGTCGCGGCGAGCGCCTCCATCTGATCAAGCTGGGTGACGAGGAGATCGGTCGCCTCGTCCTCGAGACGGAAGCAGTCGCTGTGGCCGCCGCCCGTGCTGCTGTCGCGCACCGCCTGCGCCGGCTTCAGCCGGGTCTCGACGAACGCTGCGTAGGCGGAGGCGGCCATGCGGTAGCGCTCGAGCGCGGTGGCCCAGGTCGATCGGCCGCTCGGCGCGACTTCGTCAGGCGCCGCAGCGTCAGCAGTCATCCACAGGCACGGGAGGTTGGCCGGGCAGGTGCCCGACGCTACATGAAGGTCAGCCATGTCTCGTCTCCATATCAGACGGGTTCGTGGTCAGGGCCTGAGCGCAAGTTGGCGCTTGCCTCAGGCCCGCCCTTTGGTCCGATGTTGAAGAGTCGAGGTCAAGAGCCTCGGACACAGCGCGCCGGCTGAACTGGACTCAGCCGGCGGCGAGCCGCTCCTCGCAAACCGTCTTCACGATGGCTTGCAGCACCGCCACGCGCTCGGCGGCGAACGCCAGATCCTCACCGGTGATGACGAAGTGCGGCGAATAGCGCGCCTCGACGTAGGCGCGCTTCAGCCGGTTGAAGGGCCGGCGCTCGTAATAATGCTTCCGCGGCCACGCCTCGATCAGCCGCGGCTCGACTGCCTCGGCGAGCTTCCGGAGCTTCTCGATGTCGTGCTCCTTGGCACTGTACAGCGTCAGCGTCAGCAGCGCGCAGTGATACGCCGCTTCGATCGCTTGGTGAAGCTGAAAGGCTGTCTTATTCAGCATCCCTTCGGACATACCGAAAGCAGCGAACTTGCTAAATTCACTGCTACTGGCGAACCACTGCTCGTAATATTTTCTGGCTTCGGCCAGTTCCTCGTCGCGTGAAAGATTGCCCGGCATGGGCAGCTCGGCGGCCGAGAATTCGTAGATGACGATGCCGTCCCGGACGATGTCGCGGAAGAACGGGCGGCCAAGGCGGATCTGCTCGGTCACGTCCTCGAGATCATGGACGATGAAGCTCACCGGATGGCGGGTCTCATCCTGCTCTTCGGCCAGCAGCAGCGCCTGGGCTGCATCCTCCCAGTATTTGGGATTAGCGACGCCGGGCTCGGAGACGATCACCAGCAGATCAAAATCGGACTTGTAGCCGTTGACCATGTCGAGCACCGGCTCGCCCCTGGCCATGGAGCCGTAGAGAATGATCTTGCAGATGCGCCGCGGATGGCCACGCTCGTCCTTTGGGGATTTGAGCCGGGCGTCGAACTTGGCGCGAAGAATCTGCACCGCCTCCTCAAGGTGGCGGCGGTTCTTCGGCGACAGATGATCGATGTCCTTGCGCACAGCCCGATGTGTAGCCGCAGCAGACGCGCGAGGCCAGTCTCCGGCCCGGCAACGTCGGCCGCCGGTCCAGGCGCGTGAGCGTTGCAAGCAGGGCGCGTGGGACTTGTCCGTACGAGGAGTTTGGCAGGCGATCTGCGTCAGCGCGTCCAGGATAAAAACCGACGCGCCGCCCGCCATCCACGCCACTCCCGACATACGGCCGACCGGTTGCCGTCGTGCAGCTCAACGCGCGCTCACATCGAGGGTGACGAACAAGCCACCCACAGTTGGCTGAGCGGACCGCTGTGCCGGACCGCGAATGGCAAAGAAAATCGTGTCGCCCCGCGGGCTCGCGGGCGGCGCGACACCGTCGGCATCTGCACCGACTGCCGCCAGATAAGCGCGCGTTTCGCCCGGCAAGGCCCGTCCTCTCAGGAGATGCTCGGCGTAACGGCCGGGACCGACGTTGTAGGCGGCGAACATCCCGGGATAGCCGAAGCGCTCATACATGAGACGAAGGTAGAAGCTTCCTGCGAGGATATTGTCGCGCGGCGTGTGCGGGTTGGGTCCGAGGCGAAGGCGCGCCCGCATCTCCCGCCAGGTCGCAGGCATGAGCTGCATCAGGCCCATCGCGCCCGCGGGGCTGGTGATCGGCCGCCCGGCAAGCCGCGTCTGGCCGCCGCTTTCCGCACGCATCACGCGCGTGATCCATTCGGCCGGCAAGCCGAAGCGGATCGCAGCTTCGTCGATATAGGCCTGCCAGCGGCTGACGGGATCGGCGCTGACCGGCGCCGTGCAACCGAGCGCGAGCGCGGCAATGGTGATCCCGCACCGCCCAGACATGCTGCGCCGCCTCATGGTCGCGCCGAGAGCTGGTGCGCCCGGCCGATGACGTCACGCGCCCTGGTCGGCCCGAAATAGCGCCCGTCGAACGATCCCGGGTTGTCCATCAGCAGGACGATGGCGCCCGCGCCCAAGGTGTAGCAGCCGTTCCACCATGGCATCGGACGACCCGCGCCATCGGTCGCTCGGCGGCTCGCTGTCCATCGGTCGTTGATCGAAATGCTATGCCCATGTGCACAGACACGGTCGCCGGCCACGGCAACGACACGTTTGACCAGCGGCGCGCCGGCCGGGATATAACCTCGGCGTGCCGCGAGCCGGCGGACGCGCTCCGGTACCTGCGCAATCACCATCTCGCCGACATCCGGAAGTGCATCCGGCACGATGAGATAGAGCCCGATCGGGGCACTTGCGCTGGCGTTCCAGACGAGACGCGGCTGCGGCGGCAGAATGATGGTTGCTGCCCCGCCGCCGGTCAGCAGACCGATAGCGACGGCCGACAACCGGCGCCTCGAAGACCAGGCACACACAGTGCCCCGGAACCGTAGCAGCCGGGACCGGCTCGGATCAGTCACGTCCCCGCTCCGGCCGCGTGGCTTCCGACCAGGCGATGAGGTCGTCGACATGGTAGCGGACGAAGCGGCTGTGGCGGCGGAAGGGCGGTCCCTCCCCTCGGCTGCGCATGCGCTCGAGGAGACGGGTCGAGAGCCCCAGATAGTGCGCGGCCTGCGCGGTGTTGAGGAACGGATGGCTATGGCGCGCACGCTCGGCACGCGCGATGTCGTCGTCGCTCATGATGCCTCCGTGAGACTTCAGGTTCCGGCCGCCTCGGCAGGCAGGCGGCCAGCCGTGGACGTGCTGTGCCGCTATCCGCCTAGCAGCCCGGCGCGGGCGGCCTCCTGCTCGGCGACGTAGCGCCGGAGCGCGTCCGCCTGCTCGGGACGCAACGCGTCGGTCGCCGCCAGATGGTCAGGGATGTCGCCGCGGAGCAGGATCGACGGGCACTGCCCCTCGACATTGCCGAGGTTCGGCCGGTGCTGGCGGTAGCCGACCAGCGCCGCGAGTTCGGGCGGGAAGTATCGCGCGACTGCGGGCGGATAGGCGAGCCACTGGTTCTCGAAGGGCTTCAGCCAGCCGAGGCAATAGCTGACGATCACCCCGCGCCGAACGGACGTGCTTATATTCTCCCCACCGCCATGGAGCGTGCTGCCGAGGAACAACAACGCCGAGCCCGGCGCCATCTCGATCGCGAGCGGCGGCTCGTCCGGCGGCGGTGCGGCCGGGTCGCTGCGATGGCTCCCGGGCCAGAGCCGGGTCGCGCCATTGTCGCGGGTGAAGGGCGACAGCGGCCACATGACGTTCAGCAGATATTCGAGCCCGCCCTTGGGGCCCTGCCACATGTCCTGGTCGCGGTGCGGGTACTGGGCGGCGGCTCCTGGATGGATCTCGATTGCCTGCGTGAGGTTGAGGTTGATGCTGTCGCACCAGGGACCAAGCATGCGCTCGGCGATCGCCAGCACCAGCGGACGCATCACCAGCTTTGCGGCATGCGGCGAGCGCTTGAGGAGGCTGCCGAAGCGCTTGGTCCGGCGGCCATAGAAGTCGCCGTCGCAAAAGGGCGTCTGCTCGAACCGAGGATCGAGATCCCGATTGAGGCAGGGGACCTGATCTGCTGAGATGGCGCCCGGAATCACGCAGTAGCCGTCACGCTTCAGCGCGGCGCAGTGCCGCTCAACGGTTGTCGCGGAGAGCAGGGGTTCGTCATGGACGGTCATGCGATCTCTCCTGCCCGATCAGTAGTGTTGGTTCTGGCGTAGATGCCAGTTGCGGCAAGCAGCGTTGGGGTCGCGGCATCAACGTCGATGAGGAAAGCACCGAGCGCCGCGCCGCCGAATTGGCGCGCGGGGCCGAGCGCCCTCGCCCGCCAGCCCATGCGGAGGATCTGTTTCAGGAAGCCTGTCTCGACCACGCCGGTCAGCTGCGTGATGCCGGCGCTCAGCGCATGATCAACCATGGCGGTGATCAGCGCGTCGCGGATGCGCAGGCGCTCGTCAGCCCCGTGGCGCACCGGCAGGCAGAGACGGGTGATCTCGAACGTTGTTGGGCCCCTCGGGACGCCCTCGCTGCAGAGCTCGGGGAACAGCGTCGAAAGGATATGCGGTAGAGCGGAGGGCAGCAGGCGAAGCGAGCCGATATGGTCGCCGGTCTGGTCGATGGCGATCAGGTAGACGGCATGTTCGCCGTCGAAGGCGTCAATCTCCCATCGGCCTTCCCTGACGCCCAGGTCCCAGCCGAGGAGGTCGACGAAGAGACGCTTGCGGTCCTCGAACATGGTCTCGAGCGGGCCGCGAAAGCGCGGATCACTGCAGCCCTGCACCGTGCAGATCATTGCTGTGGCTCCCTTTCCAGAGGAGCCAAGCAAAGCAGGCGCCCGGCTTCAGCGCATGTGCACCAAAGAGGATATTGCCAGCGCAGGTCAGCGGACGGATGCGCCCTGCCCTCGCGCCTCGCTAGGCGCCGACCACCCAGTGCGCACGCGCGAGGTGGCTCTCCCAGCACTGGCGCGAGCCGTCAGGGTCGCGATCGACATCGCAGAGCAGGATCGACGAGGCCGCCTCACGCCAGTCGGCACCCGCGCGTTCGGCGCTGAGCAGGCGAGCATATGTCACGAAATGCTGCTGATCGTACCGGGTAGCGACGCTCGCCTCGGGCGCCAGACGCCGTACCTCGAACACCGTGCATGGCACCTCTGGCGATTGATTCACAGCTGTTCCAGCAGTTCAGAAAGCGGTCTGTAGAGTATACTCCGTGGAGGGATAGACGACAAGGATGCTGCTGATGCCGGATGGATATCCGGCAGGTCTTCGCGGCAAATCTTCGACGGCTGCGCCATGCCCGCAACCTGTCGCAGGAAGCGCTTGCCCATGAAGCGCAGATCGACCGGACCTATGTCAGCGCGCTCGAGCGCGGCGTCTACAGCGCGTCCCTCGACACGATCGCCAATCTCGCCGATGCGCTGGGTGTCGAGCCCTATGAGCTGCTGATCAAGGAGAACGCCTCGAGGCGCGATTAGCGGTCTCGCTGATCGGGTATTGCCAGTGGCGGACTTCGTTGAAGCTGATCTGCCCGTCGAACAGGGCGGCCACCACGAGTTCGGTGCGGTTGGCGACGTCGTAACGCCGACGCGCGGCATCGATGACCTTGGTGACGCTGTCCTCCTTGATCCCGAGGATCTGCCCAATCTCCCAATCGGTCTTGCCTTGCGCGACGAGCACGAGACAGTCGTGCTGACGCGGCGTCAGGTGAACGGCCTGGAGGCGCGATAGACAGCGCGTGCAGCAGATGCGCCGTGCGGCCTCGAACGCGAAGCTCCCGACGAGCTGGGCTGCCAGAAGGTGCTTCTCCGGAAACGTGCGACCGACAGCGGCGGCGAACGAGCAGGAGCCGTGCGCCTCGCCCGGGATATGGACCGGCACGGTAAAGCCGCTCCCAATTCCCTGCCGCCGCGCTTCCTCCAGGATCCGCTGCTGCCGCGGTGAAATTTTGATCAGGTTCGGCACGCTCTCCCAAGCGAAGCCGATGCTGGTCATCAGGCTGGCGCGGAGGATCGGGTCCTCGAGAAAGAGCCGCGATTGAATGAAGTGTTCAGTCCATTCTACCGGATAGTTGTCGATGTGGACCTTCCTCGTAGAACGATTGCGCAAGTCGACGTGATGCAGCAGTGCAAAGTAGTGGAAACCCAGCTCACGTGCGCAGGCTTCGAGCGCGCTCGAGAGATCGGCTTCGCATGCAAAGTCACGAGCCTGCTCCGTGAACTGTCGAGCCAAGTCAAAGGCCCGATCACCGATCCGCGATGAGCGCTGCTGTCTTGATCCCATTCTCTAGAAACTGATCTGCTTAACCGCGGGCACACAGTGCCTGGTACTGCCAAACCCTGGTCACTCATTTCACTTGCATCCCCCTGCATCACCCGGAAAGCAGGTGACATCAGCGATGCAATTCCCATGATGATCTCTTAAATACTCACATAGCCGATCGGCACTCCAAAATCGCGTTGATGCGTTGAACCAGATGTTTGACAACCCGCACCACCAATTTGTGGCCATGCCTATTCACCAAAACCGTAGTGCAATTGGATGTGTGCGAACGCGGCTAACTTTAATGCAAACTCGCCTCCGAGCAATCGTTGTTTCGAAATCAAGAGCAGTGACCATCGTCTCATGATTGACGATCTGCGGTGATCGCGTTCGCCATTTCAGCTGATCAGGCCTAGAGCAGTTTTGACTCAGACGCGTTCAGCCGCTGCCTCCTGCTTCTGGAGGCGTGCTTCAGCCTCCCTCAGCATCTGCTGCAGGACATCGACCGTCGCGCGGCAGGTCGTTGTTGACACAGCATAGCGAAGATGGCGAACATGGCTCTGCAGTGCGCCTGAATCCTGAAATTGTGACATCATAAGGCCACCTCTAAATCTGTGGCTCGATGGATCAGGCATATTGCGCCTTGCCCAACTGCGTCCGACAAACTCGAAATCGCTCTAGAATGCCGGAGAAGCGCACGGTGGGGCCTACTCGCTCATCTTATCCGCATCGCATCCTGACCCATCGCGCGACGATCGCGTCGCTGCTTTCACCGTGTTCGCGAGGAGGCAAGCGATTGTCATCGGACCTACGCCGCCCGGCACCGGCGTAATGCCAGCAACATGATCCATTTCGTCGAACGCGACGTCACCAACAATGCGCCTATTTCCGTTCTCGTCGATGATACGATTGATTCCAACATCAATGACCACGGCACCCGGCTTCACCCAGTCGCCGCGCACCAGCCCAGGCGCGCCAGCCGCCACGACGACAATGTCGGCCGAACGCACGATGTCGGGTAGGTTGCGGGTCAGGATGTGCGCTACGGTCACCGTGCATTCGCGCTCGAGCAGCAACAGCGCCACCGGCTTGCCTACGATGTTCGACTTGCCGATCACGACCGACTTAAGGCCGCGGAAATCGTCGATGACGGTGTCGAGCAGCATCATGCAGCCAAGCGGCGTGCACGGGATGAGCCCGCCGGTGCCGCTCGACAGCCGTCCGACGTTGACGGGATGGAAGCCGTCCACATCCTTGCAGGGATCGATCGCGTCGAGCACCTTGGCCGCGTTGATCTGCGGCGGCAGCGGAAGCTGAACCAGGATGCCATGAACGTCATCGTCTGCATTGAGCGACGCGATGAGTGCAAGCAGCTCCGCCTCGCTGGTCACCGCAGGAAGTCGGTGCTCGATCGAGCGCATGCCGACGGCCGTCGTCTGTGCAACCTTTCGTCGAACGTAGATCTCGCTTGCGGCGTCCTCGCCGACGAGCACGACCGCCAGGCCGGGCGTCACGCCACGTTCCCGCGCGAGCCGCTGCACCTGAGCTGCGACGCCGGACGCGACTCGTGCGGCAATTGCTTTGCCATCGATGATGTGCACCATCTCGCGCTCAGTCTCTAAACAATTCGGTTTGTGCCGATCTGTCGCGCAGAATACGTTCCAGACAGCCCACTCGCTCGCTGCCCGTCGCTCGCGGTGCGTACAAACATTCGCACCGCACTGCAAGAGAAGTCGGTCGAACAAGCAAGGCGGTGAGCCCCGGACGCCGCTCGCCGCTCGCGGGAAGCGTCCGGTCAGAAACGCCTCATCCCGGGTAGCGACATTTCGTGGCGGGACTCATCAGAAGCTGTACCCGAGTGTCAGCCCATATGTGCGTGGCGGAGCATAGTTTGTCCGCCGCGCCCCGGTGGCACCGAAGGGCTGGATTCCGTCATAACTCGCCACCGCCTCGTTGGTCAGATTGTTGCCCCAAACCGAGATGGACATCCCCTGATCCGATTCCCAGCGTACTGAAGCATTCAACAGGCCATAGGACGGCTGCCGCACGACATTGTCCGGCTCATGATAATAGCCGCTATTGTAATAATAGGTCGAGTTCAGCACGATCCTGCCACGCTCGAGAGGGATCTCATAGCTTCCGGCCACGCTCAGCGTCGACTTCGGGCTGAGTATCGTCGTGTTTCCGGTTGCGCTACCACTATTGTTTATGAAAAACCCACCCGCTGGCCGCGGCGTCGCGACGACCGAGCTCGGGAAGGAATCATATTCGCCATTGGTATATTGGTAGCCTATCCGGAGATTCAGTGCATCGGTGACCTGCGCCTCGATTTCGGCTTCAAAGCCGTAGATCGTTGCCTTGGCCCCATTCGCGATTCCGGTGCCGCCGCTGATCGTCCTCTGCACCTGAACATTGGAATAGTCATAGTAGAAGGATGCGAGATTGAGACGCACATTGCGGTCGAACAGACTGGTCTTCAGGCCCGCCTCATAGGAGTCGAGCACTTCTGGCAAGAAGGCCGGCAGGATAAGAACGTTCGGGTTGTACCCGCCGCTCTTGAAGCCGCGGTTATAGGAAACATAGCCCAGCACGTCCGACGTGAACTGATAATCGACGGCGAGCCGCCAGGTGAGCTTGTCGAATCGACGCGACCGGGTGGTGAGCGGAAAGGCGATGACCGTCGAACCGTCGGCTCGTGTATTGACCTGCGATGCATCGGCGAGCGTCCGCTTTTCGCTCGTGTACCGAAGACCGCCCGTGACGCTCAGGCCTTCCACGAGCTCGATCGTCGCCTGACCGAAGCCGGAGAGCGAGTCGTTCTTTTGAGCGCTTTTCGTGGTGGAGAGAACCGTCGGCGGCATCGTCGGCAGAGCCGCCGGTCCAGCAAAGGATATGTTCACGAATGGATAGCGTGCATTGGCCCGGAAATAATATCCGCCGACGACCCACTTTATCGCCGCCCCATCCGGCGAAAGGAACTGCAGTTCCTGGCTGAACTGGCTGTCCTTCTGCTCCAAGTCAACCACCCTGCCACGCGTCGGCGTATAATCGAAGTCGAAATCGATCTCATACTTCGAACGCCTGTAGGCCGTTATGCTTGCAATCTTCACGAACTCGAAGTCGTGGTCGAGCCTCAGGCTGACCCCACCCTGCCGGTTCCTGATCAGCGGATGCTCGTCCGCATTGATGTCCCACTTGCTTCCCGCATAGGCGGGACCGAAGGGCGGCGGGGCAATCGTGCCGATGCCGATGCGGGCCGCGTTCATATTGTGGCGGGTCGACCCATAGTCGAAGATCAGCCGCGCCGATGTGTCATCGCCAAGCTCGAACAGCCATTTCGACCGTGCGGCAATGTCGTGCTCGATCTTGTAGACGTCTCTTCCGTTGAAGAGGTTGGTGCCGTATCCGTCGCCCATGACGGTGCCGTTCACGGCAAGATCAGCCGCCACGTTATCGCTGAGCCCGCCGCTAATATAGGCGTCGCCCTTGAGCGATTCGTAATTGCCGTAGCTGACGTTGAACTCCCCGCTCAGATCGCGGGACGGGTCTCTCGTCGTAATCTGGATCAGACCGCCCGTCGCGTTGCGACCAAACAGCGTGCCCTGGGGCCCCTTGAGCACCTCCACCTGCTGAATATTGTTGAACGACATGAGGTTCGACGTCGCGGTCGCGTAGTAGACGCCGTCGACATAAATTGCGACCGGTGGCTCGAGGCCAGGGGCTGCGGCCTTCGATCCGACGCCGCGAATTACCGGGAACGCATAGCCATTCTGATTCTGAACTTCGACACCCGGTGCGGCGATCTTGAGATCCTGAACGCCCGAGATGCCGCTCGCCTTCAACTCACTGGCGGTCGCGACCGAGACAGAGATCGGAACGCGCTGAAGATTTTCCGACCGTTTCTGGGCAGTGACGACAATCTCTTCCAACCCGCCACCGGCAGACGGCCTAGGCTCCGCCGTCTCCGGCGTTGCGGCAGCGGGCGGAGACGCCGGCATGGTACCTACCTGTGCGGCGGCTGGCGCTGCGGTTTCCGATTGTGTGCCCGCCGCGGCAAGCGCGGCGGGCGCCGTACCGAGCCACGTGCCGAGCACGGCAACGGCTGACACCGACGAATAGAGCATGTTCCTCATAACGTTCCTCCCCCTCTCAAGCTGTTCCTTTTGGGTCGCCGCCACTCATGCTACCAACTATTTCCTCTCTCCACTTCAGGCGCACCGCTGCAGGCAGCTACGTGGGCACGAATATCGAGAGACGTATTTGCAGCTCTTTGTTGACTTTCATGTGCCAACTGATCTTAACGGACGCCGCAGGTCTATTTATCTTCATCTAATCGTCCCTACAAAAATCAGGGCTCGATTGCGTTTCATTGAAGCGGCTTGCGTTGCGGGTGTCAACTATGCTTGACCAAATAGTAACTATTCGTCTGCGTTCGTGATGCCTATGCTGTTGCGCGGAACGTAGACTACAGCAGCCCGCTCCTGCAGGCGGGCCCGTCCGCTCGTCGCGCTCGCCATCAGCCGTAGGCTGCCCGCGCGCTCTCGATCCACTCGAGCGTCTTGGCGAGTCCGCCGAAAGGGAAAAAGTGGATCGCCACGTCGCGCTCGTGAGCCCTTTCCAGCCCGTTCGACAGATCCTGCACCAGAACGTCGGGGCCGGCGGTCTTCAGGAGCTGCGTGGTCGCCAAGCCATATTTTCCGATCACTTTGGTCGATGCGCCGACGCCGCATTGCGCGGCGAAGCGGAGCAGCGTCCGCAGGCTTGCCGGGCCAGGGACACCGATGCGGATCTTCTCTGCGAAACCGTCGCGCCGCAGCCGTGCAACCCATGCCAGGATCGGATCAGCGCTGAAACCGAACTGCGTCATGACGACGGGTTCAATCCCGGCTCTGCCCAGTGCGTCTAGCTTGTCTCGCAGGGACCGCATCAGCACGGGATCACTTATATGTGGATGCCCTTCCGGATAGCCGGACACTGCCACGCGCCGGAAACCGGCTTCTTCGAGCAGGCCGGACTGAATGATTGCAAGCGCATCGTCATACGGCCCCACCGCGCGTGGCAGATCTCCCGCGATCACGAGACAGCTGTCGACGCCCGCTTGGCCAAAGGCATCGATGATACCGGCGAGCTCCGCCTCCGACGTCACCCGCCGCGCCGCTATGTGCGGAACCGCCACGAAGCCGAGATCCCTGATGCGCCGTGCGGCCCTCACGCGCTGGCCGGCGTCCTCGTTGCCGAGGCTGGTGATCGAGATCTGCGTCCCCCGTGCGAGCAAGGGTGCCACATCCTCGAGCCTGTCGATGTCCTTTGCGATGATCTCGAGCGAGAAACCGCGGAGGATGTTTGCCGGGAACATCCCGGCGTCTGAACTCTTCTCGTCCAACATTCGACTAGTCCTTGCTGCGTCGATACTGCCTTGTGGGCGGCGACGACGGCGCCACGATGCCTCTGGCCTGCCCCGCCGCCTCAGTTGAACACGATCGTTCGATGCCCATTCAGGAAGATCCGGCGCTCGGCCGCGGCGCGGACGGCGTGCGAAAGCACCCTCGCCTCGATCGCGCGCCCGATGCGGATCATGTCCTCGGCAGTGTCTCGATGATCGACACGCTCAACCGCCTGTTCGATGATCGGTCCTTCGTCGAGCTCGGCCGTCACATAATGTGCCGTCGCGCCGATAAGCTTTACGCCTCGCGCATGTGCGCGGTGATACGGCTGTGCGCCCTTGAACGCAGGCAGGAAGCTATGGTGTATGTTGATACAGCGCCCCCGCAATGACTGCACCATCCCGTCGGAAAGGACCTGCATGTAGCGCGCCAGGATCAATAGGTCTGCATTCGACTGCTGCATCAAGGCAAGTACTGCATGCTCCTGCTCCGGGCGGTTTTGCGCCGACACTGGGACGTAATAGAATGGAATATTGTGCCACTCCGTCAGGCGTCGCAGATCCTCGTGGTTTGACACGACGGCGCAGATGTCGATGGGCAAGTCGCCAGTCGACCAACGATATAGAAGATCGTTGAGGCAATGACTGCTCTTCGAGACGGCGATTATGACTTTCAATCGCGACTTTCTATCGGTGATGGACCAGTCCATCTCGAACCGGCTTGCGATTTGCGCAAAGTCGCGCCGGATCGACTCGAGACTGGGAAAGCGCGAACCGCCCGCCGTAAATTCGAGCCTCATGAAGAAGCGGCCCGCCTCGAGGTCGGCATATTGTTGACTGTCGAGGATGAAGCCGTCCCGTTCGGCAAGAAATCCGCTAACGCCCGCGACGATGCCGACGCGATCGGCTGCTTGAAAGGTGAGAACGAAGGTTTCTCGATCATGCATTTTTCAGCTTCCCTGCACCGGCCGGCGCTTGCATGCCGGCCTGGGTCGATTGCTTTTAATCCGCCCGGTCCGGTGACCGCGCAGCCCTCCCGGCGCCGCCCGGGACGCGCCGGCCGGCGTGATTGGATGGTTGCGAGGACTGGCCGCCGGGCCGGGCGTCGACTACGCCCGCGCTGCCACGCCGATCGTCGCCGATTTCAGCTCGCGGACCGAAGCGGCATAGGGCACGGGAGCGATCGTCGCCCGAATTCTAACCTGCTCGTGCCGCTCCACATGCGGTTTCCGCGACCCGCCGCTCGGCTCGCCCCAGGTCAGCACGACCTCGCTTCCGATCTCGGCACTGCTGGCATCGACCATTGCGAGCGAGAGCATCACGCCATAGTTGTTGCTGTATCCGCAGTGGCAAGACAAGCCGACCAACCGCCCGGCCCCGTTCCGTACCTCGTCGAACTGCGGGAAACCGTAGAAGGATACGGGAAGTTCGAGCGCCTTGTACCGGGGTCCGTCACCGAACTGCGACGCAAGCACATTGACCACGTCGTCTTGGTTCCAGACGAGTGTTACCTTCGTGCGATGGGGCTGATGCGACATCTCCTCGAGTGCTTCGCGACCGATGAAGTCGTGATCGAACTTCATGATACGGTCATAGCCCAGATCCCACGGCGTGACGTAATAATCTTCCATGCGGTCGGAGTAGAAGCTGCCGCCGAGCTGTATCTGCGCTTCCCACCCGTTGGCGGGCAGCCATTCGCGGAACCCGCGCAACGCTTCTCCCGTGTAGATCGCGGGCACGGGATAGGCCATCCATCCGCTCTCGAAGATGGTGCTGAAATACGAACGGGTTCCGCCCTGTACAAGGCCATATTGGGCGCCGTGTGCAACGATCGCCGACCTCACGGCCGCGAGCTCTTCGTAAGGCCCGGAAAGCTCGACGCCGTGGTGCCCTGCCATGCCATGTCGCAGGACCAGGACTTCGTGCCCGGCGATCCTCACGCGCGCGGTATTGAAGAAGGGAATCTTGGGTGCCTCTCCCTCGACAAGTTCGGAGAAGATGCGGCCGGCGAGAGGGCCGTCGAGCTGGAAGCGATAATTGATGCGCGCGCCCTTTGGGTTGAAGGGGGTAGGATCATCCCGTTCGATCGAGACATCGTAACGGCCCACTTCGGCCTGGTACTGAACCCAGTTGAGAACCGCCATGCCGCTGACGAGTTCGAAATTATCTTCGCCCAGGCAATAAAGGATGCAGTCTCCGATGATGTAGCCATCGGGCGTGCAGACAACGAGTTGCTTCGCCTTGCCCGGCACAAAATTCTTGAAACTGTTGATTCCCACTCTCTCCAGCAGGCGCAGAGCATCTTTCCCCTTCAGAAAGAGCTCGGGCATATGGTGCGACTGATCGAAGAGAATCGCGGTTTCCCTCCATGCCCGTTGCTCGTCGCGCCAGTTGGTGAACTCCGCCGGTATGAAGGCAGAGGTCAGACTTGTCCTGGCCCTGAAGTGAGGCGCAATCGTGTCATTATAGAAATGGCTCGACAAATTAGGGGTTATCTCCACAAGATCTTGTAAGGACTTCACTTCAGCCTCCCTCATTCTGATATGGTTTGCCGTGGCTTCCGCCCGGCACAGTCGGATGTCCGTTGAACGATGGGACCCGCCGCTATTCGGCGACGCTCGTGGCGTTGCCGGCCGCTTTCCCACCTGGATCACGCGCGATGACCGAAAGCATGTGGACAGCGAGAGCCGCCAACAGGGACGGTATTGCGGCAAGGAACAGCAGCTCCTGCGCTTTCCATCCGAGTCCCCAGAGCATTCCTCCCAGCAGCGGCCCGACGAACGACCCGAGGCGCCCGACGCCGAGCGCCCAGCCAAGGCCGGTCGCGCGCACGGCGGTCGGGTAAAATGTTGTCGCGAGCGCATTCATGCCGAACTGCGCGCCGATGACGAACATGCCGGCGAATGTGATCGCGGTCATGACCCAGGATGCATTCTCGGCCGAAACCGAAATGCCGACGATCGACACCGCCGCCAGCAGGTAGCTCAGGCCCAGCGCCATCAGCGGCGTGCCGCGGTCGATCAGCCGGCCGATAGCCAGACCCCCTACGATGCCCGCGCCGTTGAGCAGCGCAAGCGAGTGAATTGCCTGGCTCATCGAAAAGCCGGTCCGCACCAGCAACGACGGCAACCAGTTGACGAGAAAATAGAGCGTCAGGAGATTGGCAAAGAATATAAACCAGAGCAGAAGGGTGCCAAAGCCGCGCCCGTCGCTCATCAATTCGCGAACGGCGAGCCCTGATTTTCCGGACGTCGCCGCTTGAAGGTCAGACGGGGAGCTGCGGGGCATCCCGGCTTCATATGCCGATTTGCGGCGGGACAAGAAGGATGCGGACTCCGGCAGCGCCCAAAAGAGCAGGAACGCAAGCAGGATCGGCAAGAGCCCGCCGACCACGAAGACACTTTCCCACCCATAGGTCGACATCAGCGGTGCACTGATGAGACCGCCTACGACGGCACCCATCGGGAAACCACAATACATGATCGTCACGAGCGTCGCGCGAACGCGCGGCGGCGCATATTCGGACGTCAAGGCGATGATGTTCGGAACGGCCCCGCCAAGGCCGAGTCCCGTCAGGAAGCGCAGCACGGCGAGCGTCATCACGTCGGCTGCAAGCGGGGTCAGCAGGGCAAAGGCGCCGAAGGCGACCGTCGACCAAATGATCACGGCCCGACGTCCGAAGCGGTCCGCGAGCGGACCGAGCGTGATCGATCCGAGCATCAATCCCAAGAGGCCGGCGCCGAAAACCGCCCCGAACAGCGAAGCGTCTATACGCCAGTCCTGCGCGATCGCCGGCGCGACGAATGCAATCGCCTGAGTATCGAAGCCATCGAGCAGCGCCACGGCGGCGCAAAGCAGAACCGCCCGCACACAGTTCGCACGATCTTGCCGACCGGCGTCGACCGCAGCACCTGCGCTGGCATTGCTCCCGGTGTGCAACTGCCTCTCCCTCAGCTCTGCTCCGGCGACCGGTAGATCGGTCCGCACGACTGACGTCGCCGAAGCAACGCCCGCGCTGTTCAAGATAAATTCTTGCCGCCGACTGCGGGCCATGCGGCCAGTCGCAGGCGACCGATGACCATATGACATCACCCGATGGGAGCGCTCAACGGGCGATCTCTAATAGTAACTATCGGCTGGCGGCGCGGGCGAGACGCTCGGCGCGAAGGGACGCGCGTCCGAGCATGAGATCGACGGCGCGGTCCGCCACCGCCATGACGGGCGCATTGGTGTTTGCGCTGGGGATGAGCGGCATCATCGATGCGTCGCACACGCGCAGGCACTCGGTTCCGCGCACGCGCAGCCAGGCGTCGAGCACGGCCATTGTGTCGCTGGCCGGGCCCATGCGACAGCTCCCGACCGGATGGTAGTTGGTGATGGTGGCGGCTCTGCAATAGGCGGCGATCTCTTCGTCGCTGTTCACCGACGGGCCGGGAAGCAATTCGCTGCGTATGGCGCGCGACAAGGGCGCCGTCGCGAGAATGCGGCGCAAATAGTGGATTGCCCCCGTCATGAGGGCGAGGTCCTCTGGATGCTCGAGATAGTTCGGCGAGAATTCCGGGTCGGCCAGCGGATCCGCCGAAGCGAGCCGCATCCAGCCGCGCGATCTCGGTCGGATGAGATTTGCCAGCAGCGTCAGGCCGTGGTCGGGCTTTCCTTGCCCCTCCTCCAACCACATGGTGCCGATGTTGTAGATTTGTAGATTCGGCTCCCCTTCCGGGTCGTCCACGTTCACGAAGGCAACGGCCTCGGCACCATTCGATGCAATCGGACCAGAGGATAGGAGAAGATATTGCAGGAGGTTCCACGCTGCACGGACGCCGCGCTCATGCCCGAAGTAGCCATAGGCGCCGTTCGTATAGGCCGTAAGCGGCACCATATTGTGATCCTGCATGTTCTGCCCGACGCCGGGAAGATCCACCAGAACCTCGATTCCGTGCCGCGCCAGCTCGGCCGCCGGACCGATACCGGAAAGCATCAACAATTTCGGGCTGCAATAGGCGCCCGCCGTCAATATCACTTCGCCGTCGCAACAGGCGCGGTGGACTTGCCCGCGAGCGACATATTCGACGCCGACGGCGCGCGTTCCGTGCATCAGCAGGCGCGTCGCGGTGGCGCCCGTGACCAGGGTCAGGCGCTTGTCGCTGCGGACGGGCTTTAGGAAGGCATCGGCAGCGCTGCATCGCCTTGCATTGCCGGCCGTCAGTTGCAGGTAGCCGACGCCGCGCTGATCGCCAGCATTGAAGTCCGATGTATGCGGCACGCCGAGCGCCTGCATCGACTCGACGAACAGGTCGGCGGCGCGACACCGGTAGAAGGGATCCGAGACAGCGAGCGGGCCATTCCGCCCATGCGCCCATCCGCCGAGCCTGCTATTCCTTTCCTGCCGGACAAAATATGGCAGCAGATCGTCCCAGCCCCAGCCGAGACCGCCGAGATATTCATCCCAGGCGTCATAGGCCAATCGGCTTCCCCGCGTATAGGCGAGGGCATTTACCGAACTGCCGCCGCCGATGACATTGCCCTGTGCAATCTCGACGCGCCGTCCGCCCAGAGACGGCTGGGGCAAAGAGGTGTAACGCTTGATATAGGGACTGTTGCCGAACAATATCTTGAATGACCCGGCCGGCATGCTGATCAACGGGCTGCGGTCGCTGCTCCCTGCTTCGAGGAGCAGGACCTTTGCACCCGCTTCTCTTACGAGCCGCCCGGCCACGACACATCCTGCACTTCCACCGCCGACAACAATATAGTCATAGCTCATAGCAGTTCAGATCCTCGTGCCGGACAGGACGAATATTCTATCTGGTGGGCTTTACTTGCACGTATGTTGAGAGGATTCACCAAGAGGTGAAGACGCCCAGTTCTCCTTCGTCCAAATTGATGATGACCGACTTCGTCGTGGTGTAGTCGAACATGATGTCCATGCAGCCCTCACGTCCGAATCCGCTTTCCTTGTACCCGCCGATCGGCATTCCCGGCTTCAGGTTATAGTAGCGGTTGACCCAGATGATGCCGGTTTCCATCGCGCGCGACAGACGATGTGCTTGGCCAAGATCGCGTGACCATATTCCCCCGGCGAGCCCGTAGCGGCTGTCGTTGACTTGGGCCAGCATGTCGGCCTCCTCGTCCCAGCCTATGACGCATGTGACAGGACCAAATATCTCCTCTTGTGCCACGCGCATGTCGTTGCTGACGTTGCCGAGGATGGTCGGCTTGATGTAATAGCCAGAGGCGAGTGTCCCTTCGGTCGCTGCCTCTCCGCCAGCCAAAACGGTGGCACCTTCCTCGCGCGCCAGATCCAGATAATAGGCGACCTTGCCGAACTGCGCTTCGGACGCCATCGCTCCGATCTGCGTCGACTCCGAAAGCGGATCGCCCTGGCGCACGCGCGCAATCGTGGCAACGAGCTTGTCGACGAATTCATCATGGACGGACCGGTGCACGAACAGGCGCGATCCCGCCATGCAAACTTCGCCCTTGTTGAAGACGGTAGACAGTGCCGCCGCCTCGGCGGCCGCATCGAGATCCGCCGACGGACAGACGATCTGGGCTGATTTCCCGCCGAGCTCCATCGCTTGCGGGATGAGATTGGCCGATGCATATTGCATCACCTTGCGCGCCGTCGTCGTCGACCCCGTAAACGCCACCTTGCGTACCTTGGGATTGGTGACGAGTGCTTCGCCAACATCCTGTCCAAAGCCGGTCACGATGTTGATCACGCCTGGCGGCACAAGGTCCGCCACTTCCTTCATGAACTCAAGGATCGACAGACAAACCGTCTCCGCCGGCTTCATAACCACGCAATTGCCCGCGGCCAAGGCGGGCGCAAGCTTATAGGCAAGCATCACGAGCGGCGCATTCCAGGGAATGATCTGGGCACAGACGCCCAAGGGCTCGCGGTGCACCAGTCCCAGCGCATCGGGATAGTCGTGGCTTTCTCCCCGGAGCGCGTGAATCACGCCGGCGAAGAACTCGAACTGGCCGTAAGCCTGGGGCAGATCGAAGTAGATCGCTTCGTTGATCGTCTTCCCATTGTTGATGGACTCCATGAGAGCGAAGTCCAGCGCGCGCCGCCGCAGGCGGGCCGCCATTTCAAGCAGGATCTCCTGCCGCTGTCTGGCGGTGGTTCTTGCCCATGCAGGGAAAGCGCGATGGGCCGCATCGACCGCCAGCGCGACATCCCGCGCGTCGCCCGCCTGGATATGCGCAAGCGGCGCGCGGTTCGCCGGGTTCGACTGGACGATGGTCGCGCCGCGCGAGGTGCCCGTCCATTCCCCGCCGATAAAATGGCCATATTCCCTTTGGAAGAGATTGGTGGCGGTTTTTCGGTTGGCGATGCTGTCGGACATAGCTCTCTCCCGGCGAGATCGATGCTCAGAAATTGAATTGCGCCTGTACGCCGTAGGTCCTCGGTGCAGCTATCGTCGCCGCGAACAGGCCGGGCACGAACACTTGCTGCAAGCCGCCCGTGTGATAGGCCTTGTTCCCGAGGTTCCTGCCGAAGAGGCTGACGGAGTAGCGCTCGTCAACCCGGTAGGTCAGGTTGGCATCGAATATCGCATAGGGTTGACCCCGGGCTGCCGATATGAAGTCGGTGCTGAGCCACCGGTGGCTTGCAAACTTCATGCTTCCGCCCGCCACAATGGCGGAGTCGTCGGTCAGCATGAATTCGTGCTCGTAGCTTACCGTGCCCGTCCAACGCGGGACGCGCGCCACTTGGAAGCCGGCGCAATCTCCAACGACGTCGGGCCCGTCGACCCTCGTCGGGCATCCCGTGCTACCCGGGGCGAATACAAGCGCCGGAACTCTGAACGTGAAGCTGTCATAATTGGAATCGGCATATTCGACGGCCGCGGAGAAGGTGCCGCCCTCCAGGGGCTTGGCGACCAGCTCCAATGTTCCGCCCTTGATGGTTGCCTCGCCGACGTTGAAGAACAGGAAGTTCAAATTCCCCGTCGTGTCGAATGTGAGGCGCTGATCCTGGAGATCCTTATACTTCCAGTGGAAAAGGGTCGCGTTGAGCTGCAGGCGATTGTCAAAGAATCTGTTCTTTGTGCCGATCTCCACCGCGGTCAGGCGTTCGGGCTCGTAGACGGCCAAAGGCGGAATGGTCTGGTTCAAGCCACCTGCCTTGAAGCCGGTGCTAAGCGTCGCGTACATCATCGAACGCGGCGCGAGGTCGAACTCCAGGCCTAGCTTGTAGGTGGTTCCGTCGAATGCTGCTCTGGATGCAAAGACTTCCAGGATCGCGCCGGGGGTCCCAAGGAGGGGGCTCTGATTGGACATGGTGCCGTCCAACCGGCGCTTTTCATAGGTATATCGCAGGCCGCCGATCAGGCGAAGTCCGTCGAGGAGGCTGACGGTCGCCTGTCCGAACGCAGCATAGGCATCGGTGTCGGGCTCATAGACGAACTTGACGCTTTGAATGGGGTCTCCGCCCCGATCGGTTTGACTTCCCACGCTGCTTTCGGTGAAATAATAGCCCCCGAGCACCCACGTCAGGTCGGCGCCGCTGTTGCCGAGACGGAGTTCAATCGACTTTTGCGAGCCGCGATTATCCTCCGACTGCTCGAGCGTCGGGAACGCGGCGGTCTTGACGTCGGAATGCCGGTAGGCCGGCAGGATCGTCAGCGTCGCAAAATCGAAGTTCCAATCGAGCTGTGCGCTGACATTCCAGAGATCGCTGTTCTGGTACTGCGGCGGGAGATTGTCAGTCAGTAGCGGCCCGAATGGCGGAAACGAGTTCCGATAGTCGACGCCCGCCCGCGATCCTGCAGCCTCCCACTTGCTCGCACCCGGCCGGCGGGGGAGCCAGACATATCCCACGCCGTCGCCATCCAAATGGCTGTAGTCGCCATTCAGGAGCAACGTCAGATTTCCGCTTTCCGGCGCCCACTTCAGCCTGAGGCGAGCGGATTGCTGACGATCGTCGTTCGTCCCGTCGGAAAGATAGCCGTCCCGGCTGACGATGTTGAAGGCGCCCCGGATCGCCATTTCGGCACCAAGTGGAAAATTGACCGCGCCACTCACATGCGCCAGCGAGTAGTTCCCTGCTTCGAAGTTCAGATTGGCACCGGTGGACCCAAGCTCCGGCTCATGGGTGATGATGTTGATCGAGCCGCCGTTCGCATTCCGCCCGTAGAGCGTACCTTGCGGCCCCTTGAGCACTTCGACCCGGGCGATGTCGTAGAAATTTCCGCCAATGCTCGCCGGGCGTGCCACATAGACACCGTCCACGTTGAAGGCGACACCTGGGTTGGCGAGCGGATTGAACGACGTGTCGCCAACGCCGCGGATGTAGAGCTGGGTGCTGGCTCCGCCGGCACTCACGTCGAGGCCGGTCGTCAGCTTGGCGAGATCCGCTGCAGAGGTGAGGCCTGCCCTGAGGGCGCTTTCGGCGTCGAAAACCTGGATGGCAAGCGGAGCCCGCTGCACATTCTGCGCGTGGCGCTCGGCGGTGACGACGATTTCCTCGATACCGGTGCTCGCATCACCGTCCTGCTGCACCGTCTCCTGAGCGGATGCGCTACCCGACAAGGCGGGCGCCGCAACGGCGACCATACTGACACACAAGCGTAGCATCGATAATTGCATCTTTCCCCCAAGGCATCACGGGCTGGCCGCATTGACTGACCAGCCTTTTGGTTTGCCCTTAAGCGGGCACCATTTGCGGTGCGCTTGTCGCCCGGCCCCGCGTGGACCGGCCGCCCGGCGGAGCTTATAACCTACTGCCAATCGCCCAACTCTGCGTTGCGCGAAAGAAACACGGCGATATGCGAAATCCAGCTGGCGCCCGGCGCGCCATGGATCAACGCCGCTATCGGACCACGTGCGCCACCGCCTGATGTGACGCTTTGGCTCAAGCGCCGTAACCTACGCGATTCCAACGCGCCGGTAGGAGCTTGACGCTTGCTCTTGTTTGGCGCTTACTCCGGAGCGTTCGTACGGGCCGTCTTATCTGCTGCCCACGTCCACTGCCGCGAGCGGGAGCATATCGTGGTTGAGGTATTTACGACCGAGGTTGCTTCCCCGGACAAGCGGATCGATTTTTGGCATGAGGTTACCTCCGAAACGCTGATCAAACACAGCGTCGATCCGCTTGACCGGTCAAACTTCAGGGGGCGCCTTTTGCGCGCCCAGGCGGGTGCGGTAACCGTCACCCGCGTCATCTGCTCAGGCGCGACCGTCCGTCGATCGGTCGAGCAGTCGGCGCCGGCATCCGCGGAGCGTTGTCTGATCTTCCTGCTCCCGTTCCGCGGTTCCGCAGAATTGGTGCAGGACAGGTCCCGGTTCGAATTGAACTCGCGCGGCGGCGTTCTTATCGACAATATGCATCCGTTCACGGCCCGCTACGATGCGGCAGACATGCTGCTCGTGAAGTTGCCGCTGAAGGAGATGCTGCCAAAGCTCGGTCTGCGCGACGCTCATCTCCCACGGCCGCTGGCTGCGGGACGGTTACCGGTCAGCCTGCTATCGTCCTTGGCGCTGCCACTCTTGGTAGAGGGCAACGATGACGTCGCTGTTGGCGCGGACGAGGCATGGTCTATCGGGGCGGTCATCGCGGATCTGATCGCGCTGTCCTGCAAAATGAGCACGCCAACCTCCACAGGAGGGAGCCGTGATGGCTACTGGCTCAGGCGCGCCAGGACTATCATAGAAAAGCGGTTCGACGAACCAGGCGTCAGCCCCGCGGCCATCGCAGCGGAACTTGGCATAACCACAAGATATCTGCAGATGCTCTTTGCAGCCCGTGGCGAGACGCCGTCACGCTATCTTGAACAGGTACGGCTTAGAAGCGTCGAACGGCAGCTTCGCGATCCAAAATGCTATAGAAACATCACAATGCTTGCTTATGATAATGGCTTTGCCAGCCTCGATCAGTTCAGCCGGGCTTTCAGGCGGCGCTTCGGCTCGTCGCCGCGTGAATATCTCCGGCGGCTGGATCGTCAATCATAGCGGGCCCTCCGGCAGCTCACGTCTCCACGCATTCCCAGCCCCCGCCGAGTGCCTTGTACAGCGCGATCAGCGCCGCCAGCTCTGCCGCCCGTGCATCGACGCTTTGGCGATCGGCAGCACTGAACGCCGATTGCGCATTGAGCAGGACGATCAAATCATCCTCGCCGATGAGGAAGCGCTGGCGCGCCAGCTGCAGGGCCGCGGCCGACTGAGTGCGCACCAGATCGCTACGCTCTCTTGTTGCCTGAGCCGCGGCGAAGCGGTTAAGCGCGGATTCACTTTCGGCAAGGGAAATCAGGATCGACCGCTCATAACGTACCAGGGCGGCGGCAAGACGTGCCTCGGCAGCGCGGATCTGGGCTCGGATGCGGCTGGCCGAAAAGATCGGCCAGCGCAAACTCGGCCCGGCCTGGTAGCGCACGCTGTCACCGGTCCCCAGTTCGTCTGCGTCTCTCGCCTGCAATCCAATGGTGCCCAGAAGCGAGAATCGCGGGAACAAGTCCGCTGTCGCCACACCGATGTCGGCCGTGAAAGCGGCGAGTTCACGCTCGGCGCGCCGGATGTCGGGCCGCCGCCGGAGTAGATCGGAGCGCATACCAGCCGCGACGGTTGCCGGTGCCTGCGGTAGCCGCGTCGGTGCCATCAACTGCGCGGCGGCAGCCTCTGGCGGCTGCCCGGTGAGAACGGCGATTCTGTAGGCGGCGGCGCGCGCGTCCGCGTCGAGGTTCGGGAGGGCGGCGGCAGTCGCTTGCGCCTGGGCGTCGGCGCGCACAAAGTCGAAGCGGGATGCCTCGCCGGCACCGTGGCGTTCACCGATGAGACGCGCGACCCACGCCTGCGCTTCGGCATCCGCCTGTGCACTCGTGCGACGCGCCTGTGCCGCCCGAAGATCGACATAGTTGCGCGCGAGTTCTGCGATCACGCTGACAAGCACCTCGCGCCGGGCCTCCTCGGCGGCCTCCACCCGCGCCTCCGCACCCTGAACGGCGCGCCGCGTGCCACCCCATATGTCGATCTCCCAGGACGCGTCGAAGCCGATGTCGAACAAGGAGAAGCTCGGATCGAGGCCGGGGATTCCGGAGACGGGCAACTGGCCGTTCTCGCTCAGTCGGTTTTCTGTCGCAGCACCCGTCACGTCGACTTTGGGGAGCGCGCGTCCACGTACCGCATCGCGGTTTGCCCGCGCCTCGCGCAGCCGCGCATCTGCCTCTCGCACATCGCGATTGTTGGCGACCGCCAAGTCGACGAGCTGCGTCAGAAGCGGGTCGTTCAGCGACCGCCACCATGTGGCCTCGATTGGCTGGGTGACAGTCTGCGCAAGCCACTCAGAACCAACCGGAACTTTGGGCGCAGCATAGTCCGGGCCGACCGTCGTACAGCCCGCCAGACTCAGCGCGGAAAAGGTGACAAGGCGGAAGCGGCGAATCATAACGTCACTCCATTCGGGCACGGAAGAGGAAGGCTGCCGCGCTGAGTGTGACGAGCGCGATCAGTGCCATGGGCCAGCTATTCGCCAGCACCTCGCTTGCCGGCATGTTCTTGAGGAACACCCCCTCGGCGACAATCAGGAAGTGTCGAGGCGGATTGATCAGTGTCACGAGCTGCAACCAGTCGGGCATGTTGTCGATCGGCGTCGCAAACCCGGACAGCAGGATCGCCGGCACTCCGACGAGGAAGGAACCGAGGAAGGCCTGCTGCTGGGTCTGGGCCAGCGACGAGATCAGCATGCCAACGCCGATCAACGACAGCAGATAGACAGTGAGCGAGAGGTAGAACGAAACGAGCGATCCGGTCAGCGGAACCCGGAACATGGTGGGAATCAAAACGACGTAGATGGTTGCATTGACGAGCCCGACGATGAGTGGCGACGTCATTTTGCCAATCAGGATCTCGTGCACCCGCAGGGGAGAGACCATCAGCTGGTCGAAGCTGCCCAGCTCGCGCTCACGTGCCAAGGACTGGGCCGTGACCGCGAGTGCCATCAACGCGCCTATGATGACGATGAGGCCCGGCATGACGAACCATCGGTAATGCAGGTTCGGGTTGAACCAGTTGGTAACGGCGGTGCGGGTCATGGGCGATTGGCCTGCCCCCATGGCACCGGCCTCCGCGGCCGCGCTTGCGACGATCTGCTGCAGATATCCCGCGACAATCTGCGATGCGTTGGACCGGCGTCCATCGAGGATGACCTGCGCCGTGCCGACCCGGCCCGCCTCGACATCGGCGCTGAACCGCTGCTCGAACGCGACCGCTGCAATGATGCGCTGATTGTCAATCGCGTTCCGGAGGTCCGCAGGAGATTGCAGCCGAATAACGCGACCCACATTGGGGCTTCCCGCGATGCGGGAAACCACCTCGTGACTCCAGACGCCCTGGTCCCGGTCGAGCACCCCGACGTTGAAGTTCCTGACCTCGAGAGTCACCGCGAAGCCGAAGAGGAAGAGTTGGATAATCGGTGGCGCGAAGAGCGTGGCCCGCGACTTGGGGTCGCGGAGCACCGCCCAAAGTTCCTTGACGATGATCGCGACAAGGCGGTGCAGTCTGCTGCTGTTCATCAGGCGATCCTCCGCCGTGTCGCGCGAAAAGCGAGGCTGAAGAAAAGGACACCAAAGGCCAGTAGCGTGAGAATGTTGCGCAGGAAGAGCTCCCATAGGTCGCCAACCACGAAGACGGTAGTCAGCGAGGGGACAAGATAGCGTGCGGGGACTAAATATGTGGCCAGTTGGATTGGCCGCGGCATCGACGCAATTTCGAACAAGAACCCAGACAAAAGCATCCCCGGCAGAAAGGCCGTCAGGAGCGCGACCTGGCTGGCGACAAACTGGTTCTTCGTAGCGGCGGAAATGAGCAGGCCTTGACCGAGTGCCGGGATGAGAAAGGCCGACGAGATGGCGAGAAGTCCCAGCACCGAACCGCGAAACGGCACGCCGAAGAGGTAGACTGCAAGGAGCGTGCACAAGAGCATCGATCCGAGCCCCAGCACGAAATAGGGTATAATCTTGGACGCCAGGAATTCGGCCATTCCGATCGGTGTCGCCATGAGTGCTTCGAGCGTGCCCCTTTCCCATTCCCGAGCGACCACGAGTGCCGTCAGCAGCGTTCCGATCATGGTCATGACAATAGTGATAGAGCCGGGAATCAAGGCGAACCGACTTTGGAGGCCGGGATTGAACCAATGACGGACAATGAGCGACATTGCCGGCCGCGCGGCCTTTCCTCGTTCGAGCGCGCGCGTCTCCGCCCAGCTCGCCAGCACACCTTCGGCGTAAGCGGCAACGAATGATGCGGTGTTGGGAAGCGATCCATCGGTGATGACCTGAACTTCGGCGCCGCGGCCTGCCGCCAACCTTCGCCCGAAGTCTTCTGGTATGACGACGATGCCTCGCAAGCGCCCGGCGACCAGATCGGACTCGAGCTCCCGAATGTTGCGCCTCGTCGCCACGTCGAACCAGCGGGAGCTTTGATAGGCATTGGCCAGACTGAGCGCCGGTTCGCTAGAGTCCTGCACCGCGAGTCCGATGCGGCTGCGCGCCGTATCCAGCGAAACGCCGAAGCCAAACAAAAACAGAAGAATGAGCGGCAGGAGGAATGCGATCAGCAGCGTCGACGGATCGCGCACGATCTGGAGCGACTCCTTGACGAGCAGCGCTCGAAAGCGACGAGGATCAAAGCTAGAGCTCATGCTCCTTCTCGCTGTCTGGCGGAGGCCTCGATCAGCGCGATGAAAGCATCTTCCATCGTCGGGTCTGTGATACCGGCAATGACGCCGGCCCGAGCCTTCAGTTCGTCAGGACTGCCCACCGCGATTTCGCGTGAGCGGTAGATGAGAGCAATTCGGTCGCAATATTCCGCCTCCTCCATGAAATGGGTCGTGACTAGAACGGTCACACCTCGCTGTACGAGGCCGTTGATGTGCATCCAGAACTCGCGCCGGACGATCGGATCGACACCCGAAGTAGGCTCGTCGAGGAAAAGAACGGGCGGCTGGTGGAGGACTGCGCACGCAAGTGCCAGTCTCTGCTTGAACCCCAGTGGCAAACCGCCGCTATTTTCCAAGAGATGTCGCTCAAGCTGGAAAACCTCGATCGCGCGTTCGGTCGCCTCGCGACGAGCGCGGCGATCGAGTCCATAGGCCCCAGCAAAGAAATCGAGATTCTGTCGGACGCTCAGATCGCCATAGAGCGAGAACTTCTGTGCCATGTAGCCGAGCGACTGGCGCGCATCCGCCCGGCCGCGCCGCAAGTCGTGTCCGGCGACCTTTCCTTCGCCCACGGTCGGGGTCAGCAGCCCGCAGAGCATCTTGAACGTCGTCGATTTTCCAGCGCCATTGGGACCGAGCAAGCCGAAGATCTGCCCGCGCGGAATGGAGAAACTAATGTCGCTTGCCGCGGTGAAATTGCCGAATATCTTCGTCAGTCCATGCGCTTCGATCGCTGGCCTGTCGCTTTCGGGAACCGGGCGATACTGTTCCGCAAGCGCGCTGCGCCCGCTTGGAGAAGCGCCGAGCGCATCCACGAAGGCGTCCTCGAACCGCGGTGACACCGGTTCCACGCTGGCTCCGGGCGGCACCTCGGGCAACGCAGCGGCCGGCGCTGGTGATCGATCGGACATGAGGAGGCGGATCGAGCTGCCTTGAATCGTAGCGTCGACCACATCGTTTCGTGCGACCATCCGCTCGAGGAGCGCTCGTCGTCCTTCAGCCGCGGTGAACAGTCGGAAACTGCGCCCTTCCAACCGGGACGTCAGTGCGTGCGGTGCGCCACTAAAGAGCAGCCGTCCCTCGTTGATAAGAAAGACCGTATCGCACTTCTCGGCCTCGTCGAGGTAAGCCGTCGACCACAGAACGCCCATGCCTTCGCCCGCCAGCTCACGGACCATCGCCCAGAGATCGCGCCGCGCAACCGGATCGACGCCGACGCCCGGCTCGTCGAGCAGCAGAACCTTGGGCGAGCGTACGAGGGCACATGCGAGGCCGAGCTTCTGCTTCATGCCACCCGACAGGCGGCCTGCAAGGCGCGTTTGGAAACGGTTCAAGTCTGTAAATGTGAGCAGACGTTCGAAGCTTTCCTCGCGGGCCGATGGATCGAGCCCGCGCAGATCGGCGTAAAGCGAGAGATTTTCGATGACGGTCAGATCTTCGTATAGCCCGAAACGCTGGGGCATATAGCCGATCGCCGACCGGTCGGCATGAACCGCCGGCGCCCCCAGGACGGTAACCTCTCCCTTGTCGGGATCGATGAGGCCCGCCAGCAGGCGGATCAAGGTGGTCTTGCCGGCCCCATCCGAGCCCACGAGGCCGGTCATCCTGCCGGCGACAATATCCAGATCGACTGCATCGAGCGCGGCAGGCGCGGCATTGCCAAAAACCTTCGTGACGCCTGCGGCTCGGGCAACGCTCTCGGCCATGTCAGCGATCCGTCTTGCCTGCCTCGACGAGTCCGACGGTCACCGGCTGCCCCTGCCGGAGACGATCGTCGGGATTGGTGATGTTGATCCGGAGACGGTAGACGAGGTCGGTCCTTAGATCCTCGGTCTGTACAGTCTTCGGGGTGAATTCGGCTGTGGGGGAGATGAACCCGATCACGCCGTCGTAGGCCTTCCGGCTCCCGTCGCTGGTAACATGTACCCGCATGCCCGGAGCAACGCGCCCGAGATCCGGTTCAGCGACATAGGCACGGACGCGAAGCGGACGGTCGATTGTAAGCGTGAAGACGGTCTCGCCGCGCTGCACGATGGCGCCGGGCTCACGCGCACGCGTCAGCAGCGTTCCTGCCGACGGAGCGCGCAGAGTCGCATCGATCAGGCTCGTGCGGGCCGCGTCGCGCTCGGCTATAGCGGCCGCCAATTGTGCTTCAGCCGCAGCGACGTCTTCACGCCGGAAGCCGGCGCGCTGCAACGAAAGTGACTGTTCGGCAGATTGGAGCTGCGCTTGCGCCGCAAGATACTCCGCCTGTGCCGCTTCGAAGGCCGCCTGCGACACAGCGCCGGTGGAGACCAATGTGCGACGTCGTTCGAAGCTCTCGCGGGCGCGGGCAAGATCGGCGCGACGAGCGGCAACCGCGGCCGATGCCTGCGCCACTTCCTGAGGCCGGTTGCCGGCGCGACGCTTCGCGAGTTCGGCACGGGCAGCCCCAACACGCGCTTCCGCGACCGCGACTGCGTCTCGCAGGGGACCGGGATCGAGTTGTGCCAGGAGCGAGCCCGCGGCGACCCTTGCGCCCTCGTCGACTGGCATCTCCGCGATGCGCCCGCCGACTCTAAAGCCGAGGTCGACCTGACGAATGTCGACATTTCCGTAGAGGATGAGTTCGTTGTCGCGATCCGCCCATAGTCCGAATGCCTGCGTGTGGAGGCCGGCTGCGGTCAGACCTCCCGCGACGACCAGTAGCGCAATCATCTGACGCCGGCGCCTCATAGCGCCACCTCCTCTCAGAAGCTGGAATTTAGAATTGCGAGCGTCTGGGTGCGGATGATCCGCCTGATGGCCGCGACTCCGTCGGCATCCAGCTCGTCCCATGCCATGATGCGCAGCAGTGCCGCGCGGGCGGTGCGATAGGCGAGCGCCTGTCCGAGGATTGCGAGGACCCGGAGTCGCGCCTCGGACGGCGCGCAGCGGCCTTCACTGATCGTCTCGATAAGCACCGCGATTCTCTGCGCGGCCTTGCCCATCGTCGCAAATATCGGATCAAACGCCTCGGTCGGGTCCATCTGCTCGCGGACGATGAACCTCCCCCAGGGCTCGCTTTCAGGATGAGTCATGATCTCGGCCAGACGGTCGACGATCGCGAGCACGGCAGCGACCGCTTCGTCCCGGGAGGCGCCCGCCTCGATCGCTGCGTCCGACGCGGCCAGAACCGCACCCATCCGCTCGTTTAATTGCTCCCCGATATGTCGAGCAGCCGCGAGATAGAGCCCCTTCTTACCACCATAGTGATAGGTGATCGAGGACATCATGGTCTTGGCGGCCGCTGCGATCTCCCGTGTGCTAGCCCCCTCCGGCCCATGTCGCCCAAAATAGTCGATGGCGGTTTCGAGCAGGCGCGTTTCGATTGGCTTCGGCTGGCGTGTCCCGATCATCTCACCACTCTATATTCGTTCGACCGAACATCACCGTTAACTGAGAGCGGCGGTGCAAAAGTCGGCCACGGTAGCGGCGGAATAAACCAGCCGCGGGCGGAGTAAAATCCGGCCACCTATTTCCTTTCTGCAATGACGGCAGGAGGGACAGGGGATCTACACCGTGGAACTATATCTGAAGGTTCGCCTGGCTGTCTCCGAAGGGATGACGCAGCGCCAGGCAGCAAAGCATTTCAACATATCTCGCGACAGCGTCGCCAAGATGGTGTCGTATTCGATACCGCCCGGCTATCAGCGGCGATCACCGATCCGGCGGCCGAAGCTGGATGCGTTCGTTTCGACGATCGAGCATTGGCTCGACGAGGATATGAAGGTGCCGCGCAAGCAGCGGCATACTGCCAAGCGGGTGTTCGACCGGCTGCGCGACGAATGCGGGTTCACCGGCGGCTACACGATCATCAAGGACTACATGCGCGAGCGGGATCAGCGCCGCCGGGAGGTGTTCGTGCCGCTGTCGCATCCTCCCGGCCATGCGCAGGCCGACTTTGGCGAGGCGACTGTGGTGATCGGCGGCGTCGAGCAGAAGGCGCGCTTCTTCGTGCTCGATCTTCCGCATAGCGACGGCTGCTACGTGCGGGCCTATCCGGCGGCGGTGGCCGAGGCCTGGGTCGACGGCCACATCCATGCGTTTGCCTTCTTCGGAGGCGTGCCGCAGTCGATCGTATACGACAACGACCGTTGCCTTGTGGCGAAGATCCTGCCCGACGGCACGCGCAAGCGGGCAGCGCTGTTCAGCGGTTTTTTGTCCCACTACCTGATCCGCGATCGCTATGGCCGTCCGGGAAAGGGTAATGACAAGGGGAATGTGGAGGGTCTTGTCGGATATGCCCGGCGCAACTTTATGGTGCCGATCCCGCAGTTTGCGACATGGGATGCGTTCAACGATTTTCTGGAGGAGCAGTGCCGAAAGCGCCAGCGCGATAAGCTACGCGGCGAGAACGAGACGATCGGCGAACGGCTGCAGCGCGATCTTGCCGCCATGCGTCCCTTGCCGGCGTCGCCGTTTGATGCCTGCGACCAGACCAGCGCTGTTGTGACAGCCCAATCGCTGGTGCGCTACAAAACGAACGACTATTCCGTGCCGGTTGCCTACGGTCATCAAGACGTCTGGGTCCGGGGCTATGTCGATCAGGTGGTGATCGGTTGCCGTGGTGAGATCATCGCCCGCCATCCCCGGAGCTGGGAACGGGAAGACATCGTCTTCGACCCCGTCCATTACCTGCCGCTGATCGAGCAGAAGATCAATGCGCTGGATCAGGCAGCTCCATTGCAGGGCTGGGATCTGCCGGACGAGTTCGCCACGCTGCGCCGTTTGATGGAAGGCCGCATGGCAAAGCATGGCCGGCGGGAATACGTCCAGGTTCTCCGTCTGCTGGAAAGCTTCGAGCTTGCCGACCTGCATGCGGCGGTAAGGCAGGCCCTTCAGCTCGGCGCGATCGGCTTCGATGCGGTCAAGCATCTGATCCTGTGCCGCGTAGAACGCCGACCGCCGCGATTGGACCTGTCGATCTATCCGTACCTTCCGAGGGCGACGGTCGAGAAGACCTCGGCGAAGGCGTATATGCGCCTCCTGTCGTCTGATGCGGGAGAGGCGGCATGAGCACCGAAGCACCTGACATCCTGCTCGCCCACTATCTCAAGACCCTCAAGCTGCCGACCTTCCAGCGCGAGCACCAAAAGCTGGCCCGACTCTGCGCAACCGAGGACGTCGATCACGTCGGCTACCTCTTCCGGCTTGCCGAGCGGGAGATGATCGAGCGCGATCGCCGCAAGGTCGAACGGCGGATCAAGGCGGCCAAATTCCCGGTCGTCAAAAGCCTCGACAGCTTCGACTTTGCCGCCATCCCCAAGCTCAACAAGATACAGGTGCTGGAACTGGCCAGATGTGAATGGATCGAGCGCCGCGAGAACGTCATCGCTCTCGGTCCCAGCGGCACGGGCAAGACGCATGTCGCGCTCGGCCTCGGCCTGGTCGCCTGCCAGAAAGGCTTATCCGTCGGCTTCACCACGGCGGCGGCCCTGGTCAGCGAGATGATGGAGGCTCGAGACGAGCGGCGTCTGCTCCGCTTCCAGAAGCAGATGGCCGCCTACAAGCTGCTGATCATCGACGAACTGGGCTTCGTGCCGCTCTCCAAGACCGGTGCGGAATTGCTGTTCGAGCTGATCTCCCAGCGTTACGAGCGCGGTGCCACCCTGATCACCAGCAATCTGCCTTTCGATGAATGGACCGAAACCTTGGGATCAGAACGACTGACCGGCGCACTGCTCGATCGCATCACCCACCACGTCAACATTCTCGAAATGAACGGCGACAGCTATCGTCTCGCCCAAAGCCGCGCCCGAAAGGCTGGCTGAAACCTTTCAAAAAAATCGCCGCGCCCGGCTGAGACCCCGCTCGGGCTACGCCCTCACGGCGGTCTCAGCCGGGCGCAAGGGTGGCCGACTTTTGCTCCGCCCGGTGGCCGGAAATTGCTCCGCCGTTGACAATTGCGTTATCCGGTGCGCCGCATCTTTTGCGTCGGTCGCAACTACGCCGACCACGCGCGGGAAATGGGGCGCGATCCGGACCGCGAGCCGCCCTTCTTTTTCACGAAATTCCCTGACTCAGTCGTGCCGTCGGGCAGCACCATTGCCTATCCGCCCGGCACAGCAAACTACCATTACGAAATGGAACTGGTGATCGCCATGGGAGCGCATCGGTTCAAGGCGAACACCGACAACGTACTGGATGCCGTCTACGGTTACGCCTGCGGGCTCGACATGACCCGCCGCGATCTCCAACTCCAAGCGCGCGAGCAGGGACGGCCTTGGGATCTCGGAAAATCCTTTGAAGAATCGGCCGTGATGGGCAGCATCCGCCCCGCGTCCGCCGTCCCGTCCTTGGGCACAGCGCGCATCTCGCTTGAGGTTAATGGCACAATAAGACAGACATCCAGCATTGGCGACATGATCTGGTCGACGGCGGAGATTATCTCAATCCTGTCACAATATTATCCATTGGGTCCGGGTGACCTGATCTTTACCGGCACGCCGGCTGGTGTCGGTGCCGTTGTCCCGGGAGATTATTTACTCGGCAAGATCGATAGCCTGCCTAGTGTCGAGACGAAGATCGGCAATCAGGTCGGATAACCGGAACCATGGGCGCCGCGTCAACACGGCGCCTCCACACGTCGAGCAGGTTCTCGGTGTGGCCAGAGCGGCTACTTCGCTTGGCGATCTCGTCCGGATAGCGCCGTTTCGAGTTGGTTGAACCCAGATGATCAAGACAGGCCGGCGGTCATCGCACCTAATATGCATAGATGCTTATGTCATCGAGAGCGCAGAGCTCAATTTCGCTCAATCGAGATATTCGCCATCTTCGCTACGCCGTAGCGACGACCTCCTGCCCCGCGACACTCGATGCCCTGCAGAAGATGCTGAGGGATGCTGAAGCAGGCCTTCAAAGACACGGCGCATCGTTTGAATGCGTCGAACTCGAGACGGCTCTAGCCCACAGCAGCGCGAGGACGTGGTTCTGCTGGCCCACGTCCGCTCAGCCTGCGCCCGCTCGAACAGCACCCACGGCAGCCCGCGCTTGACCCGCGAGTTGCTTGATGAACGTCTTGGAATTAGTCGCCGGCGAGCAGCGCGACACACCGGGTGATCTGGCTCGGGGCAGCGACGAAAAGCATCACATGCCAGCGCAGGTGGAACATGCACCTCCTCATGATGCAACCTGCGAGACCTTCACTCCTTCGTTCCTGGGGCGTGGCACGCCGAGCCGCTCGTGCAGCATCTCCGCCCAAGCGCACAACGCCTCCCGGCGCGGTTCAAACAGCTCCGATCTGTTGTAGATCCGCATGACCTTGGAGCGTGTCGCGGTCGCCACATGGTTGAGGACGCGGTCGGCGACGTGGGGCGGCACACCGAGCAGCTCGCAGGCATGGGTGTTGAAGGTCGTCCGGAAGTCGTGGACCGTCCAGTGGGGCATCGGCTCGACCTTCTCCTCCCCTCCCCTCTCCTCCGCGGCCTTCACCCGCGCCGCATGAATGGCCTTGTCGAGCCGCCGCTTGGCCTTCGTGAACCCCGAGACCGGCGTGTCGCCGGTGGTGGTGAAGAGATATCTGGAGTCCTGAGGCCGGTCCTGATGAGTCATTGCCTCGACGATGATCGAGCGCGCGAGCGGCGACAATGGTACACGCAACGCGCTGGCATTCTTCGTCCGCGGCGCGGACAGCAGCCAGATACCCTGGTCAGGCGCATCGTCGTCGCCAAGCGTCAGGTCGGCGACCGGCAAGGCCGCGACTTCCTCGCGCCGGTGGGGCAGCACGATGAGCAGGCGATAGAGCTGCTCAAACGGATAGCCCAGCGTCCCGGCTGCATTCCAGATTTCACGCAACTCATCGAGCGTGTGGTAGCGGTCGCGCTCATTCTCCTTGGCAGGCTTGCGCATCTTCTCGAGCGGATTGGCGGCAAGCACGCCCTCGTCGGCGCACCAGTTGAAGAAGGCCGAGGCATAGGCGAGCTTGCGATTGGCGGAGATAGGCGCCTTGCGCGCGTGCTTCTTCACAAGGTCGCCGAGTTCAAGTCGGGTGATCGAGGCGGGCGTCCGATTCGCGAGCGTTGTGAGCAGGCCCGCCTTGCCGTCGAGCGCCCGTCGCGTCGCGGCGCCGCGGCGATGACCTGTGAGGACCAAGCGCTCATAGGTGTCGAGCACGTCCTTGATCGACACGCGCCGTCTCGCCTCGGCCGCCGCTTCCTTCGCAGCCGCCTGCTTCTCGGCATTGGGATCAATGCCCTGCACGATCTGGCTGCGCACCGTGTGGGCAGCCGCGCGGGCATCCGAGATAGCCATGCCCGGCCAGGTGCCGAGCTTGACCCGGCTGCGCTTGCCATTGTTCAGCCGGATCACGAGCAGCCAAACCGCCGACCGCGCCCCCGCGCGCAGGCGAAGGCCCGGCTCGCGTTGGTCGCGCAGCTCGAGCTGGGCCTTCTCTCGCGCTGCCCGAGCGATCAGCGCCTCGATCGCATTCTTCGTCAGAAGCTCGGCCATTCCCCAGTCTCCAGACCATCTCGACGTCGTTCGGAAGCTGAAATTAGGCTCCGTATAGGCTCCACCAGAGCCCCGACCGGAGGTGATCGAACCTACACCATCGCGGACGTAGTGGGAATGGACCTTCTGACAAACTCCTTGCCTATCATTGCCTTACAATGGAACTGCGGGACGCTGGTGGACGGCGATGGATGATACCAGACCGTCGCTAAAAATGACTCTTAATCAGCGGGTCCTAGGTTCGAGCCCTAGTGCGTCCACCATTTCCCTCAATTAAATCAACAATCTACTATCGTGCGACGCCAAAATCAGCCTGTCCTTGCCGGACTTAGCTGATTTTGTGACATGGTCTCTCCGACCGCGGCGCCTCTCCGGTCATTCCGGGTAGCGACGCAACGGTCAGCTGTCGGCATACGGCTGGAGATGCCTCACCGATAGATGCGCGTAGCGGCGCACCGTCGATTCGGATTTCCAGCCTCCCCAGCTCCTGAAGCACCCAAGTGGAACATCATTTCACCGGAGCCAACTCGCCCAGGCGGGACGCAAATCATGCCAGCGGAAATCGGTTATCCCTGACCGATTCAACGCCTTGCGCCACGCCCGCATATTCGCCGAGCGGAGCGGATTGCCCCGGAAGGCGAACACGCTCGTCTCATGCTTGCCCTGAAGCCGTTCGAGAGCGGCCATCGCGATATCGTTCAGCGGCACGCCAAGGGCCCCGCCATTCCTCGTATCGCCGTGCTCGATTATCGCCGTGCGTCGGTGCAGCTAAACGCGATCCCAGGTAAGATCGAGGACATACCCTGCGGGACGCCGGTGGCCAGCGCAAACAAAACCACTTCGCGCTCATTCCGATAGGACTTCTTGGCCGCCAATCCTGGCTGGATGCTTCGTCGGCGATCGTTTCTCGTCGCCCGATCTTGAAACGCGTGTTCAGCAAGGCGCCAATGTTTCGATGGCAGTCTCCGACGATTTCAACGCGATGCTCGATCAATCGCTCGACTGGAAAATGGCCGAGCGGATTCGTGCTGACTGGGGCGGGCGATTCTGACTGAAAGGCGTAATGGCGGCAGAGGCTCTTTAGGCGCTGGTGGCCCCGGCCAGCCGGCTGGCTATGGTGAGAAGGTCCATGCCGGTGTGCCGGCCGATGTACTCGCAATACCGGCGGATGAGCCCGTCGCGGAAGCTGAGGACGATGCAATTCTCCATCGTGACCCGCTCGCCGACTGGGGCGAGGCCAGGGCCGCCCTTGCTGATGGCGTGCCACAGGAACTCGAAGGCGACCACGTCGTCGCCGGTGAAGATCCGACGCACCTCGATCGTGCGGTCCCTGGCCATCTCCGAGGCCGGGCCCGACGGCTGCCAACGCACCTTGTTGACGCCGATCGCCGGCATCAGCACCTCGCCGTCCTCGGTCATCAGGGAGTTCATGCGCTCGACGTCCGCGTCATTATAGGCCGCGACAAAGGCGAGAGTAGTCTCGACGTTATTCATAATGCTGGTCCTCCTATGCTGTAAACTATTTGACCATTTTATGGACAAATATGGGTTCGTGAATGAATAATGAAAATATATTATGGTTAATTCGCGTATTCCAACATTTTTAGTTGAGAGTGATTTGGTTTATGTAATACTTTCTTGAAAGATTCTTGGATCGCGGCAGTAAAACTTCATATGATCCGGCTTGCGAAGCCGTAATGGAAGATGATCGCGCTGCGGCTCAACGCCGAGTTGTGAGGCCAACCTTGCCGCGACCAAAAGCCCGGCAATGCCGCTCCCGATAATGTCAAACATATCTGCACCCATCTCGCCGGCTCTGCTCCACTGTATCCGGCAAATGACGTCCGACGAGGATATAGTGTACGGCACTCCAGAATAAGAAAACCGACAGGATCAGGAGAGCGATCTTCAAGGAATTCGTGCCGTAGTGAGGACGAAGTAAATCACTTAACCAACCGCAGAAGAAGGCGCCCGCGGCGAATCCTACGCCATTTATGGAAAAGAGCGTGACAGCGGCGGCGAAACTCCGTGCACCTGGATCGACGAGTGTCTGGACGGTGGCGTAGGTGGGAGCGATATAGGATGCCAACAATAGGGTACTGACTGCCGATAGGACTATAAAAAGCCCATAGCTGCCCGTCAGTAGCGAGCCCATCTGTGCGACCATGGCGACGAGGAGGCAAATAGCCAGTAGATAGAAGGTGTTGCGAGGGGCACGTTGCGCGAACCACCCAGCGACGAACCCCCCGCACAATATGCCTATTACACCGACCGCTCCGGCTATTGCTCCGTAGGTTGCACCGGTTTCCGTCGCAGTGAGGTGGAAAGTCCGCATGATATAGGCAGGCGCCCAGCCGCTCAAAGCACCTGCACCGATTCCCACCAAGGTACCGCCCAAAATCAGGTTGCGGACCGGTTTGTTGCGGAAGAGACTGAGAATGTCGCCCTTAGGGGATTCCCGTGCGCCGGTCGTCCAGTCACGCTTGGGCTCGCGCACGGTAATGAACACAAGCAGCGAAATTGCCAGGCCGCTAGCGCCTATGATGAACAAAGTCGCGCGCCATCCGAACCGATCGTTCAGATAGCCACCAAGAGAAAGCGCGAGGAAGGCGCCGATCGCGAGCCCCAGCGAATAGATGGCAATGGCCTTCGGTCGTGATGCCTTGTCAGTGTAATCGGCGATGATCGAGTGAGAGGCTGGCAAGAGAGCCGCCTCGCCAATAGCGACGCCGGTGCGGCTCAACACCAGCGTCATAATGCCCAGAGCGAAACCACCGAGCGCGGTTAGCGCGCTCCATAGCACGATCGCGCCAGAGATGATGTGGACGCGCACGCCGCGATCCGAAAATTTCGCAATCGGTATCGCGGCGATTGCATAGGTGAGGGAAAATGCCGGCCCGGTGATCAAGCCGATCTGGGTGTCGCTCAAGCTCAGGTCGTGCTTGATCGATTCCACGAGAATGAAGGGCAGTTTGGCGTCGAGCGAGGCGAGCGTCTGACAGAACATCAGCACTGCCACGACATACCAGCCATAGACAGCGCTGTGCGACCTGGCGGACGTATCGATCGTCACTCTATCGAATCCTTCGCGAGGAGAGAGCGGCAAGGAGCGGCCGGTAAGGACCTGTCAGAGCCACGCAACGGCGGTGCGCCTTCAGCAATGCAATTCGGCCAGCCAGAGCATTGGGATAATCAGGTACCAGCATGATAATCCTCCCTCGTGCGTCGTGAATTTGACTTGCCGGGACATCTTTCGTGCCGCCAATGTCCGCATTCTGGCACGCCAGCCTGGTGCAGGCACGGTCGACGCCATCAGGTCAAAGCATCGGGACTGCAGGTCAACCCTTTGTCGTGCAAAGTATAGGAACGATAAAGGGTTGAAGACTCAATGCACGATCAGAACGAGACGCCGAACTTGACGCCCCACAGACGGGGTTCGCCCAGTTGCGCGACCAGCGAGCCCGCCGCTATAGTGGTTTCGATCAATCGGGCGAAGTAGTCCTTTTTGAAGGCATTGGTCACGAATGCCTGCGCGTTATACTTCTCGTCTTCCGACTTCCACATGATGCGGAAGTTGACGACGCCGTAGGAGGGTACGTCCACCAAGGGGTCGTCGGTCAGAACGAAGTTCTGCTTCGCCTGCGCCCGCCCTTCGGCCTGAAGCGTGAAGACGCCGACTTGGTCGACCGGAATATGGTGCGCAAGTGTGGCGTTCACATTCCACTTCGGCGTCTGCGGAAGCGGCTTCCCCTGCAGCGGCATAATGCCCAGGTTCGGACTGCTGATGATAAGCGGCGACTTTGTAATTTCACTATGCAGAAGACCGCCCGACAGGCTGAAATTCCAGCGCTCGTTCGGCGTATAATTCAGTTCGGCTTCCGCGCCGTAAATCTCGGCTGTGCCGACATTCAGGAAGCGGGTCGAAGCGAGCGGCACTCCGGTGCTCAGGTCCACGGCACTCAGCACTTCCTGCTTGCCGTCGAAAAGATAATAGAAGGCCGCGAGGTTGAGCATCAACGTCCGGTCAAAGAACCGGTTCTTGCTGCCGATCTCGAAGGCATTGAGATGCTCCTGGCCCACCGGGCCGGTCAGGTTGGCGTTGGCTGCGATGCCAGCGGCGCTGGTGTCGAGATAGAATGCGTTATAGGCGACGCTCTTAGCACCGCGTGAGTAGCTGGCGTAGAGACTGTTATCGGTGGTCGGCTCCCAGGTCAGGCTCACCCGCCCAGTCACGTCCTTCGTTACCGGATCGGGATCAGCATAAAGATCGGGCCGAGCCTTGATGCGCGCCAGGATGTCGTTCGCGCCGACCTTGGCCTCCTTCAGCTCCCGGTTCTCGATCGTATAACGCGCTCCGGCTGAAAGCGTCCACCGATCGACGAACTCCCAATCGGCCTGCCCGAACACCGCACCGGATGTGGTATCAACGCGGACATTGGATCCGATCTGCAGGAGGTTCACACGCGCATTGGAACGGAGAACGGTAAGAATGTTGTTTTTCTTGCTGTCCTCATAGTAAAAAAGCCCGCCGACCCAATTCAGCCTATCGGTCGTACCCTGGATACGCAACTCGTCGCTGAATTGATGGGAGCGATTGCGAAACACTGCGATGAAGTTGGAGCCCTGCAGGCCGCTGGGTGTCGACGATTGATCCGCGTCAACACCAGTCCGTGATTTGAAGTCCGTGTAGTTGGCGATGTTGACTACGGACGCCCAGCCCAGATCCGTCTCGAACTTGCCGGTGAGCGAGGTCAGGTTTTGCTTGATTGCCAGTTCATCGCGGGACGCTTCGGTGATCGCGTCGCCGGAGTGCGGCTTGACCTGCCGAGGTTGCCCGCTGAGAACGACGGCATCAACGCATTGCGCGGCGAGTATTTCCGCCCGCGAGCAGCGCGCCCGTGAGGCGTCCCGCCATACTCCCAGACCAAAGGGAGGTGTGGATTCGGAATCGGTCTGGGACTGGGTCACCTGGAACCGGAACGTCGAGGCCTCGCCGATATCGAAGTCGGTCGTGCTGCGGAGGCTCCACACCTTCTTCGCCGCCAGCTTCTTCGGGGCGCCGGGCAGGGTTGCACGGTTGGTGAAGTGGCCGTCGTGCCGCTCGAACTGACCGGCGAGCCGGGTGCGAACCTTTTCGCCGAAGCCGCCGCTGACCACGCCGTTGACGTTCACCCAGTCATCCGAGCCATAGAGAACGCTGGCTTTGCCGGTGAACTCAGCGGTCGGCGCTGCCGAGACGAAGTGCACGAGACCGCCGGTGGTGTTGCGGCCGAACAGCGTGCCCTGCGGGCCACGCAGCACTTCGACCCGCTGCACATCGAAGATCTGACCCGACAGGCTGCTCTCGTCGCCAAGATAGACCTCGTCAACATAGACGGCGACCGAGCTCTCGTTGACGCGCGAAGCGGATCCTTCGCCACGAATGCCACGGATGTTCAAATCGGGCGCCGAATTGCCGCCGAGCCTGTAGGTGATGTTGAAGTTCGGCGTCTGCTGGGTAACCGACGTGAAGGTCGACAGGTTGAGGTTTTCCACCTGCTTGGCGGATACCACGCTCACCGAGACCGGCACGTCGATGACAGCCTGCTCGCGCCGCTGGGCGGTCACGACGATGTCCGTGCTCACTTCGCCTTCGATTGCCGGAGCCTTCGACGACGCCACGGCACTAACGGTTTCGCCGTTTCCCGCCTTCACGATCGCCAGAGCACCACTGCTGTCTTGCCTGACGGTGAAACCGGTGCCCGCGAGAATTGCGTCCAACGCCTGCTCTGCGGTTCGGACACCGCGCACGCCCGGCGAGCGAGCGGATTGGACTTCGGCGCGGTATATCACCTGACGCCCAGACTGACGCGCGAACATATCCAGCGCCGCCTTGAGCGGACCTGCGGGCACGTTGAACTCCCGCGTCTGCGCGGCCGTCGGCGCGGCGAGCGCTACGATGCTGCTGGTCGCGATTGCCGCGGCGAGTGTGCGGATCATATTCCCCCCTTTTGGACCGGGCAGATTTTTCAGCCCCACTCGCACCCGACAATCGAGCGTCCCAAAAGGGTAACATCGTCAGCTTGAAATCGTGATGCGATCGTCATCCTGTTCAAATTTGAGCCCGTACGCATCGTGCAGCAGCCGCGCGAACGCGCCGACATTGGAAGCCTGGAAAATGCCGCCGATCGGGATGTCCGCCGCCGACGGATCGATGATCAGCTGGGTGCGATTGTAGCGGTTGAACTCGGCCGCGGCTTCCGAGAGCGGGACCAGATTGAAGGTCAGCTTGCCGTCGCGCCAGGCAAGCGCGTTCTCGACACGCTCTTCGGACTTGGCTGCAATCAGCGTCGAGTCGCCGCGAGCAATTGCCGTGTCGCCGGCAGTGATGATCGCCCCGTTGGTGTAGCGGTTATGGCCGTCATCGATCCGCACACGGCCCTCGATGACGTTCACCGTCACCCGATCCTGGTCGCGCCGCACCGAGAACTTGGTGCCAAGCACAGTGATTGTCTGCTCGCCCGCATAAACCACGAACGGCTCGCCCTTACGGTGCGCAACCTCGAAATAGGCCTCGCCCGAGTCCAACCAGACAGCGCGCCTTTTGTCGTGAACCGCGGTGCGGACCACCGACTGGGTGTTGAGATCGATCTTGCTGCCGTCCGAGAGATTGATGACCTTGCGCCCGCCCACCGGCGTGTCAAAGCGCGCCTCCCGCAACTGCGGCTGATCGGCCAATTGGGGCGCGAATGAATAAGTGCCGATTCCAACCACAGCGAGGATGCTCGCCGCAATCGCTCCCAACCACCACCTGCCCATGGGCTGACGGCTGCTGCTGGAGTCAGGCTTGCCCCAGTCACCGAGCGACTTCACCCGCTCGGCCTCCGCCCAGCCATACTCGGCGCGCAGATAGGCTGCTCGGTTGGCCATGGACTCCCCGATCCAGGCGTCCAGCTCAGCTTGGTCGCCCTCCGACCAGTCCGGCTCGTCCTTGCGGATCAGCCAATCGATCGCCTTGTCCTCAATCGCGCGGTGTCGGCTCATGGCTGCATCTCCTGTGCCGAACGCCTGCTGAACCGTGGTCGAACGATCTTGCCGCTGCCCCCGACCATGTGGTCGATCAGTGCTTTCATCCCGTGTTTGAGCTGCTGGCGAATGGTCTCGGTCGAGACGCCGAGCGCTTCTGCGGCTTCCTGCGTCGACAGACCGTTCAGCTTCCGCAGCCGCACGACCTCGCGGCACCGCGGCGGCAGCTTGTCGATCCCGGCTATGGCGTGGCGAAGCTCGTCGCGCGCGGTCATTGCGCGGTCGGCCTCGAACATGTCGAAATTGGGTGTCTCGTGGTCGAGGTCCGCGATGATCTCGAAGGACACGATTCGAGACCGCTTGGCCTGGTTGATCAGGTGATTGCGCGCGAGCGTGTACATATAGGCGCGCGTATTGACCGGCAGCTCGCGCCGCGCGCCTACGAGCGCATGTTCATATATGTCCTGCCGCAATTCGAACACGTCTTCCGCCACCCTCCAATTTCTGCGCACATAGGCCGTCAGCGCCCGCTCGAGCGGGAGCACCTCTCGTTTGAACCATGCGTTAAGAGCGGCATCGTCGACCATCTGTCCGTCGAACATCCTCGCGTTATAGTTGACCGAAGAGAGGAGACAATTCTCCTTGCGAAATGGGTAACGCGATTATCTTTCCGACGCGGAAGATAAGCAGCCCCTAGATTTCTGGACGCCTTCGATCCTGATTTTGAAGACAGGAGGCGATGACGGGGAAGCCCATTTTAGCGATCAAGGGCGATACGGTGGCGCAGATCACCGAGAGTGGTTATCGGATAGCGGAGGTTTCACAGCGGCTCGGCGTCAGCCCCACTCGCTGTATTCGTGGAAGTGACAGTTGGCGAAGCTAGTGTCGGGCGATGCCGGCAAGGATGCCGAGATCCGTCAGTTGAAGCGCGAGCTAGTCCGGATGACCGAGGAGCCGATATCTTAAAAAGCCACCGCGTATTTCGCTCGAGATGCAAAGTAGGTCAGGAACGGGATGCTCTCACCCGTCGAGTTCGAACGGCAGTAGATTTTGAAAGCGGGGGCGCCTAGAAAACTAGGTCGTAAACCCATAAACGGCAGCGTGGGCTTGCAACGATCAGCGCTCCCGCTTCCGTCCGATCCTCCGCTTCTGCTTGGCCTTCGTCGCACTTACGCTGCGGTGATATTCAGGCGCCAGAGCGAACTTGTCGCGCACGTCCTTCGCGCGCAGTTGCGCGAACGCGAATTTCGACCGCGGCCGATACCGACATTCCCCTCCATGGCAGGTTCAATCCGGGCGGCTGGTCCGCCGATCTTCGGCCGGATAGTCCTCCGGGCGCACCTGCCCCACGACAGGTCGGTCAGCCACGTCCTCCTGCGGCTTGCCGCCGCGGGTGCGCGGATCGGGGTCCTGCTGGTTGGGCCGCCCGTCGCCCGCCGGGCCACGACGGGGAATATCCTCGGTTTGCCTGGCCTCAGGATCGAGCCGGTCATTGCGTTCCATTGTCATGCTCCTCTTTCAAAGCCACCGTTCAGCCCACGCCCTCGCGACGACGCTGTTCTTCATGCTGTTGGCGGACCGCACGTTCAGAACGCTCCTTTTCCGCCCGTGAGCGCCGGTTGTGGGCGATCGCCCAGACGAGCGCGAGCGCGAGCAGGATCGGGCCGATGATCGTGATGAGGCCCCACAGGCCGCTGCCATGTTCGGTCATGTCATCCCTTCTCCCGTTGTTGAGGGCAAAGCGATCGGCAGGCCCAGGCGTTCCGCTCGTTTAGCCGCCGCAACGGCCGAGCGCCCGCCCCATTTAACTCATGTTAAAATATTGAAATGAAAATCGAAATTATTGCCGGCGCATGAACTTGCCGTCGCCTTGGGCGTTCCGCAACGCGAACTCCTCGGAGGATTGCGATGCCCATTCGACCTGGACTTGAAGCAGCCAGCATAGGCCCGGCCTCGGCGCCAGGCCGATACTGATCGGGGGAAGCGATGACGATGAAGGCGGCAGCAAGGAGCAAAGAGAAACAGCTTCCCGGCGCCAGCCCCTATTTGCTTGCGCTGAGGGAAGAACTTGCCGATCGCTCGATGAAACGGCTCGCCATCTTCGCTCTGGGCGATCTGGCCGTGGAGGTAGCACAAGGGGCGGATTCGGTCTGGGCGCTGATCCGCCGGCCCGGCCTCGGCGGCTTTGCCCTGCGTGCCGCCTATGCGCCGGGGCTCACCGCGCGCAGGAAGCCGGCAAGCGACGCTGTGCTGATCGAAGTGAAAAGCCCGCTCGGCCGCCACGAGATATGGTTCGCGACCAGCGTTACCGATTTGCACCGGCTGCGGATGACGGTGAGGCTAACGCCTGCCGTCCCTCTCCTTATACCCTTCCTGCCGCGCGACCTCTATCCGCTCGATGTCCACGACGATCCGACCGGCGCCCGGGGACAGGTCGAAGCCGCTCAGCGCGGCGTTAACACGGGTCTCCTGTTCCTCCGCAGGGACGAGCCGGGAATGGGCAGCCTGCTCTATTTCCAGAACCTCACGGCGATGAACGGCTATTATCGTGCGACCGACACCGTTCCGGACGGCGTGGTGGGCGGCGAATGGCCAGAATTCGGCTACCTGCCCCCCTCGCCGCCCCAAAGCGGCACGCCGCCCACCAAGCCGCTCCCCCCCGGGGAAACGCTGACCATCTCCGACGCGATCCTCGTCTTTCGCGACATGCCGGCCCGCGACGAGCAGGATATGGCGAGGCTGTTCCTGCAACTGCTGGGCTCTGCCTATGCGGCGATCGACCGGCCGGATGTCGAATATCGCGACTGGACGGACCGCGCTGACCGCACACTTCAGGACCTGATCAACTCACCCAAGGCCACGGTCCGCCATTACGGGCATCTCTATGTCCACCCCTATACCGACAGCGAATATCCCGACGCCATGGTGCAGCTTTCGCTGATCGCCGCGCTTCATGACTATGCGAAATGGCGGGGCAAGCCGGTCGCGCTGGAAAGGTCGCTCCTTCAGGGCCTGCCGAAATTCTACGATGCGAAGCTGGGCTGCCTACGCCGCTACCTTCCCAATGTCGGGGAGGACAAGGATGCCGACGCGGTCGACAGCTGGTATCTGTATCACCCGCTGCTCAATCTTGCCCGCCTGGCGCTCGACGGTGTGGAAGAAGCAAAAGCCCTGCTTTTCGACTCGCTCGAATATGCGATCCGCGCGGCCCACCATTTCCACTATCGCTGGCCGATCCAGTTCAAGGTCGGCGACTTCTCGATCATTACCGCCACCGCCGCCGACGATCATGGGCAGACCGACGTCGGCGGCATCTATGCCTATGTAATGCTCCTCTGCTTCCAGCTGACTGACGACAAACGCTTCCTGGACGAAGCCCGCGCCGCGATCGAAGCGGCACGGGGCATGCGCTTCACCCTGAATTATCAGGCCAATCTCACCGCCTGGGGCGCGGCGGCCTGCCTCCGGCTGTGGCGGATCACCGACGAGCCCGATTATCTACAGCAGGGCTATGTCTATCTCGCCAGCTTCTTCCACAACACCGAGATATGGGAATCGGAGATCGGGGCGGCGCGCCATTACCATAATTTCCTGGGGGCCACCTGCCTTCAGGACGCGCCATATATGGCGATCTACGAATGTTTCGAGAGCTTCGCGGCGTTCGAGCGCCTGCTGGATGACGGAGGGCCCCGCCTCGAACCGGCTGTGCGCGCGCTGGTCAGCGAATATTGTCGCTATGCGCTCGATCGCGCCTGGTTCTACTATCCTGACACGCTGCCGCGAAAGATACTGGCGACTAAGATCCGCAATGGTCATATCGACCCGAAGCTGTCCTTCCCGCTCGAGGATATCTATGCCGACGGACAAGCTGCGGGACAGGTTGGGCAGGAGATTTACGGCGCCGGTGCCGCGTTTGTCTTCGCCACTCGCTCGGAGCATTGGGTGACGGATGCGCCGTTCCGGCTTTTCTGCAACCAGTTCCTGCGCGGCATCGAACGGACCGGGGAGCATGCCCTGGCGATCCAGCTCGACGGGGCTGAGGGCTACGGCGCCGATCTGTCGGTCATCCGCCTGCCGCGCCGGCGCATGCCGCGCCTCACCCTATGCACCGCTGACGGCGATCCGATCAAGCCGCGGCGGCGGCGGCCGGACCGGGTCGATTACCGGGTCCCGGCCGAAGGCCGCCTGGTCCTGCAATGGCTGCCAGCGACCGGAAAGGCTCGTGGAGACTCCTGACGATGCGCCATCGTCCCCGCGCGCTGGCCGCGCCGCTCAGGGGTGTTTGAGCCGCGTCTCCACCCTGATCATTGATACCGCCGTCCGGCGCGGCTGGCGCAGCATGAAATGTGCGGCCACCGCGATATCCTCGGACCGCAGCATGCGGTGCCCGTTGATCAGTTCGACCTGCTTCTCTGGCGGGTAATCGGGATATTGGAAATCGGCGCCGGTGAAGCCCGGTTCGATCAGCCCGACCTTTATGTCCTTCTCGGACAGCTCCTTGCGAAGCGCCACGGCGAAGCCCTCGATCCCCGCCTTGGCCGCGACATAGATGGAGGAACCGGGCGACTGCGACACGGCCGACATCGATCCGATCAGGATCACGTCGCTACCCGCCGCCATCCGTCTCGCCGCCTTGCGCGTGCAGGCCAGATAGGCCGTCAGATCGGTGGCGGTCTGATAGTAGAGTTCGTCCTCGGACGTATCTTCCAGCGCCCCGGCCGGGACGGCGGCGTTGATCACGGCGATATCCGGGCGGCCCAGATAGTCATCCGCCTTGGCGAAGAAGCGATCGACCTCCTCGCGGCGCGACAGGTCGACATTGACGCCGTCGCCCTCCCCCACCTCGCGAATGCGCCGCAGCGCGTCGTCGAGATGCTCGGGCGTCCGTCCGCAGATGAAGACACGCGCGCCCTCGCCGGCCAGCAGTATGGCGATGGCGCGGCCGATACCGGTCGTGCCCCCGGTAATCACCGCCTTGCGCCCCTGGAGCGAAGGATATTCGGTGTGGGCATCGGTCATGGGGATATTGCCGTTCATCCTCTTCTCCCGTCGGCGGGCTGACATCCGGTGCCGCGTCCCTCGTTCAAGCCTGTGGGAAGCTCGCATGTTCCTCGGCTCGGCGCAGATCGAGTGCGTTATGTCTCGGGCCGTCCGTGAGAAGCCCAAATAATCTTTGATCAGTGGACCTTGTGGAAGGCTTGGCGGTTCTCGCACCAGGACAAACTGCGCGAGAATCCCCATGACCGGCACAGATCCTCTCCCTGCTCCGCCTCTTCGATCGGGCTACACCGGCGATGAGGAATCGAGCCGGATCAAGGCAGGGCCGCAGGTCCGGCGCGAGGCTGCGGCGGCAGAGGAAAACCGCGGCAGACGCGCCCCGCAGCAGGGCAGCGGCGTGGTGATCGGCAGCGGCGCGGGTGCTGGCGGCTCGGGCGGAGCCGAGGATTTCGACAGCGATCCCGCGGGAGGGGGCGGCGACCTGTCTCCCCGCCCCGTCGATGATCAACCCCGGACCGGTGCGGACGCTCCGGTCGGCGGGAGCCGCTGAGGTCGCGCGGCATTCCGGTTTCACGTCATGACAGGATGGAGATCAATATATGGGTTCTTGCCCTACCGCCACGGCCCTGATCGCCGCGGGACTGGTACTGGCCGGCTGCAACATGCGCGGAGACCAGGCCGGACCCAACAGCAGCGAGGAGAAGGTGGGGAACACCGCCCTCGCCGAACCGGTGGACCGCGACCCGATCAGTTCCACCCCGGGTGCTGCGCCCGACGATAGCCAGGTCGAACCGCGCGATCCGGTAACGCGATAGGACGGCCCGGGCCCGGGCGCTGGCTGCGGTGGCGGCCAGCTTCCGGGCGACCGTCACGAAGGCACTCTCACGCTTCTGCCGAAGCGGCATGACATGGCTAGATGACGGCGGCGACCAGCCCCAGCGATACCGCCTCCTCGGCTTCAATATACCAGTTGCCAGGCGCGCGCTTCAGCACCTCTTCCATCGATACATGACTGCCCCGGATCAGGTTTTCGAACCCTTCATTCTGGATGGCGATCGAGCTTCTGATCTCGTTGAGGGTGGCCTCCACCGCTGCGATGCAACTCGTCAGTGGCCCATTGATCTCAAGCGTCTTCGATAGGTTGCGCTCATGGACCATCAGCCTGGTGCCGCGGGTGAGGTAGCGGTTGTCGCGGGCGAAGAAGCTCATGAACGTCGTGCCGGCCGAATAGAGCGCTGCCTTGCCCAGCAGCACGATCCGCCGCGACGGCTCCAGATCGCTGTGGAAGCGGATGTCTTCGCCCATCATCCGGGCGACTTCGGGATCTCCGCCCAAGGTCGACAGCTCGATGGTAAGGACGGTTCCACCGGCCCGCTCGGACAGCGCCCGCTCCAGCTTGGTCCGGAAATCATTGTACATGTCATAATCGACCTCCCCGGATAGCAATATCGCGGGGTCCTTGAAGTCGTGCGCCGTGAGCATCGGCACCGATGCCATCCCGTTTCTCCTCGTCTAGATGTGATGAAAGACCGCGCCGACCACGGCGATCCGCTCGACGTCGCGATAGGCCGGCGCGTCAAGCTCCTCGCCGAATATGTCCGGATCAATCTCCCGATAGTCCATGTGACAGCCGGCCCGGACGGCCACCTCGGACAGCGCGGCCCGAAGCCGATCCTCGCCCCTGACGATGGCACTTCCCGTATAGAGGATCATCCGCCCGCCCCTCGCGAGCCTGCCCAGCGCCTCGCGGGTCATGTCGAGCGCGACCTGCCCGCCATACATCCCCCCGCCGTCCCGATAATCCCGTCCGGCGGAGTCGACGATATAGGGCGGATTGGCGAGCGCGACGTCGATCGGTACGGCGACCCTTGCCAGGTCGGCAGCTTGAACGAAGGTCGCACTCACCCCGGCGGCACGGGCGTTGATCGCCGCAAGGCGAAGCGCCACCGGGTTGATGTCGGTCATCGTCACCCTGGCATCGTCGGACAGATGCGCGGCCGTGATGGCGCCTACCCCGGCGCCGGCGCCGATATCGACGACATGCCCGCCCGCAGGAACCGGCTCGCTGCGCAATTCACGCGCGATCAGATCGGCGAAGCGATAGCTGTCCGGCCCGAAGAACACCGAATCCTCGGCCAGTGTCGGGTAGGCGGAATGAAGATAGAGATCACCACCGAGTGACGAAATCCGATAGCGGCTGCGGCGACGGCCGTCGGGGAGCTGTTCCAACGCGCCTGCCTTTTCGAGAATCTCCAAGAGGGCGCTGTCGAGCAGACCATCCGTAAACGGCAGGCTCCAGCCCAGCACATCGCGGATATCGCGCGCTTGTGAAGGCAGGCGATATAGGACGCGGGCATGGGTCGCCGGGGTCGGCGTCACGAAACTATAGCCCCGTGCGGAGAGAAGCTCCAGCAACAGGAACAGGGCATCCTCATCGTACGGATCGGGCCCCGGAGTAGAAGGGGACGGGGACAAGCTGGCCATATGGCGCACAACGCCGATCGGCTATTATGGTTTCTAACCAGCCACTTAGGAACCAAAGATAAGCTGGCGCGCTTTTATCGGCATGAAGCTCGATTTCCTCGGACTGGGCGCGCGCCCTCTCGCGCCGACCCGGCGATTTGCCGTTACCAGCGAAACCGACCGACTGACCGACGTGATGCTCTGCCGACCCTCCTATCTCGCCCCGGTGCCTTGTTGCGCAGTCACCCGGCAGAGCCTGGCAGACGGTTTCACCCTGTCCGTGGATCGCGCCACCGCACAGCACCGCGCGCTCCAGGCCGCTCTCGAGCGCCACAATGTCCGCTGCCATCTCCTGCCGCCCGATCCCGCCCTGCCCGACATGTGCTTCACGCGGGACGCGTTGCTGACCTCGCCCTGGGGCCTGATTAAGCTTCGCCCCGCGACGCCGCATCGCCGCGAGGAGGCCGACCGCGCGTTCGATTTCGCACGCGGGCTCGGTGCGCCGCCGGCCGCCTATGTGCGTCAGGGCCGGATCGAGGGCGGCGACATTGCAATCGTGCGATCCGGACTGGTGGTCATCGGATGGTCGGGCGAACGGACGGACTGGACCGGGGCGGAGGCGCTGGCCGAAATCTTCCGGGGACAGCGCTGGGACGTTATTACCTACGCTTTCGATCCCGAACTCCTGCATCTCGATACCCAATTCTGCATGGTGGACGAAGGCGTGGCGCTCGCCTGTATCGAGTTGCTCGATCCGGCCTTCGTCCGGCAGATCGAGGAGCAGGGAATAGAGCTGATCGCGGTCGAGCCGGCTGAATCGCGTCGGCTGGGCTGCAATATTCTGTCGCTGGGCCAGCGCAGGATCATCTCGTCCGCGGCGAACGACCGGATCAACGGCGTGCTGCGTGGCCGCGGATTCGATGTCGAGGCGGTCGATATCGACCAGTTCACCCGCTGTGGTGGCGGCATCCACTGCCTGACCATGCCGCTCGCACGCGCCATGTGACGGTGATCACCGCGCGAATCGCGGCGAATCGGCATAAGAGGCATCAAGGGGCTTGCAGGGGAGTATTCCTGTGGCTGTGTTGCATTATCCGTTCACCACGACGCTTGCCCTCGCGGTCGGCCTGTTCCTGTTCGTCGCGCTGCGCCTCATTGTCGGTGCCGGACGCCGGGCGCCGCGCCGTCAGGCGGGATTCCGCAGGTTCGAAGCGAAATGCCGGCTTGTCCGGACGCGTATCCGCACCCGGCAGGCCAGCTTCCAGTACTGAGCTTCAGGCGATTGTCAGGCCGGAACCTTGGCCAGCATGTCGCGCACCGAGGCCACCGCATCGGCGGCCTTGTCGCCATCGGGACCGCCGCCCTGCGCCATGTCGGGGCGGCCACCGCCGCCCTGCCCGCCCAGCGCCGCCACCGCGGCCTTGACCAGGTCGACCGCGCTGATCCGATCCGTGAGGTCGGCGGTGACGCCCGCCGCGACGCTGGCGCGTCCCTCGTTGACCGCGACGATCACCGACACGCCTGATCCAAGCGACGCCTTGGCCTCATCGACCAACCCGCGCAGCCCCTTGGGATCGAGCCCCTCGACGACCTGGGGCAGGAACTTCACCCCGGCGACATGCTCCGGGCCCGCCGCATCGACCTTGGCCGCCCCGCCGCCCAGCGCCAGCGCCTTCTTCGCCTCGGCCAGCTCACGCTCGAGCTTGCGGCGCTCGTCGACCAGCGCGGCGATGCGCGCGGGGACGTCGTCGGGCGAGGTCTTGAGCGCGGCGGCGGCGGCCTTGAGCTGGTCGTCGCGATGGACGAGCCACAGCCGGGCGGCCTCGCCGGTCAGTGCCTCGATCCGGCGCACGCCGCTGGAGACGGCGCTTTCCGAGACAATCTTGAGCAGGGCAATGTCGCCAAGCGCCGAGACATGGGTGCCGCCGCACAGCTCTACCGAATAGCTCTTCTCGTCCCCGCGCCCCATCGACAGGACGCGGACCTCCTCGCCATATTTCTCGCCGAACAGTGCCATCGCGCCGGCCGCGATCGCATCGTCGGGGGTCATCAGCCGGGTGGTGACCGCGTCATTCTCGCGGATGTGGCGGTTCACCTCGGCCTCGATCGCGGCGATGTCCTCAGGGGTCAGCGCCTTGGGGTGCGAGAAATCGAAGCGGAAGCGGTCGGCCGCGACGAGGCTGCCCTTCTGGGTGACGTGGCCGCCAAGACGGTTGCGCAGCGCGGCATGCAGCAGGTGGGTCGCCGAATGGTTGGCGCGGATGCGGCTGCGGCGGTCGCCGTCGACCGTCAGGTGCAGCGCATCGCCGATCTTCACCGACCCGCTCACCACCTTGCCACGATGCGCGTGGAGCCGGCCGAGCGGCTTGGCGGTATCCTCGACCGCGATCTCCAGGCCATTGTCGCCGGTGATCGTGCCCGCGTCGCCCATCTGGCCGCCGCTCTCGCCGTAGAAGGGAGTCTGGTTGGTGACGAGCACCACCTCATCCCCGGCGGCGGCGGTATCTACGCGCTTGCCGTCCCTGACGATGGCGAGCAGCTGGCCCTCGCCTTGCTCGCTGACATAGCCGGTGAACTCGGTAGAGCCATATTCCTCGGCGATGTCGAACCACACCTCGTCCGACGCCTTCTCGCCCGATCCCTTCCAGGCGGCGCGCGCGGCGGCCTTCTGCTCGGCCATCGCGGCATCGAAGCCGGCACGGTCGACGCCCAGATCCTGCGCGCGGAGCGCATCCTCGGTCAGGTCATAGGGAAAGCCGAAGGTATCGTAGAGCTTGAACGCGACCGCACCGGGCAGCACGTCGCCCTTGTTCATGCTGCCGGTCGCCTCGTCGAGCAGGCGGAGACCGTTGGCGAGGGTCTGACGGAAGCGGGTCTCCTCCAGCTTCAGCGTCTCCTCGATCAGCGGCTGCGCGCGAACCAGATCGGGATAGGCGGCGCCCATCTCGGCGACGAGGCTGGGCACTAGGCGATGCATCAGCGGCTCGGCTGCACCCAGCAGATGGGCGTGGCGCATTGCGCGGCGCATGATCCGGCGCAGCACATAGCCGCGCCCCTCGTTTGCCGGCAGCACGCCGTCGGCGACGAGGAAACCCGATGCGCGCAGATGATCGGCAATCACGCGGTGCGAGGCCTTGTTGGCGCCGTCGGTCGCCGTCTTCGTCAGCTCGCCCGAGGCTGCGATCAGCGCCTTGAAGGTGTCGGTGTCGTAATTGTCGTGGACGCCCTGCAACACGGCGGCGATCCGTTCCAGCCCCATGCCGGTGTCGATCGAGGGCTTGGGCAGGTCGATCCGGGTCTCCTTGTCGACCTGCTCATATTGCATGAAGACGAGGTTCCAGATCTCGACAAAGCGGTCGCCGTCCTCCTCCGCGCTGCCGGGAGGGCCGCCGTAGATATGGTCGCCATGGTCGTAGAAGATTTCGGAACAGGGGCCGCAGGGGCCGGTATCGCCCATCGACCAGAAATTGTCCGAGGTCGGGATGCGGATGATCCGGCTTTCGGGCATGCCGATCTTCTTCCAGAGATCGAACGCCTCGTCATCGGTGTGGTAGACGGTGACGGTCAGCTTGTCCTGGGGAATGCCCCAGGTGCCGGTCAGCAGGCTCCACGCCAGCGTGATCGCCCGTTCCTTGAAATAGTCGCCGAACGAGAAGTTGCCGAGCATCTCGAAGAAGGTGTGGTGCCGGGCGGTATAGCCGACATTGTCGAGATCATTGTGCTTGCCGCCGGCGCGCACGCACTTCTGCGACGAGGCAGCGGTCGAATAGGGCCGCGTCTCCAGCCCGGTGAAGACGTTCTTGAATGGCACCATGCCCGCATTGACGAACATCAGGGTCGGATCGTTGTGCGGCACCAGCGGCGCCGAGGCAACCGGCGCATGGCCTTCCTTCGCGAAATGATCGAGGAAGGAGCGGCGGATATCGTTCGTCGAGGTCATGGGTGCGACTTAGGCGAGCAGGGGCCGCTTCTCAAGCGGGTACGCGGCCACGGCGGCATATTCGGGCATCCAAGGTTTACTGCATGTGGCCGCTCGTGCGAATAAACACGGCATGACTGGCATCCGTTCGCACCGATATATGGCCCCCCTACTCGGTCTGCTGGCCATCGCCCTGCTTGCATCGGCCCCGGCCCGAGCCGACCGGCTGGTACGGGAAGGGCATAAGCTGGCGGTGAAGCGCTGTGGGGCCTGCCACGCCACCGAGAAGACCGGCAAGAGCCCCCTCGCCGCGGCTCCGCCCTTCCGTTCGCTGGGCTATGGCTATCCGGTGGAAACCCTGGACGAGGCGCTCGCCGAAGGGATCACCGTGGGGCATCCCGACATGCCCTCCGACCCGTGGAAGCCCGAGGATATCGAGCGCTTCATCGCCTATCTGAAGCATATCGGACCCAAGCCCGCCAAGGCGCGCTGACGAGGCCGGCGGCTTCAGGCATAGGCGTAGGGCCCGCCCTTCTCCAGCGCGGCCTGGTAAGCGGGCCTTGCGTGGATGCGGTCGAGCCAGTCGGTGATGGTCGGGCGTTTGCCGTCGAGCCTGAGGCGCTGGCGGGCGGCTTCGAGCGGAAAGCTCATGATGATGTCGGCGGCGCTGAACTCGGCACCGGCGAACCAGGGGCGCTGGCTGAGCTCGCTTTCGACATAGTCGACATGGGTCATCGCGAATCTGGTGACGAAGCCCCTCGCAGGCCATCCGAACGGGCCCATCTTGCCGATCACCAGCGACAGCAGCAGCGGCGGCATCAGCGATCCCTCGGCATAGTCGAGGAAATAGCGCCAGCGCAGCGCGCCAGCGGCATCCTCGGGCGGCCCGAGCCTGCCGTGGGAGACGGCGACCAGATATTCGAGGATCGTCGCGGTCTCGGCGATGATGCGGCCGTCATGTTCGAGGATCGGCGACTTGCCGAGCGGATGGACCGCCTTGAGCTCGGGTGGGGCGAGCATGGTCTTTTTGTCGCGCGCGTAGCGCTTCACCTCATAGGGGAGGCCGAGTTCCTCGAGCATCCAGAGGATGCGCTGCGAGCGGGAGTTTTCGAGATGATGGACGATAATGGCCAAGGCAGGCTCCCCGTCTGCGAGGCGCGGACCCCGCCCGTCAGTCCGCCTCGTTCACGTAGACCGCCAATTCGTTACCCGAAGGCTCGCGGAAGTGGAAGCGGCGGCCGCCGGGGAAGGCGAAGATCGGCCGGGTGACGATGCCGCCCGCCTTCTCGACCGAAGCGAGCGTGGCTTCGAGATCGTCGGTCTCGATCACCGCGAGCGGACAGGCGGTGGCGTCCTCGAGATGGCCGTTGAGGCCGATATCGGCGGTGCCGCCCGCCCCCGCGCCCGTCGTCGCGGCATAATCGGGACCGAAGCCGGTCAGCGACCATCCGAAGGCCGCTTCGAAGAACGCCTTGCTGCCGGCGGTGTCGCCGACCGGCAGTTCGACATAATTGAGACGTGCGGGCATCGTCCTTTTCTCTCCGTTCGTCCCGAGCGCAGTCGAGGGACGTTAGCGCGCGTCAACGTGTCTCGACTGCGCTCGACACGAACGGGTGTATTCCCTGCCTCAGAGATCGTCGTCCTCGGACGGGCCGGCCATCATCGCGTCGCCGACATCGTCGGACTTGCCGCGGATCGCGGCTTCCAGCTTCGCCGCGAGCTCGGGATTCTCGCGCAGATAGGTCTTGGCGTTCTCGCGGCCCTGGCCGATGCGGATCGAATCATAGCTGAACCAGGCACCCGACTTCTCGACGAAGCCGGCCTTGACGCCGAGGTCGATCAGCTCGCCGACCTTGGACACACCCTCGCCATACATGATGTCGAACTCGACCTGCTTGAACGGCGGAGCGACCTTGTTCTTGACCACCTTCACCCGGGTCGCGTTGCCGACCACCTCGTCGCGGTCCTTGATCGCGCCGGTGCGGCGGATGTCGAGACGGACCGAGGCGTAGAATTTGAGTGCGTTGCCGCCCGTGGTCGTCTCGGGCGAGCCGTACATCACGCCGATCTTCATGCGGATCTGGTTGATGAAGATGACGAGGCACTTGGACCGGCTGATCGAGCCGGTGATCTTCCGCAGCGCCTGGCTCATCAGACGGGCCTGAAGGCCGACATGGCTGTCGCCCATCTCACCCTCGATCTCGGCCCGGGGGACCAGGGCCGCGACCGAATCAATCACCAGCACGTCGATCGCGTTCGAGCGAACCAGCGTGTCGGCGATCTCCAGCGCCTGCTCGCCCGTATCGGGCTGCGAGACGATCAGCTCGTCGATGTCGACGCCCAGCTTCTTGGCATAGACCGGGTCGAGCGCATGCTCGGCATCGATGAAGGCTGCGGTGCCGCCCGCCTTCTGTGCCTCGGCGATCGCATGGAGCGCCAGCGTGGTCTTGCCCGAGCTTTCCGGACCGAAGATCTCGACGATGCGGCCCTTGGGCAGGCCGCCGATGCCGAGCGCGATATCGAGGCCGAGCGAGCCGGTCGACACCGCCTCCACCTGCATCGCCTCGCGGCTGCCGAGCTTCATCGCCGAGCCCTTGCCGAAGGCGCGGTCGATCTGCGCCAGCGCGGCATCGAGGGCTTTCTGCCTGTCCGTGTTCACTGCTTCCCTTTCGGCGATGAGCTTCAATTGTGCCGACATATGCGTCACTCCCTCCGTAGATCGGGCGGCCCGAACCTTCAAACTGGAAGTTGTGTACATGGAATGTTCCATGAGAACAAGAGGTGAAAATCACCCTTTGTTCTCCTACGCCAGATGCGAATGGATCGCAGTAATTCCGGGTGCATGGGGTTGTGTGGTCGTTTTTTTTATTTTCCGGTTCCGTAAGGGCTCATGGGTGAGGAAAGGCATCCACAGCGGTTGGCATATAGAACAAATCGTGACCGAAGGCCAGCCCGAGCCTCTTGCGGTTCGGAGTATATGGATCCCCGCCTGCGTGGGGACGACGATGGAAAGGGGGCCGGGGGTTGGGAGCCTCCGCCTGCCGCGCCCTATTCCACCGCCTCGCCCTGCACGTGCCCGGCCAGCGCCTCGCGCGCAGCCTGGCCGATCTGCTGGACCGAGAAGGGCTTGGGCAGGAAGCCGATATTGTCGAGGTCGATCGACCGGCGCAGCTGCTCCTCGGCATAGCCCGACATGAAGATGATCGGCAGGCCGGGCCGCTTCTCGCGTGCGGCGCGGGCCATGGAGGGGCCGTCCATCGTCGGCATCACCACGTCGGAGATGACGAGGTCGATCGGTTCCTCGGCATTCTCCAGCACCTCCAGCCCTTCCTCGCCATTGGTGGCGGTGAGGATCTTGTAGCCCTGCCGCGCCAGTGCCCGCTCAGCGACGGCGCGCACCATCGCCTCGTCCTCGACCAGCAGGATGGTGCCTGTGCCCCACAGTTCCGGGCTCGATTCCTTGACCGGCAGCCGCGCGACCGGAGCCGATGCCGGCGCCTCGTGGACCGGCAGATAGATGACGAAGCTGGTCCCCTGCCCCACTTCGCTCTCGGCGAAGATGAAGCCGCCGGTCTGCTTGACGATGCCGTAGACGGTCGAGAGGCCGAGGCCGGTGCCCTTGCCCACTTCCTTGGTGGTGAAGAAGGGCTCGAATATCTTGTTGAGATTTTCGCTGGGGATGCCGGTGCCGGTGTCGGTCACCTTCATCGCGGTATATTCGGTGACCGGCATGATCTCGATGCCGAGCTTGCGGACATCGGCCTGGCTGAGGCCGTAGGTCTGGATCGTCAAGGTGCCGCCGTCGGGCATCGCATCACGCGCGTTGACCGCGAGATTGACGATCACCTGTTCGAGCTGGCCCGGATCGGCGCGGACGGTCCCGAGGTTGCGGCCATGGCTAACCTCCAGGCGCACGGTCTCGCCCAGCAGCCGCTTCAGCAGGTTGGTGATCTCCGAGATGATGTCGGGCAGCTGGAGGATCTGCGGGCGCAGGGTCTGCTGGCGCGAGAAGGCGAGCAGCTGGCGGGTCAGCGCCGCCGCGCGGTTGGAGTTGTGCTTGATCTGCTGGATGTCGTCATAGTCGCTGTCGCCGGGGATGTGGCGCATGGTCATCAGGTCGCAATGGCCGATGATCGCGGTAAGGATGTTGTTGAAGTCGTGCGCGACGCCACCGGCGAGCTGGCCGACCGCCTGCATCTTCATCGCCTGGGCGACCTGCCGCTTGAGCTTCGATTCCTCGCTATTGTCCTTCAGGCTGAGCAGCACCGACGCCTTGCCGAGCCCCTTGGCCGCCGCGATGGTGAGCGCGACATTTTCCTCGGGCCGCGCCTTCAATCGCACCGACAGGTCGCTGGCCGAACCGCGCCCCGCCGAGAAGCGCCGTACCGCGTCCGACACCGCCGCCTTGTCCTCCTCGACGACGAGATCGCTCGGATAGACGATCGCCGCATCGGGGGCGATGCCGGCCGCGCGGCGGAAGGGCGAGTTCATGAACAGCACCCGCCCGTCGCGCTCGGCGACGGCCAGCCCGAGCGGCAGCATGCCGAGCAGCGCGTGGAGATCGCCGGTCGCGACCGCGCGCGCCTCGCGTGTGCCCGGCGTTTCGTCGACCAGCAGGAACAGGGTCGCGCGCACCCGGCCATGATCGTCGAGCGGCACCTGGATCAGGCGCACCGGATCGGCGGTGGCGGGATCGGCGGCGAGGCGGATCGCATCCCCGTCGCTGCGCAGCAATTCGGCGAAGGACCAACCGGAGGGAGGCGCTTCCGGCGAACCCAGGGCGCGCTGGAGAAACACCCGGTTGGCGACGATGCCGATGCCATTGCCGTCGACCAATGCGGTCATCACCCCGGCGCTACCGAGCCGGCGTCCGATATCGCTGCCCAGCAGCCGCATGATGTCGCTGAAGCTGTCGAACTGGCTGGACCGACGGAAACGCCAGACGAGATGGCCGTCGAGATGGCCAGCGCGGCGCACGACCACGTCGATCAGCCCCCGGTCACTTTCCAGCTTGTCGATCTCCGCCCGCCCGTCGCGCCGTGCGGCCACGGCGGCGGCGGCAAGCTGCCTCCGCGCCTCGCTGTCGAGCGGCAGGCCCGGCGGGGTCGGCAGGCCGCCGAACCAGCTTTCGAACTGGCGGTTGGCGCAGACCAGGTCGCCGCCCGGCCCGGTGATGGCGATGCCGGTGTCCGAATCCTCGATCGTGCCGAGCACCAGGCTGATGTCGACCTGCCGCATCGGCCGGACATGGATCTGCGCGCGGATCATCGCGACCAGCAGGATCATGCCGATGCCAAGGCAGAAGGCGAGCATGAACAGCCCGGCGACGAGCAGATTGTCGGTCGCTCCCCAGATCATCCCGGCCATGCCGACCGAGGCGACGAGCATGAGCACGCCAAGCAATATGTTGAGCACGATGCGCCCCGAGCTGGCGGTCATCGGAGCCGAGGGGAAGAGCGTGGCCATGGTCCGCTTCTCCCCCCGGTGGCGGCGTGGCGTCAAGATGGGGATGGCCTTCCCACCTATCCTCTTTCGTCGCCCCGGCGGAGGCCGGGGCCGCAAGCGGCAAAGGCGCGCATCACCCTCTTGCGGCCCCGGCCTCCGCCGGGGCGACGGGGGAGAGCAGCGCCTCCCCCTACTCTCTCACCAGATCCTTATCCGCTCGGCGGGCGACAGGTACATCTTCTCCCCCGCCTTGACGTCATAGGCCGGGTAGAAGGGATCGAGGTTGCGGACCACCCAGGCGCGCTGGACCGAGGGCGAGTGGGGATCGGTGAGCAGCCGCTGGCGCAGGTTCGCCTCGCGATAGTTGCGGCGCCAGACCTGGGCCCAGCCCAGATAGAAGCGCTGGTCCCCCGTGAAGCCGTCGATCACCGGCGCCTTCCTGCCGTTCAACGCCATCTGATAGGCCTCATAGGCAACGGTGAGGCCCGCCAGATCGGCGATGTTCTCGCCCTGGGTCAGCGCGCCCTGGACATGCATGCCGGGCAGCGGCTCATAGGCGTCATACTGTTTGACGATCTGGTTGGTCAGCACACCGAAATTCTTGACGTCTTCGGGTGTCCACCAGTCGGCCAGGCGGCCGTGCATGTCGTATTTCGCACCCTGATCGTCGAAATGATGGCTGATCTCATGGCCGATCACCGCGCCGATGCCGCCATAGTTCACCGCCGGATCGGCATGCGGATCGAAGAAGGGCGGCTGCAGGATCGCCGCGGGGAAGACGATCTCGTTCATGCTGAAATTGGCGTAGGCGTTGATCTCCATCGGCGTCATCTGCCACTCGGTCCGGTCGATCGGCTTGCCGAGCTTGTTCAGGTTGCGCTGCCAGTCGAAGGCGTTGGCGCGCATCACATTGCCGAGCAGATCGCCGCGCTTGATCCCCAGCCCCGAATAATCCCGCCATTTCGACGGATAGCCGATCTTGGGCATGAAGGCGGCCAGCTTGGCGCGCGCCTTCACCTTGGTCTCGGGCGCCATCCAGCTGAGGCCGTCGATCCGCTTGCCCATCGCGGCGATGATGTTGCGCACCAGATCGTCGGCAGCAGCCTTGGTCTCCGGGGTGAACCAGAGCTTCACATATTCCTGGCCGAGATCCTCACCGACCAGATTCTTGACCAGGGTGACGCCGCGCTTCCACCGCTCGCTGTTCTGCGGGGTGCCGGACAGGATGGTCTGATTGAACGCGAACTCGGCATCGACGAAGGCCTTGGACAGATAGGGCGCCTGCGTGTTGATCGCCGCGACCAGCAGATAATCCTTGAGCACGCCGAGCGGCGCCGCCTCGATCGCGCGGGCCATGCCGGCGAAGGCGGTGGGCTGGCCGACAAGGAAGCGATCCTGATGGTCGAGGCCGGCGGCCTTGAAATAGGCATCCCAATCGAAGCCGGGGGCGTTCTTCGCGAAATCCGCGCGCGCCCATTTGTTGTAGGTCTTGCTGCTGTCGCGCGAATCGACGCGCGTCCACTGCACCTTGGCCAGTTCGGTCTCGAAGGCCAGCACCTGCGCCGCACGCTGCTCGGCCTGCGCTTCGCCCGCCAGGGTGAGGAGCTGAGCGAGATAGGCCTGATAGCCGGCGCGGGTCCTGGCGATCTCGGCATCGGTCTTCAGATAATAGTCGCGGTCGGGCATGCCGAGCCCGCGCTGGCGCATGATCGGGATATAATTCTCCGGATCCTTGTCGTCCTGATCGACATAGATGACGAAGGGCGTGACCATGCCGTCGCGCAGCAGCGCGCCCATCTTGCCCGCCACCGCGCTTTTGTCCGCCAGCGCCTCGATCGACTTCAGGGTGGGCGTCAGCGGAGCGATGCCGGCGGCGTCGACCGCCTTCTCGTCCATGAAGCTGGCGTAGAAATCGCCGATCCGCGTGCCGGGCTTCGCCTTTTCGAGAAGGTCGTGGCTGCGCGACATCGACAGCTCGTCGAGCACGGTGAACATGCCGAAATTGGAGCGATCCGCCGGGATCGCCGTCGTCTTCGCCCATTGGCCATTGGCATATCCGTAGAAATCGTCGCCGGGCTTGACGGCGCGGTCCATGCCCGCCGTATCGAAGCCGAAGCTGCCATAGGTGGGCTTTGCGGCGGGCCTGGCGGTGGCGGCAACGGCAGAGCCGTTCGCGGCCGGCACAAGCATGGTGCCCGCCGCCAGCGCGATCAGGAATTTATTCATCGAAACCTCGGTGTATGATCTGACTATGACGGTGGGCTTACCATCATCCTTGTCAGTATCAACCCCGGAGTTCTTCTTCCGCCTCACCCTCGGCCCGATGGCGTTCCCGCAATTTCCATTTGTGCGATATCCAGGCACGCCAGCTGCAGCTCGACAGCAGATAGCCGACCGAGGCGCTGATCACCGATATCACGAACAGCCCCATCACCAGCGCCGGAGCCGCCGATGACATCAGCCAGCCCGCCCATTCGGCAAGGCTGGCGCCATGCTCGATCATCACCGCGACGGTGCTGACATCGGCGGTGGAATGGATGAAGCGATTGCCGACGATGATCGAGAGATAGAGGAGGAAGGGGGTCGTCGCCGGATTGCTGAGGAAGGTCATCGCCACCGCGATCGGCACATTGGCCCGGCAGGGCAAGGCCAGCAGCGCCGCGCCGATGATCTGGAGGCCCGGGATCATCAGGAAGATGCCGACGATCAGCCCCAGCGCCACGCCGCGCGGCACCGAACGGCGGGTGAAGCGCCACAGTGACGGTTCCAGCACGCGATGGGCGAAGGGGCGCAGCCACCGCACCTCCTCCAGCTGCTCGCGGGTCGGTGCGTTCTTGCGCCACCATCGGCCGATCGTGTGGAACATCCGCGTTCAGCCCCGCTCGCGCAGCAGGCGCTGCTGTTCGCGCTTCCAGTCGCGCGCCTTCTCGGTCTCGCGCTTGTCGTGGAGCTTCTTGCCCTTGGCCAGCGCCAGTTCAACCTTCGCCCGGCCACGACCGTTGAAATAGATCGACAGCGGGATCAGCGTCATCCCCTCCCGCGAGACCGCATTGCGCATCTTGTCGATCTCGCGGGAATGCAGCAGCAGCTTGCGGGGGCGCTTCGGCTCATGGTTGAAGCGGTTGCCATGGCTGAACTCGGGCACGTTCGAGTTGACCAGCCAGACCTGATCGTCCTTCACCTCGGCATAGCTTTCGGCAATCGATCCCTCGCCGAAGCGCAGCGACTTCACCTCGGTCCCGGTCAGCGCGATGCCGGCCTCGAAGAACTGCTCGAGGAAATAGTCGAAGCGCGCGCGCCGGTTCTCGGCGACGATCTTCTTCTTGTCGAACTCGGCGGGACGCGGACGGGCCATAAAACTCTACATCACCCCTCCCGCATGCGGGAGGGAAAGGGGTGGGCAAGCGACGAGAACGGCTCGACGCCGTTATCGTTGCTCTATCGAAAAGAAGGTAGTGTGCTCGCTGGCGCTCGCAACCCACCCCCTGCCCCTCCCCGATCAGGGAGGGGAGAAAACTAGATCGCCCCCGCATGGGCGAGCGCCGCATCGACCGCGGCACGGCTCGCTTCGGAAGGCCAGGTCATCGGCATGCGGAGTTCGTCCGGGAAATCCCTGTAGGTGCGGGTCAGCGCATATTTGACCGGGCCTGGCGAGGCATCGGTAAACAGCGCGGCATGGAGCGGGAACAGCCTGTCCTGCAGCGCCAGCGCGTCATTCCACCGGCCTTCGAGGCAGGCCTTCTGGAACTGCGCGCACAGGCCGGGCAGGACGTTCGCGGTCACCGAGATGCAGCCGCGCCCCCCCATCGCCATGAAGCCCAGCGCCATATCGTCATTGCCCGACAGCTGGCAGAAATCGGGGCCGCAATGCTGGCGCTGCGCCGAGACCCGCTCGACCTTGCCGCTGGCGTCCTTGATGCCGACGATCGTCTTGATCGCGGCCAGCTGGCCCAGCGTCTCGGGCTGGATATCGGTGACGGTGCGCGCGGGCACATTGTAGACGATGATCGGCAGGCTGCAATTCTCGGCCAGATGGCGATAATGCAGCAGCAGCCCGTCCTGGTTCGGCCGGTTATAATAGGGCAGCACCACCAGCGCGGCATCGGCGCCGGCCTTCTGCGCGGACTTCATATGCTCCAGCGCGACGGCGGTATCGTTCGATCCGCAACCGGCGATCACCGGCACCCGCCCCCGGGCCTGCTCGATGCAGACCTTGACGACGTGGTTGTGCTCCTCGATCGACATCGTCGCGGATTCGCCGGTCGTGCCGCAGGGGACAAGCGCGCTCGATCCCTCGTCGATCTGCCAGTCGACGAAGGCGCGGAACAGTTTCTCGTCGAACGCCCCGTCGCGAAACGGCGTCACCAGGGCTGGTATCGACCCACTGAACATCACGCTCTCCCTTCACCTCGGGCCACGGGCACGCCATAATGGCGTCATGAACCGTGTCCGAGCAACGAAAGCGCCCAATAGGTTCGGGCACCCTCCCCTGTCCAGTCGCTCCCGCCGTCTTTTTACAGGCATGGCGGCGCTGGTCTCCACGGCGGCGATCGCCGCGACCATGGCGCCGGAGCTGCCGGCCCCCAGCGGGCTGAACCGCGCGCCCGCGCCCGGCGCCCCGGCGTGGCGCGACGATGTGCTGCAGGGCGCGATCAACGAATGGCGGCGGCTGCAGCAGACCGATTCGCTCCCATTCCAGGATTATGCGGCCTTCCTGATCGCGCATCCGGGCTGGCCCGGCGAGCAGGCGATGCGCCGCGCCGCCGAGCGACGGATCGACCCGAACCGCTTCGACACCAAGCTGGTGGTGACCTTCTTCACCCGCTTCCCCCCGCTCACCGCCGCCGGCCAGACCCGCTATGCCGAGGCGCTGCAGGCGACCGGCCGGCTTGCCGAGGCGCGGAACAACGCCGCCGCGGCCTGGGTGACCAAGGGCCTGATCGCCGACGACGAGGCCCGGCTGACGGCACGTTTCGGGGCGAGCATGACCCGCGCCGATCACGACAGGCGGATGGAACGCCTGCTGCTGGACCGGGCCACCACCCCGGCCGCCCGCCAGATCGAGAATGTCACGCCGGCCAAGCGCCCGCTCTATGCGGCACGGCTCGCCCTGCTGCGCAAGGATCCGGATGCGGAGGCCAGGTTCCTGGCGGCCGGCGATGCGGTGAACCGCGATCCCGGCATCATGATCGAGCGTGCCCGCTATCTGCGCGACAAGGCCGACAGCATGGGCGCGCGCATCTGGCTGGGCAAGTCGCGCAACCTGGCCAGCCCGCCGTTCGATACCGCCTGGTTCCTGGACAATCTGCTGAGCTTCGCCCAGGCCGCCAACGCCGACGCGCAATATGATCTGGCGCTGGCGATCGCCAAGCATGCCGAGCAGGCCTTTCCGCCCGGCACCCGCATCCGCGACCGCCCGTTCGCCGAACGCGACGACTATACCAGCCTGATGTGGCTGGCCGGCACCGTCGCGCTGGAGAAGCTGGGCCGCTATGACGATGCGGTCATCATGTTCGACCGCTATGCCCGCGCGGCGCAGACCCCGGGCACCCAGACCAAGGGCTGGTACTGGGCCGGCCGCGCCGCCGAACGTGGCGGCAAGCCCGACTGGGCGAAGAGCTATCTCGGCCAGGCGGCGCCACATATCGACCAATATTATGGCCAGCTCGCCGCCGAACGGCTAGGCCGCGACCTGGCGCTTCCGCCCGAGCCGCAGCGATCGGCGGTGACCGCCGAGGAGCGGGCATCCTTCGAGGCGAGCGAGGTCGTCCGCGCCGTGCGGCTGCTGGGCCGCACAGGGCCATGGCAGGACCAGACCGCCTTCGTCCGCCTGATCGCCGCCAATGCCCGCACCGACAGCGACCATATCCTGGCGGGCGAGCTGGCCCGATCGGTCGACCGGCCCGACCTGGGGGTGATGGTGTCGCGCGCCGCGCGGACCAGCGGCACGCCCGACCCGCTGCGCATCGGCTTTCCCGAGGTGCCGGTGCCCCCGGCGATGAAGGAGCACTGGACGCTGATCCACGCGATCAGCCGCCAGGAGAGCCAGTTCGACCGGCAGGCGACGAGCCGCGTCGGCGCGCGCGGGCTGATGCAGCTGATGCCCGCCACCGCAAAGGAGCAGGCCGGGCGCATGGGCCTGCCCTATGATCCGCTGAAGCTGGCCGAGATCGACTATAATGTGATGATCGGATCGGCCTTCTTCGACCGGATGCTGAACTATTATGGCGGCAATTATGTGCTCGCCATCGCCAGCTACAATGCCGGGCCGGGCAATGTGAACAAGTTCCTGAAGGCCAATGGCGACCCCCGCCTGCCCGGCGTCGACGTGGTCGACTGGATCGAGGCGATCCCCTTCGCCGAGACGCGCGGCTATGTGCAGAAGGTGCTGGAGAATGCGGTCGTCTACGACCTGCTCAATCCGGCGCGCGCGCGCGGGCTGACCCGCAACCGGCTGTCGACCTATCTGGGCAAGGTGAAGCCGGGCTGAGCCCGATACGGAACGCTGGCGATGCCGGGACGTTGCAGCCCGGGGGGCGTTCCGACACCGAATATCGGCATGGGTCTCGCAAAGCCTCTTGTGCAGCGCAGCGAAGCGTTGCACCATCCATCGCGTCGACCAGACAGATAATGGAGGCATATGGCAGGGGCAGCCGCTTTCGACGAAATCCGGGGCAAGCCGGGAGACCCGGCGGGAAGGCCCGAGTTCGCACGCTTGCGCGAATGGATGGAGACCACCCCGCCCGCCGAGCTCGACCGGCGCCAGAAGGCCGCCGAAACCGCCTTTCGCCAACTGGGCATAACCTTTGCCGTCTATGGCGAGGAGGAATCCGCCGAGCGGATCATCCCGTTCGACATCGTCCCCCGCGTCTTCACCGCGCGCGAATGGGCCAATCTCTCCGAAGGGCTGGTGCAGCGGGTCGAGGCGATCAACGCCTTCCTTGCCGACATATATGGCCCCCGCAAGATATTGGCCGACAAGATCGTCCCCGAGGAACTGATCCTCTCCAACCCGCAGTTCCGGCCGATGCTGGCGGGCGCGAAGCCCCCGCACGGCGTGTTCGCGCATATCTGCGGCATCGATCTCGTCCGCACCGGCCCCGACGATTTCTGGGTGCTCGAGGACAATGCCCGCACGCCGTCCGGCGTCTCCTACATGCTGGAGAATCGCGAGGCGATGCTGCGGCTCTGCCCCGAGCTGTTCGAGCAGTTCAAGGTCGCTCCGATCGACAGCTATCCGGACGCGCTGCTGGAGACGCTGCAGTCGGTATCGCCACGGCGCCAGGGGACCGGGGCGACCTGCGTGCTGCTGACCCCCGGCCATTTCAACTCGGCCTTCTACGAGCACAGCTTCCTGGCCGATTCGATGGGGATCGAACTGGTCGAGGCGGCCGATCTGGAGGTCGACGACGACAAGGTGTGGATGCGGACGATCGAGGGGCGCGTGCAGGTCGACGTCATCTATCGCCGCATCGACGACGACTATCTCGACCCGCTGGTGTTCAAGCCCGATTCTCTGCTGGGCGTTCCCGGCATCATCGCGGCCTATATGGCGGGTAATGTCGCGCTGGTGAACGCGCCGGGCACCGGCATCGCCGACGACAAGGCGATCTACAGCTATATGCCCGAGATCGTGAAATATTATGCGGGCAGCGACGCCAAGCTGCCCAATGTCGAGACCTATCGCTGCCGCGAGGCCAGCGCACTGCAATATACGCTCGACAATCTCGACAAGCTGGTGGTGAAGCTGGTCGATGGGTCGGGCGGCTACGGCATGCTGGTCGGCCCGACCGCGAGCAAGGGGCAGATCGAGGAGTTCCGCGCCGCGCTGGTCGCCGAGCCGCACCGCTATATCGCGCAGCCCACCCTCGCCCTGTCGACCGTACCGACGCTGACAGAGAAAGGCGTGGCGCCACGCCATGTCGATTTCCGGCCGTTCGTGCTGTCGGGCGCCAAGGGCGTCACCATCACGCCGGGCGGCCTGACCCGGGTCGCGCTGCGCGAGGGATCGCTGGTGGTGAACAGCAGCCAGGGCGGCGGCACCAAGGACAGCCTGATCCTGGCCGACGATGCGGCCGATGCCACGGGGAGCGCCGCCTGATGCTCTCCCGCACCGCCAGTTCGCTCTACTGGATCGGCCGCTATGTCGAGCGGGCCGAGTTCACCGCCCGGCTGATCGAGGCGACGATCCGCCTCGACGCGCTCTCCGCCCGCCCCGCCGGCCAGGGCGCCTGGGATAGCGCGCTGCTGGTCGCCGCCGCCGACTATGATTTCGGCCTGACCGGCGAGACCCGATCGCCGCTCGCGATCAGCCGCTACCTGACGCTGTCGGCGGACAATCCCAACTCGATCCGCTCCTGTCTCGATGCCGCGCGCAGCAATGCCAAATCGGTGCGCACCGCGCTGAGCCGCGACGCCTGGGAGGCGATCAACCGTGCGTGGCTGTTCCTGCGCGGCCGCGCCTCGACCGGTGGCAGCCAGACGACGTTGAGCCTGGTCGAGCATATCCGCGCCGAGACGCGCGGCTTCGAGGGGGCGCTGCACCGGATGCTGCGCAACGAAGCCTACAGCTTCATCGGCCTCGGCGCGGCGATGGAGCGCTCCGACAACACCGCGCGGCTGATCGACGTCAAATATCATCTGCTGCTGCCAGAGGGCGAAAAGGTCGGCGGGCTGATCGACCGCGACCAGTGGACAACCATCCTCCACACCGTCTCGGCGGTCACCGCCTATCGCTGGCTGTACAGCGAGGGGCTGAAACCCTGGCTGGTCGCCGAACTGCTGTGCCTGAAGCCCGAACTGCCGCGCTCGCTGGTCGCGTCTTCGGAGGAGGTCGTGGCGCACCTCAATGCCATCGGCAAGCGCACCGGCCTGCAGGGCGAGGCCGACCGGCTCGCCCGCGTCCGCCACAACGCGCTCGAACGCACCACGATCGACGCGATCTTCGCCCAGGGTTTGCATGAATGGCTGACCGCGTTCATCCACGAGAACACGCGCATCCATCATGCGATAGGGCAGCAATTCCGGTTCGGCTGAGGTCCCCTCATGCGACTCCTGATCCACCACCAGACCGAATATCGCTACACCGAGCCGCAGGCGCGGGTCGTGCAGCTACTGCGGCTGACGCCCGCCAGCCATATCGGCCAGAATGTCGTCCACTGGCGGATCGACGTCGATTGCGACGCGCGGCTCAAGCACGCCACCGACGGCTTCGGCAACGTCACCTCGATGCTGTACCTCGCCGGGCCAGTCGAACGGATCGGCCTGCGCGTCACCGGCGAGGTGCTGACCGAGGACCGCGCCGGGGTCGTTTCCGGCGCGATCGAGACCTTGCCGCCCATGGTGTTCACCCGCACCACCGAGTTGACCACGCCCGAGGAAAGCCTGCTGGCGCTCGCCGCCGAGCATGATCGCGCGTCCGGCGACGAACTGAGCCGGGTCCATGCCATCAACAGCGCCGTCCATGCGATGATCCGCTGCACGGAGGAGCGCAGCACCGAGGTCCGCCCGGTCAGCGAGGTGATCGCGGCCGGCCGGGGCTGCAGCATGGACATGGCGCATGTGCTGATCGCCGCGGCCCGCGCGGCGGGCTTCGCCGCCCGCTTCGTCACCGGCTATATCTATCGCGACGATCCCGGCCACGGCCATCGCCAGGCGCCGCATTTCTGGGCGGAGATCGACGTGCCCGGCTTCAGCTGGATCGGCTTCGATCCCGCCAACGACATGTGCCCCAGCGACCGCTATGTCCGCGTCGCCAAGGGCCTGGACTTCCGCGACGCCGCGCCGATCTCGGGCGCGAGGGTCGGCGGCGGGCACGAGGTGCTCAACATCGGCGTCGACGTGAGCCTGTCGCAGGGGCAGTTGCAGAGCTGAGGGCGTGCCTCCTCTTGGCCCCGCTTCACCATCATTCCGCTCGCGCGGGACCTTTGAATTAACCCCGTCACTCCCAACCCGTCACTCCCGCCCTTCGACTGCCTGCAAGGCAGGCGCTCAGGATAAACTTCGGCTACATGCCGAAGGCGGGAATCCATATTCTCTGAAGCTCGAACCTCTTGGCGGAAGGGGTTATGGATCCCCGCTTCCGCGAGGATGACGAGTGTTGGGGGCTGGCGACTCTTTCCCAAGGTCCCACTTTCGGGGAATGACGGCGTTGGAGTGTACGGAGCCATGGACGGCTATCCGCTAGCGGCCTATTCACGACTGATATCGAGCGGGAATCCGGATCTGTCATGAAATTGTTGCGGGGCCTCTGGGCGTTGCTGGTGGGCATCAAGGACGCGCTTGTCCTGATCGCGATGCTGCTGTTCTTCGGGCTGCTGTTCGCGGCGCTGTCGATCAAGCCCAATCCGACGGTGCCGACCGCCGGCGCGCTGGTGATCGACCTGTCGGGCACGCTGGTCGAGCAGCCCGCCGAGGCCGATCCCTTCGCGCTGTTCGCCGGCACCCGCCAGTTCGCCCGCGAGACCCGGCTGCGCGATGTCGAGCGCTCCCTGCAGACGGCGGCCGGATCGAACGAGGTCAAGGCGATCGTGCTCGACCTCGACGCCTTCGTCGGCGGCGAGCCGGCCACGCTGGCGGCGGCTGGCAAGGCGCTCGACAAGGCGCGCGCCGCCGGCAAGCCGATCTTCGCCTATGCCACCGGCTATAGCGACGACGCCTATCGCCTGGCCGCGCACGCGACCGAGATCTGGCTGAACCCGCTGGGCGGCGTGATCCTCGCGGGGCCGGGCGGCTCGCGGCTGTATTACAAGGGGCTGATGGACAAGCTCGGCATCACCGCGAAAATCTATCGGGTCGGCGCCTTCAAGTCGGCGGTAGAGCCCTATATGCGATCCGACCAGTCGCCCGAGGCGCGCGAAGCAAACCAGGCGCTGGCCAATGCGCTGTGGTCCACATGGCTCGGCGATGTCGGCGCCGCCCGGCCTAAGGCGAAGCTGGCGGCCTATGCCGCCCGCCCGACCGTCTTTATGGCGGCCGCCAAGGGCCGCATGTCGCAGGCTGCGCTCGACGCCGCGCTGGTCGACCGGCTCGGCGACCGTAACGCGTTCAACTCGCGGGTGGCGGCGATCGCGGGCGAAGACAGCGGCAACGGCCTCAACGGCTTCAAGACCATCCCGCTCGACCGCTGGGCCGCCGCCCATCCCGAAAAGTCGGGCGGCAGCGCGATCGGCGTGCTGACGGTGGCCGGCGAGATTGTCGACGGCGAGGCGCCTCCGGGCACGGCCGGGGGCACCACCATCTTCAACCTGCTGCTCGACGAACTGGCGCGCAGGCGGATCAAGGCGCTGGTCGTGCGGATCGATTCGCCGGGCGGATCGGTGACGGCGGGCGAGAAGATCCGCTCGGCGATCCTCGCCGCCAAGGAGATGGGCCTGCCGGTGGTGGTCTCGATGGGCGGGCTTGCCGCCAGCGGCGGCTACTGGATAGCGACCCCGGCCGATCGCATCATCGCCGATCCGGCGACGATCACCGGATCTATCGGCGTGTTCGGCATCCTGCCGACCTTCGAGGGCTCGCTGGCCAAGCTGGGCTTGTCGGCCGACGGTGTGAAGACCACGGCGCTGTCGGGCGAACCCGATGTGCTGCGCGGGACATCGCCGCAATTCGACGCGCTGATGCAGGGATCGATCGAGGATATCTACCAGCGCTTCACCGGACTGGTCGCACAATCGCGCAAGCTGCCGATCGAACGGGTGCGGACGATCGCGGAAGGGCGCGTATGGGCCGGGACAAGCGCCCGGCAGATCGGACTGGTCGACGGCTTCGGCACGGTCGACGACGCGGTGGCGGCGGCGGCCAGGCTCGCCAAGCTCGATCCCGCCAAGGTGCGCCCGCTCTATATCGAGAAGCAGCCCGCCCAGTGGAAGCAGGCGCTCCAGACCCTGTTCGGCCCGGACGAGGAGGGTGTGGCGGGCGCCACCGCGCGCGGCCCCTGGGGCGCGGCAGCGGTGCGGAACGACGCGGCGGTCCTGGCGGCGCTCGGCCAGGCGCAACGCGTGTTGACCGGCCCGTCGATCCAGGCCCTCTGCCTCGAATGCGCGGTGGCGGGCACCCCGCCTCGCCCCAGCGACGCGGCCGCGGCCCGCAACCTGCTGGCATGGGCGCGACCTTAAGCGTCCGTTCCGCCACTGTCGGCGACGCCGGAGCGATCGCCGGCATCTATGCCCATTATGTCGAACGCAGCGTCGTCACCTTCGAGCTGACGCCGCCGGATGCCGCCGAGATCGCGGCGCGGATCGGCCATGTCCTGCCGCGCTATCCGTTTCTGGTCGCCGAACAGGAGGGCCGGATCGCGGGCTATGCCTATGCCGGAAAGCTCTACGAGCGCCCCGCCTATCGCTGGGCCGCCGAAACCACCGTCTATGTCGCGCCCGACCGGCATCGGCAGGGTGTCGGCCAGACGCTCTACAGCGTGCTGATCGCCAGCCTGGCGGCACAGGGCTTCCAGACCGCGATCGGCAAGATCACCCTGCCCAACCTCGCCAGCGTGGCGCTGCACGAGGCGTTCGGCTTCGTCCGTTGCGGGATCCTGTCCCGCGTCGGCTACAAGCAGGGAGGATGGCATGACGTCGGCATCTATCAGCTGGAACTGGGGACGCGCCCGGCGCGACCGGAGGAGACGCGGCCATTCATGTGAAGCCGCCTGCAGCGTCGCCCCGGCGGAGCCGGGGCCGCAAGCGTTTTTGGGACGGGTGGCGAAAGAGCCGCTGACGGCCCCGGCCTCCGCCGGGGCGACGGCAAGTTCGGCGAGGGTTCAGGCGAAGCGGCTCGTGCACGCCTTCACGGTCTCGGCAGGCGCACCAAGCTTGACCATCTTGCCGAGCGCCTTCTGCTTGAGCGCAAGCGTCTTCTCATATTCGCTGGCGCCCCGCGCGCGCAGGCCGGAGCCGACAGTGCCGTCGAGATCGCGGCGCATCTTCATGAGCTCGGACAGGGTTTCCTGTGCCCGGGGCTCCCGGGTCTGGACCGTCTTCACCAGGAAGTCGCCCAGCGAGTAGCACCCCAGCGCCGCGTCGAAACGCGCCTTGGGCAATTCGATGCCTGCGGTCTTCTTGACCTGCGGATAGGCCTGGTCGCACGGGTTCACCAGCGCCTGCCATTTGCCGCCGGTGACATCCGCCTCGACCTCACCCATCCGGCTGACCACTTCCGACGCGCGCTTGGCCGAGAAGGCGCCGCCATCGGACGCCGCGAGCATCGCATAATGGAGGATGCGGGTCTGGTCATCGAAGCCGAGATCGCCCGTCACATCGGGCGATTTCTGACGCGCGGCGGCGGCGCTCACCACGGCGCAGGTCGCCGCCTTGCCGATCGGATCGCCGGGCAGCGCGAGCTGCTTGGGCCCACAGGCCGACACCATCAGCGCCATCGCCGACACCGCGAAAATCCGGTTACGCATCACCACACCTCAACAAACTGTCGACGACTCTACGTTCGATGCCCATGAGGGTTCCCCTGGCGAAACGAAGCTGTCGCCAGGGTTAATGACGGCCGCATCCGCGGCGATCAGCCGCGATAGCCGGGCAGATGGATGCCGCGGACTATGGCCAGCGCCCGCAGGGCGAAGCCGGCGAGCGCGGCCAGCCCCGCCGCCGGCAGCAGCGGCGCGCCGAGCAGCATCAGCAGGACGAACAGGCCGGCGGTCAGCGCCGCGACGGTGACGTAGAGTTCGGGACGCAGCAGGATCGACGGCTCCCCGGCCAGCACGTCGCGGATGACGCCGCCCATGCAGGCGGTGATCACCCCCATCATCGCGGCGCCGAGCGGCGGGACGCCATAGGCCAGCGCCTTCCATGATCCGAACACCGCATAGGCCGCGAGCCCGATCCCGTCGAACCACAATATCGCCTGGTCCGACCATATCCGCCTTGGCGTCACCCATACGGCCAGCGCCGCGAGCAGACATATCGCCAGGGCGCGATTATCGTGAATCCAGAAGACGGGTGCTCCGATCAGCAGATCCCGCAGGGTGCCCCCGCCCGTACCCGTCACCGCCGCGAAGAAGACGAAGGTGACGATCGTCAACTCCCGCCGCGCCGCTGCCAGCGCACCGCTGATCGCGAACACCCCGATTCCGGCGATGTCGAGCCATGGCAGGACGGAACGGACCATCATGAGATCGGGGAGCGGCATGGGCGAGCTTTGCCCCCTTTCCCACCCGCCTTCAAGCTGGGCCATGGGATAGGGCAAACCCGTCGTCAGGCAGAAGCATCGTCGCCCCGGATAAAGTCCGGAATGACGGAATCGGCCCCGTCATCGCCCTAGCTCCAGCGGCGAAAGAGCTAGACCAGTCTCATTTGTTACGATTATGATGGTGCATGAGCCTCGCCCCCGCGATCAGGATTCGCCCGGTCCGCAGCGACGATCTCGACGCGCTGCTCGTGCTCGCCGACCGCGCCGGCACCGGCTTCACCAACCTGCCGCGCGACCGCGTGGTATTGCGGCAGCGGATCGAGCGCAGCGCCGAGCTGCTTTCCGGGGGTGAACCCGGCGGCGCGATCATCCTGGTGATCGAGGTGGGCGGCCAGGTGCGCGGCTGCGGCATGATCTTTCCCCGGGTCGGGGTCGACTGGCCCTTCTACAGCTACCGGATCAGCCATACGACCCAACGCTCCAGCATCGACGGGCGGATGGTACGCTTCCCGGTGCTCACCCTGACCAACGATCTCGAGGATTGCGCCGAGGTCGGCGGGCTGGTGATCGATCCCGAATTGCGGCGCGGCGGCTATGGCCGGATGATCGCGCGCAGCCGCTATCTGTTCATCGCCTGCCACCGGGCGATGTTCGGCAAGCGGGTGATCGCCGACCTCAGGGGATGGCTCGATGCCGCCGGAAGCTCGCCCTTCTGGGAGGCGGTCGGGGGACGCTTCTATGCGATGAGCTTCGCCGAGGCCGACCATATCAACGCCACCACCGGCAACCAGTTCATCGCCGATCTGGGGCCGCGCGCGCCGATCTACGTCAACATGCTGTCGCAAGAGGCCCAGAAGGCGATCGGCCGGGTCCATGACGACGGCCGCGCCGCGCAGGCGCTGCTGATCGAGGAGGGATTCAGGGACGAAGGCTATGTCGACATCTTCGACGCCGGCCAGACCATGATCGCGGACATCGACGCGCTGAAGGCGGTGCGCCACCGCCACAGCGCGACCTTCATACGCACCGACAGCGGCGATACGCTGCACGATCATCTGATCGCCGATGGCCGGGGCAGCGATTTTTGCTGCACCGTCGGATCGGTGGAGGCGGCGGGCGGCCAGGCGATCACCGACCCCGGCAGTGCCGTGCGACTGGGCCTTTCGGAAGGCGATCCGATCAGCTGGCTGGCGCTATGACGACCCGCGAGATCAACTTCGACGGGCTGATCGGCCCGGTGCACAATTATGCCGGCCTTTCACCCGGCAACATCGCCAGCGCGACCAATGCGGGTGCGGTCTCGCAGCCCCGCGCGGCGGCGCTGCAGGGCCTGGCCAAGATGAAGCGGCTGATGGACCGGGGCCTTGTGCAGGGTTTCCTGCCACCGCCCCGCCGGCCCGCCACCGCAGCATTGCGCGCGCTGGGCTATGGCGGGAGCGACCGGGAGGTGCTGGCGGCAGCAGCCTCTGACGATCCGATCCTGTTCAACAATGCCTGTTCGGCGTCGGCGATGTGGGCGGCCAATGCCGCGACCGTGATCGCGGCCCCCGACAGCGGCGACGGCCGGGTCCATCTCGTCACGGCCAATCTCGCGACGATGCTGCACCGGAGCTTCGAGGCGCCGGACAGCTTTCGGATGCTGCGCACCATCTTTCGCGACGGGGATCATTTCATGGTCCATCCGGCGCTGCCGGGGACGCAGCATTTCAGCGACGAGGGTGCAGCAAATCATATGCGCATCGCGCCGGAGCATGGCGCGCGAGGGCTGAACATCTTCATCCATGGCGCCCCGCGCGGCAGCCGCTTTCCCGAACGCCAGGCACGCCGGGCGGGCGAGGCGGTGGCGCGGCTCGCGGGGGTGGACGGTTTCCATATGCTGCAATCGCAGGAGGCGATCGAGGCCGGCGCCTTCCACAATGATGTGGTCGCCGTCGCCAACGAGAATGTGCTGCTGGCCCATGCCCACGCGTTCGCCGACCGCGACGCGCTGTTCGCGGCGGCCGGGCGCGCGGTGCCCGGATTCGTCGCGGTGGAGGTGGACAGCATCGGGCTGGACGATGCGATCGGCTCCTATCTGTTCAACTCGCAGCTCGTCACCCTGCCCGAGGCCGGCATGGCGCTGGTGCTGCCTAGCGAGTGCCGCGATAATCCGCGAGTCTGGACAGCGGTGGAGGCGATCCTGGCCGCGAACAACCCGATCAACGAGGCGATCGTGGTCGACGTGCGCGAGAGCATGCGCAACGGTGGCGGCCCGGCCTGCCTGCGGCTGCGCGTGCCGGTGGACGAGGCGGCCCGCGCCGCGATCGATCCGCGCTTCCTGCTCGACGAGCGGCGCTGGGAGACGCTGTGCGCGCTGGTGGAGCGCCATTGGCCCGAGAGCATCGATGCCGCGCAGCTCGCCGATCCGGCGCTGTGGGATGCGGTGGGCGCGGCGCATGACGCGCTCGACGCGCTGCTCGCCCGGATTTGAACTCAGGAAGCGAAAGGCGCACAAAGCCCCGATGCTCGTCGTCCGTCCCGCCGGCCCCTCCGATCTCGGTTCACTGATGGAACTCGCCGTCCTGTCGGGACGCGGCTTCACCAGCCTGCCCGAGGACGAAACCACGCTGCTCGACCGGCTCACCCTGTCCGAAGCCAGCTTCACCGGCGCGATCGCGCCGCGCGAGGCCTGGTACACGCTGATGCTGGAGGACATGGAGACCGGCCGGATCGAGGGGCTGTGCGGGGTGCGCGCGGCGGTGGGCGTTTCCCGGCCGCATTTCTCCTTCCGGGTGATGACCCTGGCCCAGTTCAGCTCCGCGATCGGCACCCGCTTCGATCATCAGGCGCTGGTGCTGGTCAACGAATGCGCCGGCTGGACCGAGGTGGGATCGCTCTACCTGCGCCCCGAGCGGCGGTCGGGCGGCGCCGGCAGCCTGCTCGCCCGATCGCGCTACATGCTGATCGGCGTCGACCGGCCGCGCTTCTCCGAAACGGTGATGGCCGAACTGCGCGGCTATTTCTCGCCCGACGGCACATGCCCCTTCTGGGAAGGCGTCGCTTCCAAATTCTTCCGCCTGCCGTTCGACGAGGCCGACCATATGGTGATGTCGACCGACGGCCAGTTCATCCTGGACCTGGCCCCGCGCCACCCCATCTATGTCGAGCTGATCCCCGATGCCGCGCACCAGGCGATCGGCAAGGTGCATGTCGAGGGCGAGGCGGCGCGGGCGATGCTGGAGAATGAGGGGTTCCGGGGATCGGGGCTGGTCGACATCTTCGATGGCGGGCCGACCTATTCGGTGCCGCGCGACAGCATCACCACGATCCAGCGGACCGTGGCGCTGCCCTGCGCGGCGGGCGATCCGGGCGATGCGCCCGAACTGCTGGTTTCGACGGCCTCGGTGGACGGGTTCCGCGCCGTGCGGGCCAAGGTGCGGTTCGAGGATGGACGGGCGATGATCGGCGCAGCGGCGATCGAGGCGCTGCGGGTGGCGCCGGGGGAGATGGTGAGGGTAAGGCAATGATGCGCTCGATCGATCCCGCGACCGGACAGACCATCTGGGAGGGCGAGGAGACCGCCCCCACTGCCATCCCCGCGATCGTCGAGCGGGCCCGCGCCGCGCTGCCGGGCTGGGCCGGCCGGCCGGTGGAGGAACGGACCGCCATCCTCGAGGCCTATGCCGAGGCGCTGAAGGCGCGCACCGACGACATCGCCCGCGACATATCCCGAGAGACCGGCAAGCCGCTTTGGGAGACGAAGACCGAGGTCGCCTCGATGGTGGGCAAGGTGGCGGTGTCGATCGCCGCGCAGGCCGAGCGCGCCGGCACCCGCCGGGCGGATACCGCCTTCGGCCGCGCCGTGCTGCGCCACAAGCCGCATGGCGTGATGGCGGTGCTGGGCCCCTATAATTTCCCGGGGCACCTGCCCAACGGCCATATCGTCCCTGCCCTGCTCGCCGGCAACTGCGTGATCTTCAAGCCGTCCGAGGAAACCCCGCTGACCGGCCAGCACATGGCGCGCGCGCTGCACGATGCCGGCGTGCCAAGCCATGTGTTCCAGCTGGTCCAGGGCGGGCGCGACCAGGGCGCGGCGCTGATCGGCGCCGACATAGACGGGCTGCTGTTCACCGGCTCCGCGACCACCGGCGCGCATTTCCGGCGGCTGATGGTCGATCGGCCGCATGTCGTGCTGGCGCTGGAGCTGGGCGGCAACAATCCGCTGATCGCCTGGGGCGATGCGGAGACGATGGCGGCGGCGATCGTTCAGTCCGCCTTCGTCACCACCGGCCAGCGCTGTTCCTGCGCGCGGCGGCTGATCGTGCCGGCGGGCGTCGAGGGCGACGCGACGATCGAGGCGGTCCACACCCTGGCCGACCGGCTGCGCATCGGTGCCTGGGACGACGTGGAGGAGCCCTATATGGGGCCGCTGATCTCGGCCCGCGCCGCGCAGGCGGCGATCGACGGGGTGGCGGCGCTGAAGGCGAAGGGGGCGAGGACGCTGCTGCCCTTCGAACGGCTGGACCGCAGCGACGCCTTCGTCACGCCGGGCATCTATGACGTGACCGGGCTCGACATGCCCGATGCCGAGATATTCGCGCCGGTGCTGCAGGTGATCCGTGTGGCCGACTTCGATGCGGCGATCGAGGCGGCGAACCGGACCAGCTTCGGCCTTTCGGCCGGGCTGCTCGCCGATGACCCCGCGCTGTGGGAGCGCTTCCTCGCCCGATCGCGCGCCGGGGTGGTGAACTGGAACCGGCCGACGACGGGCGCCGCCGCCAACATGCCGTTCGGCGGGCTCGGCCAATCGGGCAACCACCGGCCGAGCGCCTATTATGCCGCCGATTACTGCGCCTATCCGGTCGCCAGCTTCGAGGCCGACAGCGTCATCGACCTGACCGGCGAACTGGGCGGGCGATTGCTGTGATCGAGCGGCATCGCGCCGCGCTGGATGCCGCCGCAGGGGCGCCGATGCTGGCGCAGGTGCGGGGGTGGAGCGCGGTCAACAGCGGCTCGCGCAATCTCGAAGGGCTGGCGGCGATGGCGGGGATGCTGGCCGATGCCTTTGCGATCCTGCCCGGCGACGTTCGGCTGATCGACGCGGTGCCGGGCGAGGCGATCGACGGCGGCGGGCAGGCGCAGCCCCTCGCCTTCGGCCGCAACCTGCATGTCCGGGTGCGGGCCGACGCGCCGGTCCAGCTGGTGCTGACCGGGCATATGGATACGGTCTATGCGGCCGATCATCCTTTCCAGACGCTCACCGATCTGGAGGGCGGCGCGCTGATCAACGGCCCCGGCGTCGCCGACATGAAGGGCGGCATCGCGCTGATGCTGGCGGCGCTGGCGGGGCTGGAGACGTCGCCGCTGGCGGCGCGGATCGGTTATGAGGTGGTGATCAATTCCGACGAGGAGATCGGGTCGCCGGGCTCCGCAGCGCTGATCGCAGCAGCCGCGCGCGGCAAGCTCGCGGCGCTGACCTATGAGCCGTCCGCCCTGCCCGACGGCACGCTGGCCGGCGCGCGACCGGGCAGCGGCAATTTCTCGATGGTCGTCACCGGCCGTTCGGCGCATGCCGGACGCAATCCCGAGGACGGCCGCAACGCGATCGTCGCGGCGGGAGACCTGGCGCTGCGCCTTGCCCGCGCCCGCCGAGCCGGCCTGGCGATCAACCCGGCGCGGATCGACGGCGGCGGGCCGAACAACATGGTGCCCGACCGGGCGGTGCTGCGCGTGAACCTGCGCCCCGCCCTGCCCGAGGACGAAGCCGCCGCGCGGACGCTGATCGACGAACTGGCGCGCGCCGTCGCGGCCGAACATGACGTTTCGATCCACGTCCATGGCGGTTTCGGGCGACCGCCCAAGCCGATCGATGCCCACGCCGCGAAACTGTTCGCGCTGGTCGAGGACAGCGCGGCCCGCCTCGGCCGGCCGATCGGTCACAGGGCAAGCGGCGGCGTCTGCGACGGCAACAACATCGCGGCCTGCGGCGTGCCGGTCGTCGACACGATGGGCGCGCGCGGCGGGGCGATCCACTCGCCGGACGAATATCTGATCGTCGAGAGTTTGCCCGAACGCGCGATGCTCTCTACGCTGGTGATGTTGCGACTGGCGGAGGAAGGACTCTGAACGGCCAAGCCCAGGAGGATCCTCTCGACAAGGCCTTCGCCCATGCCTCGGCCCTGATCGACAGCGATCCCGCCGCCGCCCTGGCCATTGCCAATGCCCTGATCGCGCGCATGCCGGGCCATCCCGACCTGCTTCGGCTGCTCGGCCGCATCCACCGCGCGCTGGGGCATGAGGATGCCGCCGAACAGACCGAACTGGAGGCGATCCGCGCCTCGGTCGCCGATCCCGATCTCCAGAAGGCGGCGGCGGCCCTCGTCGCCAATGAACTGCACGTCGCCGAGCCGCTGCTGCGCGCCCGGCTGAAGGCCAGCCCGCTCGACGTCGCGGCGATCCGGATGATGGCCGAGCTGGCCGCGCGGATCGGCCGCTATCGCGATGCCGAGGCGCTGCTGCGCCGCGCGGTCGAACTGGCGCCGGGCTTCACGGCCGCGCGGGCCAACCTCGCCACCGTCCTCCACCGCCAGAACCGCACGACCGAGGCGCTGGCCGAACTCGACCGGCTCAGCGCGCGCGATCCCGGCAATGCGGCACATGCCACGCTACGCGCCGCCGTGCTGGGCCGGATCGGCGACTATGAAGAGGCCATCGCGCTCTATCGCGACGTTCTCGCCCAGCGCGCCGACCAGCCCAAGCTCTGGATGAGTTTCGGCCATGCGCTCAAGACCGTGGGCCGACAGGACGAAGCGATCGTCGCCTATCGCCAGGGGCTCGCGATCGATCCGACGGTCGGCGAGATCTGGTGGAGCCTCGCCAATCTCAAGACGGTCGCCCTTGCCGCCGAGGATCGCGACGCGATGAAGCGGGCGCTGCTGACGCCCGGCCTTGCCGACGACGACCGGCTCCACCTCGACTTCGCGCTGGGCAAGGCCCTCGACGATTGCGGCGAGCATGGCGAGGCCTTCGCCCATTTTGCCAGCGGCAACGCGATCCGCCGCGCCCAGATCGGCTATGATCCGGACGAGACGAGCCGGCAGGTCGACACCGCCATAACGCACTTCACCCCCGATTTCCTCGCCGCGCGCGCCGGCCAGGGCTGCCCGGCCCCCGATCCGATCTTCATCCTCGGCATGCCGCGCGCGGGATCGACGCTGATCGAGCAGATATTGGCGTGCCATTCGCAGGTCGAAGGGACGATGGAGCTGCCCGACATCCCCCGGCTGCTGGCCAAGGCGGGGACGCTGGGCAGGCTCGAACAGCTCACGCCCGAGCAGCTGGCGATGCTGGGCCGGGACTATCTCGATGCGACGCGGGTGCAGCGGCGCGAGCACAAGCCCTTCTTCATCGACAAGCTGCCCAACAACTGGCTGCATGCCGGCTTCATCGCGCTGATCCTGCCCAACGCCCGGATCATCGACGCGCGCCGCCATCCGCTCGACTGCTGCTTCTCCAACTTCCGCCAGCATTTCGCGCGCGGCCAGGGGTTCAGCTACGGGCTGGAGGACATGGGGCGCTATTATGCGGATTATGTGCGGCTGATGGCGCATTTCGACGCGGCGATGCCGGGCAAGGTCCACCGCGTCATCCACGAGCGGCTGATCGATAATCCCGAGGGCGAAGTGCGCGCGCTGCTAGACGCGCTGGGCCTGCCCTTCGAACAGGCCTGTCTCGATTTCCACCAGAGCGGGCGGGCGGTGCGCACCGCAAGCAGCGAACAGGTACGCCGGCCGATCAACCGCGACGGGGTCGGCCAGTGGCGCCCCTATGACGCGATGCTGGGGCCGCTGCGCGATGCCCTCGGCCCCGTGCTCGACCACTATCCGGAGGTTCCGCCGCTGTGTTCATTCCGCAACACAGCATAAAATTAACAGGCTTGTAGGCAGCGGCCACGCTTAGCTTCTTGCGCCGAAACAAATTTCATGGGGAACTGGGCTCCTGATAAAAAAGGGGCCCGTCATGACCTTGAAGTCCTCCCAGCCCGCGCGCCGCACCATGGCGGGTCTTCTTCTCGCCTCGACCGTCCTGCTCTCCCCCGCCGCGGCCTTCGCACAGGCAGCACCGGAGGACGAGGCCGCCGGAGGCGATATCATCGTTACCGCACAGAAGCGCAGCGAGAGCATCCAGAGGGTGCCGATCAGCCTGCAGGCTCTCGGCACCGAGACGCTGGCCCAACATCAGGTCACGGGTCTCGACGACTATAGCAAGCTGCTCCCCAGCGTCAGCTTCCAGACCTATGGCCCGTCGCAGTCCGACATCTCGATCCGCGGCGTCTCGACCGGCGGCATCAACCTGCCCGGCGGCTCGCTGCCGACGGTGGGCGTCTATCTCGACGAAATCCCGGTCAGCACGATCGGCGCGATGCTCGACGTCCATGCCTATGACCTCGCCCGCGTCGAGGCGCTGTCCGGGCCGCAGGGCACGCTCTACGGCGCCAGCTCGCTGGCCGGCACGATCCGCCTGATCACCAACAAGCCCAAGCAGGGCGTGTTCGAGGGCGGCTACGACCTGACCCTCAACAAATTCGGCGAGGGCGAGGCCGGCGGCGTTGCCGAAGCCTTCCTCAACGTGCCGCTCAGCGAGAAGACGGCGCTGCGCGTGGTCGGCTTCTACCGGCGCGATGGCGGCTATATCGACAATACGCCGGGCACGCGGACCTTCACCCTGTCCGACGGCGATCCCACCACCAACCTGACCGTCAACAACGCGGCGGAGGTGAAGAAGAACTTCAACACGCTCGAGACCTATGGCGGCCGCGTGGCGCTGGGCATCGATCTCGATGACAACTGGACGATGACGCCGACGATCATCGCCCAGCACCAGAAGGCCAAGGGCTCGTTCGGTTTCGATCCGCGCGTCGGCGACCTCCAGGTCCATGAATATGCGCCGGACCGCAATCTCGACAAATGGTATCAGGCGGCGCTGACCATCGAGGGCAAGATCGGCAATTTCGACCTGCTCTATTCGGGCGGCTATCTGGAACGCTCGATCGATAACGATCAGGATTACAGCTATTACACGGTCTATTACGACACGCTGGACACGTTCTACACCAATTTCCCGGACGGCAATGGCGGCTTCCTCGACCCGTCGATGCGCTATCACAACGAACAGCGGCTGACCAAGCAGAGCCACGAGATCCGGCTCAGCTCCGACCAGAGCAATCCGTTCAGCTTCACCGCCGGCCTGTTCATCCAGCGCCAGAGCAACAAGAACCTCGCCGACTATACGATACCCGGTTTCGGCTCGATCCCCAGCACCTTCGCGGTGTTCGGCGACGACATCTTCGTCACCGATACGCGCATCATCGCGCGCGACTATGCGGCTTTCGGCGAGGCCTATTACAAGATCACCGACGACCTGAAGCTGACCGGCGGCATCCGCGTGTTCCGGGCACGCAACAGTTTGAAGGGCTTTTCGGGCTTCGCCTCCAACGCCGCCGCCAGCGGCTGCGCGGTGCCGATCACCCTGGGCAGCTGCGTCAATGTGGACAAGACCTACAAGGAGAGCGGCGAAACCCACAAGGTCAGCCTCAGCTGGCAGGTCGACCGCGATCGCATGGTCTATGCCACCTATTCGACCGGCTTCCGGCCCGGCGGCAACAACCGCCGGCCCGGCATCAACCCCTATGATGCCGATACGCTCGACAATTTCGAGCTCGGCTGGAAGACGGCCTGGCTCGATCGCAAGCTCCGCTTCAACGGCTCGGCCTATTATATGAGGTGGAAGAAGCTCCAATATACGCTCGCGCCGGTCGGCTCGGCCGGCGTCGTCAACATCTACAATTCGGGCGATGCGCGCATCTATGGCGCCGAGTTCGACGTCCAGTATCGCACCGGCGGGCTGACGCTGAGCGCCACCGGCACCTTCACCGACGCCAAGCTGAGCACGCCTTTCTGCTCGATCAACGCGGCCGGCAATTCGGATTGCACGCTCGGCACCGTCGCCGCGCCCAAGGGCGCCCGGCTGACCGTGCAGCCCAAGTTCAAGGGAACCGGCACCGTCCGCTATGATTTCGACCTGGGCGGCCGGGACAGTTTCGTACAGGGCAGCGTGCTGCGCCAGGGCGGGGTCAAGAACTTCCTCGCCACCGCCGACGATCTCGCGGTCGGGCGCACCACGGGCTTCACGACGTTCGATTTCTCGGCAGGCACGAAGTTCGGCGAGATCAGCGTGGAGGCCTTCATCCAGAATGCCTTCGACAAACGCGGGATACTGAGCCGCAACACCTTCTGCCCGGCGACGATCTGCGGTACGGTGGCGCGGTCCTATCCGGTCAAGCCACAGCTGTTCGGCATGAAGGTCTCGCAGCGTTTCTGAGGAAGGTTCGCATCCAAGGAGGCGTCATGCTGAACCCGGGCGTGTCATCAGTTGCAGGGGAATAGCAAGCGCGTCCTGTTCCGCGCTGTCGATGGGCTTGTCCGGGAGGCCGGGCGGATGCTGAAACACGTTCAGCATGACGGGTAAGGAGAACCGCCCCCTGGGGCCGATCATGGCGACGGCGCTGGTCGTCGGCAACATGATCGGATCGGGGGTCTATCTCCTGCCCGCCAGCCTGGCGCCCTATGGCTGGAACGTCATTCCCGCCTGGGGAATCACCATCGCCGGCAGCCTTGCCATCGCCGCCGTCTTCGCAGGGTTGTGCCGCAGCCACACGCAGACGGGCGGGCCCTATGTCTATGTGCGCGCGGCGTTCGGCAACGACCTCGCCTTCTTCGTCGCCTGGGCCTATTGGATATCCTTGTTCGTCGGCAATGGCGCGATCGCCGTCGCGGCGGTCAGCTACATGTCCGCCTTCGTGCCGACACTCGCCACCGACGCGCTGCTTTCCACCGGTATCACGATCCTGCTGGTCTGGACGATGACCGCGATCAACATCAGCGGCACGCGCAACGCGGGCTGGGTCCAGCTGATCGCCACGGCGCTGAAGGTGCTGCCGCTGGTCGCGGTGGTGATCATCGCCGCGATGGCCGCGCCGCAGGGCGACCTCTCCCTGCCCGATCCGCACCGGCCGGCGATCGGGCTGGCCGCGATCTCGACAGCCGGCACGCTCACCCTCTGGGCCTTTCTCGGCCTGGAATCGGCGACCGTGCCCGCCGGCAAGGTGGCGAACCCGCAGCGGACCATCCCGCTAGCCACCCTGGGCGGCACCGCGCTGACCGGCGTCATCTATCTGTTCGCCTGCACCGCCGTGATCCTGCTGCTCGCGCCCGAAGTGGCGGCGCATTCGGCCGCGCCCTTCGCGGCGGTGATCGAGCGCTATTGGGGATCGGGCGCCGCGCATGTCGTCGCCGCCTTCGCGATGATCAGCGCGATCGGGGCGCTCAATGGCTGGATATTGCTGCAGGGCGAGATGCCGGCGGCGATGGCGGCCGGCGGGGTGTTCCCCAAGGCGCTGGCCAGGCTCGCGCCCAATGGGGTGCCGGTGCGCGCGCATATATTGTCGACCGCGCTGGTCACCGCGATCCTGGCGCTCAACGCCAGCAGGACGACGGTGGACATGTTCACCTTCATCGCGCTGCTGGCGACCACCGCATCGCTGCTGATGTATATCGCCGTCGCAGCGGCCGCGCTGAAGCTGGGCGGCGTCAGACCCTGGATCGCGATCGCCGCCGCGCTCTATTCGTTCTGGGCGCTCTATGGCGCCGGCGTGGAGGCGAACAAGCTCGGCCTGCTGCTTGTGCTCGCCGGGGTGCCGGTGTGGTGGCTGATGCGGCGCAAGAGGACCGCGCCCCTTACATGATCGTCGCCCCGGCGGAGGCCGGGCCGTCACGGTTAAGGGGCGACCTTGCGGAAAAGCCGCTTGCGCCCCGGCCTCCACCGGGGCGACGAAGACGCGCTCGCCTCAGCCGAAGCCGAAGAGGCGGCCGAGCCCCCGGTCCGCCAGGATCGCCTGCGCGGCATTGTGGCCCGGCGCGCCGGTGACGCCGCCGCCGGGATGGCTGCCCGCACCACACATGTAGAGGCCCTTGATCGGCCCGCGATAATGGCCATGGCCGAGGATCGGCCGGGCCGACCAGAGCTGGTCGAGCGCCATATGGCCATGCATGATGTCACCGCCGACCAGCCCGAAGGTGCGTTCCAGATCGAGCGGCGACAATATCTGCCGGCCCACCACCGATTTCGCGAAGCCCGGCGCATGGGCCTCGACCGTCGCGATGATATGGTCGGCGGCCGCCTCCCGCTCGTCGTCCCAGCTTCGGCCGTCGGGCAGTTCGGGCGCGAATTGCTGGCAGAACAGGCTGGCGACATGGCTCCCGGCGGGTGCGAGGCTGTCGTCGACGGTCGACGGGATCAGCATCTCGACGATCGGCGCCTTCGACCATCCGAAGGCGCGGGCATCGGTGAAGGCGCGGTCCATATAGTCGAGCGTCGGGGCGATGATGATGCCGCTCTGGTGATGTTCCCCCTGCCCCGGCAAGGCGGTGAAGCTGGGCAGTTCGCTGAGCGCGACGTTCATCCGGAACGTGCCCGAACCCGCCCGGAAACCCTTCATCCGGTGCCGGAAATCGGCATCGAGATCGGCCTGGTCGATCAGCTTGCGGTAGAGCAAGCCCGGCCCGACGTTCGACGCCACGACCGGCGCCATATGCTCGCTGCCGTCGGCGAGCCGCACGCCCACCGCCCTGCCGCCGTCGACGAGCACCCGCTCCACGGCGGCGTCGGTGTCGATCACCACGCCATGGTCTTCGCAGGCGGCCCTCATCGCCTGGGTGATGGCGCCCATGCCGCCGATCGCATGGCCCCAGGCGCCCTTCTTGCCGTTCACCTCCCCGAAGACATGGTGGAGCAGCACATAGGCGGACCCCGGCGTGTCGGGGCTGGCATAGTTGCCGACCACCGCGTCGAAGCCGAAGGCCGCCTTGATCGCATCATGCTCGAACCAGCCATCGAGGAAGGTCCGTGCGCTCTTCACGAACAGGTCGAGCATGTCGCGCTGGAGGTGAAGGCCCGCCCCCAGGATCGGCCTGCCCTGCGCCGCCGCACGCAACAATTCGATCAACCCGCCGCCGGCATTGGGTGGTATCCGGAGGGCGAGATCGCGCAGCACGTCCGCCACCCCGTCGAGCGCGTCATAATAGGCCGGCAGCACCTCCGCGTCCCGGGCCGAAAAGCGCCGGAACTCCGCCTGGGTGCGGTCCAGCCCGCCCCCCAGCTTCAGATAGCCGCCGTCCTGAAGCGGCAGAAAATTGGAGATCGGCCGCTCGACCACGCGCAGCCCGCGCTCGTGCAGCTTCATGTCGCGGATCACGCGCGGCTGGAGCAGGCTGACCGTGTAGCTCGCGACCGAATTGCGGAAGCCGGGATGGAATTCCTCCGTTACCGCCGCGCCGCCGACGACGGCGCGCCGCTCGAGGATGCGGACCTTGAGGCCTTTCACCGCCAGATAATAGGCGCAGACGAGGCCGTTATGCCCGCCGCCGATGATGACGACATCCTGCCTGGTGGTCACGACAGGCGGCCCTCGATGCTGGCGGCGCTCCATCCGGGCGGCGGGCGCCTGGGCTGACGCGCCTCCGGGATCAGGATGCGGAATTTCCGCGCGAAACTCTTCAGGCAGACCTCGCCATGGCCGAGCGGCCCCTGGGTGAAGCTTTCGCTCGCCATGCCCTGCTGGACCCGCGCGACCAGCTTCGTGTCCTCGGCATTGACCATGCGGTTGATCCGCCAGTTGAGGTAGCGCGCCGCCTTCATTTCGCGCCGCTCGTCGGGCAGCACATAGGCGATCTCGCGGATCATCGTCTCGGTCGGCGAGACGGGGATGAACTGCATGAAATCGATCTGGTCGGGATAGATGTCGAAGGCGGTGTTCGGCCAGAGCTTGAAATAGGTCCACAGCCGCTGGCGATCCTCGGGGAGATGATCGACCCGGGGCAGATATTTGCGATAGAGCGCCTCCGACGAACTGCCCGGCACCCCTTCGAGCAGCGGGCCCCACATCTTGTCGACCCAGGTTTCGGCCTCGATCCCGTAGCCGGGGCCGAACAGCCGCTTCAACCCCGGATGGGCGACGGGGATGTGGAGCCCGTCCGAATAATTGTCGGCGATGTTCTTCCAGTTCACCGTGCGCGGGCGCATCACCACGCGGCCGAGCGCGCGCATCTCCTCGAACCGATAGGGCGCCACCTCTTCCGCATAGGGCGCCATCATCTCGGCGACCGATGGGCCCACGCCCTCGATATTGACGAAGATGAAGCCGCGCCAGATTTCGACCGGGAAGGCATGCAGCCCGTAATCGGCCATGTCGAAGGCGGGATAGTCGCGCTTACCGGGCACGCCGGACAGGCGGCCGTCCAGTTCGTAGGTCCAGGCATGGTAGGGGCAGATGAGCTTCTTCGCGCAGCCCTCCGCCCCGTCGACGAGGCGGGCGGCGCGGTGGCGGCAGACGTTCGCCAGCGCGCGCACGCCGCCATCGTCGCCCCGGATGACAAGGATCGATTCCCGCCCGATTTCCAGCGCCTGCCAGCCGCCGGCCTTAGGCAGATCGTTGAGGTGGCAGACGAGCTGCCAGGAGCGGCGGAAGATGCGTTCCTGCTCCAGCGCGAAAACCTCCGGATCGCTGTAGATCCAGCCCGGCAGGCCCAGATGGGCATCGGGATCCGCCACCGATCCCACATCGTTGATGGCATGCAAGCTCATTCAGCCACTTTCCGGACAATTCCTCGTTCCCGCGGAAGCGGGAATGACGTATCAAGGGACACATACATCCTTGTCAGCAGACTGCCCTTCCGGGGCCGGAACCGCAAGCCGCGGCTTTTCTTTGCCGCACTGCAACATGTCGGTTGCGAACCGCTCCCGCTGCGATACACTCGATCCATCGCCAGAGGTCCCCGGGGGAGTCGCGACCATGAACCGCGCCAGCGCAGCCTTGCCGAAGCCGGCCCTACGGGGCACCGACCCCGCCGAACTGGCCGGGGAGATCATCGAACGGCTCACCTATCGGATCGGAAAGAATGCGGCGGCCGCGAAAAGCCACGATTGGCTGGCCGCGACCATCCTGGTCATCCGCGACCGGGTGATCGACCGCTGGATCGCCAGCACCGAGGGAACCTATCAGGCCGGCGGCAAGCGGGTCTATTATCTCAGCCTGGAATTCCTGATCGGCCGGCTGATGCGCGACGCCATCTCCAACCTGGGCCTGATGGACGAGATGCGCGAGGCGCTGAGCTCGCTGGGCGTCGATATCGACCTGATCCGCGAGCTGGAACCCGATGCCGCGCTGGGCAATGGCGGCCTGGGGCGGCTCGCCGCCTGCTTCATGGAGTCGCTCGCCTCGGTCGACGTGCCGGCCTATGGCTATGGCATCCGCTATGTGAACGGCATGTTCCGACAGGAGATTTCGGACGGCTGGCAGGTAGAGCTGCCGGAGACGTGGCTGGCGCACGGCAATCCCTGGGAGTTCGAGCGGCGCGAGGCGAGCTACGAGATCGGCTTCGGCGGCGTCGTCGACCTTGCCGCCGCCGACGGCAGCGGAGACCATGCCCGCAGTTGGAAGCCGCAAGACCGGATCATCGCCACCGCCTTCGACACGCCGGTGGTCGGCTGGCGCGGCACCCGGGTCAACACGCTGCGGCTGTGGACCGCGCAGCCGATCGACCCGATCCTGCTCGACGCGTTCAACGCGGGCGACCATATCGGCGCGCTCAAGGAGAGCAACAAGGCGGAGGCGCTGACCCGCGTGCTCTATCCCGCCGACAGCCATCAGGCCGGGCAGGAGTTGCGGCTGCGCCAGGAATATTTCTTCTCCTCGGCCTCCCTGCAGGACATCGTCCGCCGCCACGTCCAATATTTCGGCGATATCCGGACGCTTCCCGACAAGGCGGCGATCCAGCTCAACGACACCCATCCGGCGGTGTCGGTGGCCGAGCTGATGCGGATACTTATCGACCTCCACAATCTCGACTTCGACGAGGCGTGGGACATCACCCGCGCCACCTTTGGCTACACCAACCACACCTTGCTGCCCGAGGCGCTGGAAAGCTGGCCGATCCACCTGTTCGAGCAGTTGCTGCCCCGCCACATGCAGCTGGTCTATGCGATCAACGCCAAGCTGCTGATCGAGGCGCGCCGCCAGCACGGCTTCGACGATGCGGCGATCAGCGCGATATCGCTGATCGACGAGGGCGGCGAACGGCGGGTGCGGATGGGCAACCTCGCCTTCGCCGGATCGCACAGTGTCAACGGCGTCTCCGCGCTCCACACCGAGCTGATGAAGGAGACGGTGTTCGCCGGCTTCCACCGGCTATATCCCGACCGGATCAACAACAAGACCAACGGCATCACCCCGCGCCGCTGGCTGATGCAGTGCAATCCCGAACTGACCACGCTGATCCGCGAGGCGATCGGCGACGCCTTCCTCGACGATACCGAGAAGCTGCGCGACCTCGGCCGGTTTGCGGACGACGCGGCGTTCCGCGAGAAGTTCGCGGCGGTCAAGCTGGCCAAGAAGGTGGCGCTGTCGAACCTGCTGCGCGAGCGGATGGGACTGAAGATCGATCCCGCGGCGCTATTCGACACTCAGATCAAGCGCATCCACGAATATAAGCGCCAGCTGCTCAACATCATCGAGGCGGTAGCGCTGTACGACCAGATCCGCTCGCATCCAGAGCGGGACTGGGTGCCGAGGGTCAAGCTGTTCGGCGGCAAGGCGGCGCCGAGCTATCACAACGCCAAGCTGATCATAAAGCTGGCCAATGACGTCGCCCGGGTGATCAACCATGATCCGGCGGTGCAGGGCCTGCTCAAGGTGGCGTTCGTGCCCAACTACAATGTCTCGCTGGCCGAGATGATGATGCCGGCGGCCGACCTGTCCGAGCAGATCTCCACCGCCGGCATGGAGGCGTCGGGCACCGGCAACATGAAGTTCGCGCTGAACGGCGCGCTGACGATCGGCACGCTGGACGGCGCCAATGTCGAGATGCGCGACCATGTCGGGGCGGAGAACATCATGATCTTCGGGCTGACTGCCGATCAGGTCGGCAAGGCGCGCGCCGAGGGGCATGATCCGCGCGCAATCATCGAGGGATCGCGCGAACTGTCCCAGGCGCTGCACGCGATCGGCGGCGGCGTCTTCTCGCCCGACGACCGGGACCGCTACAAGAATCTGGTCGCCGGGCTTTACGACCATGACTGGTTCATGGTCGCAGCCGATTTCGACAGCTATGCCGCCAAGCAGCGCGAGATCGACACGCTGTGGGGCGACCGGGCGGCCTGGAACGCGATGGCGATCCGGAATGTCGCGGGCATGGGCTGGTTCTCGTCGGATCGCACGATCAGACAATATGCTTCTGAAATCTGGGGCGTGCTCTAGACTAGCCCCGACTTATCCACCGACTTGCCCCCGGATTCGGGGATGCGGAGCATAACGATAACAAAACCCTCCCCCCTGCCCCCCGCCGAGATCGCGGCCCTTGCCAGGGGCACGCATGGCGATCCCTTCGCGGTGCTGGGCGTCCATCCCGCGGACAAGGGCCTGATCGCCCGTGCCTTCATCCCAGGCGCGGAAAGCGCCGAGGCGCTGACCCTGGCCGGCAAGCTCGCCGGAAGACTTGCCAGGATCGACAGGGCCGGGCTGTTCGAGGGGCCGCTCAACATCCGCAAGGCGCAGCCGCTGCGCTACCGCGCGGCCAATGCCGACGGCGAATGGATCGTTGCCGATGCCTACAGCTTCGGGCCGGTGCTGGGGCCGATGGACGATTATTATATCGCCGAGGGATCGCACCTGCGGCTGTTCGACAAGATGGGCGCCCACAAGCTGCGCCACGAAGGCGCCGATGGGGTCCATTTCGCGGTGTGGGCACCCAATGCGAAGCGGGTCTCGGTGGTAGGTCTGTTCAATCAGTGGGACGGGCGCCGCCATGTGATGCGGCTGCGGCGCGACACCGGCATCTGGGAAATCTTCGTCCCCGACATTGGCGAGGACGAGCCCTATAAGTTCGAGATCGTCGGCGCCGACGGCAAGACGCTGCCGCTGAAGGCCGACCCCTTCGCCTTCCGTTCGGAGCTGCGCCCGGCCACGGCCTCGATCACGACCGCCCCGCTCGCCCACGACTGGGGCGACACCGCCCATCGCGACTTCTGGCGCAAGACCGATATCCGACGCCAGCCCGTCTCGATCTACGAACTGCACGCCGGATCATGGGCCCGCGACGAGCATGGGCAGTTTTTGACCTGGGATGCGCTGGCCGAGCGGCTGATCCCCTATGTCGCGGAAATGGGCTTCACCCATATCGAGTTGCTGCCGATCACCGAATATCCCTATGATCCGAGCTGGGGCTACCAGACCACCGGCCTCTATGCCCCGACGGCCCGCTTCGGCCGGCCGGAGGGCTTCGCCCGCTTCGTCGACGGCGCCCACCGCGCGGGGATCGGCGTGATCCTCGACTGGGTGCCCGCGCATTTCCCGACCGATGAGCATGGGCTGGCCCGCTTCGACGGCACCGCGCTCTACGAACATGCCGATCCACGCAAGGGTTTCCACCCCGACTGGAACACCGCCATCTACAATTTCGGCCGGCGCGAGGTGATGAGTTTTCTTGTCAACAATGCTCTCTATTGGGCTGAAAAATATCACCTTGATGGCCTGCGCGTCGATGCCGTCGCGTCGATGCTCTACCTCGATTATTCGCGCAAGGACGGCGAGTGGCTGCCCAATCAGCATGGCGGGCGCGAGAATCTGGAGGCGGTATCCTTCCTCCAGGCGATGAACCGCGAAATCTATGGCCAGCACCCCGGCGTGATGACGATCGCCGAGGAATCGACGAGCTGGCCCAAGGTGTCGCACCCCGTCCACGAGGGCGGGCTGGGCTTCGGCTTCAAGTGGAACATGGGCTTCATGCACGACACGCTGCGCTACATGGCGCGCGAGCCCGTGCATCGCGTCCATCACCACAACGACATAACCTTCGGGCTGCTCTACGCGTTCGGCGAGAATTATGTGCTGCCGCTCAGCCATGACGAGGTGGTCCACGGCAAGGGATCGCTGCTCAACAAGATGGCCGGCGACGACTGGCAGAAATTCGCCAATCTCCGGGCCTATTATGCGCTGATGTGGGGCTATCCGGGCAAGAAGCTGCTGTTCATGGGCCAGGAATTCGCCCAGCGCGCCGAATGGAGCGAGGAACGCGCGCTCGACTGGCACCTGCTCGACGCGCCCGCGCATGAGGGCGTGCGCCGTCTGGTCCGCGACCTCAACCGGCTCTACCGCGACCGCCTCGCCCTCCACGCGCGAGATTGCGAGGCGGAGGGCTTCCACTGGCTGGTGGTCGACGACAGCGCCAATTCGGTGTTCGCCTGGGAACGGCGCGCGCCCGGCGAACGGCCGATCGCGATCATATCGAACATGACCCCGGTGCCGCGCCCCGGCTACGGCCTGAAGCTGTCGCGTGGCGGGCGCTGGCGCGAGATCCTCAACAGCGACGCAAGCGACTATGGTGGGAGCAATATGGGCAACAGCGGATATGTCTCGGCGGCCGATGATGGCTATGCTTCCGTGACGTTACCGCCCCTCGCAACGATCATGCTGGAGGCCGAATGATGCCTGCAAACCCCGCCAACGATCGCCGCAGCCAGCCCCTCGCGCGGGACGCCATGGCCTATGTGCTGGCCGGCGGGCGCGGCAGCCGGCTCTACGAACTGACCGACCGGCGCGCCAAGCCCGCCGTCTATTTCGGGGGAAAATCGCGGATCATCGACTTCGCGCTGTCGAACGCGCTCAATTCGGGCATCCGCCGCATGGGGGTCGCGACCCAGTACAAGGCGCATTCGCTGATCCGCCATCTCCAGCGCGGCTGGAACTTCCTGCGGCCCGAGCGCAACGAGAGCTTCGACATATTGCCGGCCAGCCAGCGCGTGTCGGAAAACCAGTGGTATGAGGGGACCGCCGACGCGGTGTTCCAGAATCTCGACATCATCGAGAGCTACAACCCGGAATATATGATCATCCTGGCCGGCGATCACATCTACAAGATGGATTATGAGCTGATGCTGCGCCAGCATGTCGATGCCGGCGCGGACGTGACGGTCGGCTGTCTGGAGGTGCCGCGCCTCGAGGCGACGGGCTTCGGCGTGATGCACATCGACGACAAGGCGCGGATCAAGCAGTTCGTCGAGAAACCGGCCGATCCGCCGGCGATGCCCGGCAAGCCCGGCACCGCGCTCGCCTCGATGGGCATCTATGTGTTCAAGACCGGCTTCCTGGCGGAGCAGCTGCGCCGCGATGCCGCCGATCCCAGCAGCAGCCATGATTTCGGCAAGGACCTGATCCCCTATATCGTCCAGCACGGCAAGGCGGTGGCCCACCTCTTTTCGCAGAGCTGCATCCGCGCCGAAAGCGAGCCGGAAGCCTATTGGCGCGACGTCGGCACCATCGACGCCTATTGGGAAGCCAATGTCGACCTGACCGACGTGGTCCCCAAGCTCGACCTCTATGAGCGCGACTGGCCGATCTGGAGCTATGCCGAGGTCACCCCGCCCGCCAAGTTCGTCCATAATGACGAGGGCCGGCGGGGCGCCGCCACCTCCTCGCTGATCGCGGGCGGCTGCATCATCTCGGGCGCGTCGCTCCACCGCAGCCTGTTGTTCACCGGCGTCCGGGTGAACAGCTTCTCCTCGGTGACGGAGGCGGTGATCATGCCGGGCTGCCAGATCGGCCGCGAGGCGCGGCTGCACAAGGTGGTGCTGGACCAGGGGGTGCAGATCCCCAAGGGGCTTATCGTCGGCGAGGACCCGGTCGCCGATGCCCGGCGCTTCCGCCGCACCGAAAAGGGCGTCTGCCTGATCACGCAGGACATGATCGACCGGTTGGTGGCATAGGGACCGCCATGTCGTTACGCCTGCTGTCGGTAACTTCCGAGCTTCATCCGCTGATCAAGACCGGCGGCCTGGCCGATGTGGCGGGGGCTCTGCCGCCAGCATTGGTGGCGCACGGTGTCGAGACGCGCTTGCTGCTGCCCGCCTATCCGCAGGTCCTACGCGCCTTCGCGGACAGCAAGCTGAAGGCCGTCCACAGCTACAAGGCGCTGTTCGGCGACCCGGCTCGGCTGCTCGCCGCCAAGCTCAACGGGCTGGACCTGCTGCTGCTCGATTCCCCGTCGCTGTTCGCCACCCGCGATGGCGGGCCTTATGCCGACCTGACCGGGCATGACTGGAGCGACAATTGGCGCCGTTTCGCGGCGCTGTCGGCGGTCGCGGCCGATGTCGCGGCGGGCGCCGTGAAGGGCTGGCGGGCCGATGTCGTCCACGCCCATGACTGGCAGGCGGCGATGACGGCCGCCTATGTCCGCCATGGCCGGGCGCCCGATACGCCGGTGGTGCTGACCGTCCACAACCTGGCCTTCCAGGGGCGGTTCGACGCCGGCATCTTCCCGCAGCTGGGCCTGCCCGACAGCGCCTGGGCGGTCGACGGCGTCGAATATTATGGCGGCGTCGGCTTCCTGAAGGCTGGGCTCCAATATGCCGACGCAATCACCACCGTCAGCCCCACCTATGCCGACGAGATCCGCACCCCCGCCTTCGGCATGGGGCTGGACGGGCTGCTGCGCGGGCGCGGCGACGCGGTGCACGGCATCGTCAACGGCATCGACGACCGGGAATGGGACCCGGCGACCGACCCGCACCTTGCCCGCTCTTTTTCGGCCCGCTCGCTGGGCGGCCGCACCGCGAACCGCCGGGCGGTCGAGAAGCGCTTCGGGCTGAAGCGCGGCGCCAGTCGAGATGGGGGGCCGATCTTCGCGCTGATCAGCCGGCTGACCTGGCAGAAGGGGATCGACCTGATCGTCGATGCGATCGAGCATATCGTCGCGCATGGCGGGCGGCTGGCGGTGCTGGGATCGGGCGACGCCGCCTTCGAAGGCGCGCTGATCGGCGCCGCCGCGCGCCATCGCGGACAGGTGGGCGTCGTCACGGGCTATGACGAGCCGCTCGCCCATCTGATGCAGGCGGGATGCGACGCGATCCTGATCCCGTCGCGGTTCGAGCCGTGCGGCCTGACGCAGCTCTATGGCCTGCGCTATGGCACCATCCCGGTCGCGGCACGGACCGGAGGCCTCGCCGATACGATCATCGACGCCAATGACGCGGCGCTGTCGGCGGGCTGCGCGACGGGCATCCTCCACCCGCCCGCCTCCGGCGAAGCGCTCAAGGCCGCGATCAGCCGCGCTATTGCCCTCCATTCGTCGCCCGACCTCTGGCAGGCGATGCGGCGGCAGGGCATGCGCGGTGATTATGGCTGGGGCCGCGGCAGCGCGCGCTATGCCGCGCTCTACCGTTCGCTCGCCGACAGGAACAGGACCGCATGACGATCCGGGAAGTGCCCACCACCCCCTTTGCCGACCAGAAGCCCGGCACATCGGGGCTGCGCAAGAAGGTGCCGGTGTTCCAGCAGCCCGGCTATGCCGAGAATTTCATCCAGTCGATCTTCGACAGCCTCGATGGTTTCACCGGCGAAGCGCTGGTGATCGGCGGCGACGGACGCTTCCATAACCGCGAGGTGATACAGGCTGCGATCCGCATGGCCGCCGCCAATGGCTTCGGGACCATCCTGATCGGACGCGGCGGCATCCTCTCCACCCCGGCGGCCAGCCATGTCATCCGCAGATATGGCGCGTTCGGCGGGATCATATTGTCCGCCAGCCACAATCCCGGCGGGCCGACCGAGGATTTCGGGATCAAGTACAATATCTCCAATGGCGGCCCGGCGCCCGAGAAGATCACCGACGCGATCTTCGCGCGCAGCACCGCGATCGACCGCTATCTGACGCTCGACAGCGCCGACGTCGATCTCGACCGCGACGGCGAGACGCGGGTGGGCGGGGCGGTGGTGCGTATCATCGATCCGGTGGCCGACTATGCCGCGCTGATGGAGCAGTTGTTCGATTTCGACGCGATCCGCGCGCTGATCGGTGGCGGCTTCCGCATCGCCTTCGACGCCATGAGCGCGGTGACCGGGCCTTATGCCACCGAGATATTGGAGAGCCGGCTGGGCGCGCCCGCCGGAACGGTGCGCAACGGCGTGCCGCTGCCCGATTTCGGCGGCCATCATCCCGATCCCAACCTTGTCCACGCCAAGGCGCTGTACGACGAGATGATGGGGCCGGACGCCCCCGATTTCGGCGCGGCATCCGATGGCGATGGCGATCGCAACCTGATCATCGGCAAGGGACTGTTCGTCACCCCTTCGGACTCGCTGGCGATGCTCGCCGCCAACGCCCATCTGGCGCCCGGCTATGCCCGGGGCCTCGCCGGAATCGCCCGCTCGATGCCGACCAGCGGCGCGGCCGACAAGGTGGCCGAGGGGCTGGGCCTGCCCCTGTTCGAGACGCCGACCGGCTGGAAATTCTTCGGCAACCTGCTCGACGCAGGCAAGGCGACGATCTGCGGCGAGGAAAGTGCCGGCACCGGATCGGACCATGTCCGCGAGAAGGACGGGCTGTGGGCGGTGCTGCTGTGGCTCAATATCCTGGCGGTGCGGCGCCAGAGCGTGATCGAGATCGCCCGCGAACATTGGCAGCGCTTCGGCCGCAACTATTATGCCCGCCACGATTATGAGGGCGTCGACAGCGCCGCCGCCGATACGCTGATGGTGGAGCTACGCGGAAGGCTGGACGCCTTGCCGGGCACCGGGATCGGCGACCTGCGGATCGAGGCGGCCGACGACTTCGCCTATCATGATCCGGTCGACGGATCGGAAAGCCGCAAGCAGGGCATTCGCATATTGTTCGAGGGCGGATCGCGGATCGTGTTCCGACTGTCGGGCACCGGCACCTCCGGGGCGACGATCCGCGTCTATATCGAGCGCTATGAGCCGGCGGATGGTGACCTTGACCGTGAGACCGGCGAGGCGATCGCCGACCTGATCGCGGCGGTGGAGACGATCGCAGGAATCGCGCGGCACACCGGGCGGACCGCGCCCGACGTGGTGACGTGAGGCAATATCGTTCCCAGATCCTCCCTATGCGCAGCATGGGGAGGGGGACCGCGCGAAGCGTGGTGGAGGGGTTTTCCAACCTCACCGTCGTCGCTGACCGCGCGCTCTCGCATTACCCCTCCACCACCCTGCGGGTGGTCCCCCTCCCCACGCTTCGCGTAGGGAGGATCTTCTAGGTGGCATCTCCCCCGCCCCGCTATGGCGCGACCATTGTCCCCGAGGGTGTGCATTTCGCCATCTGGTCCGAGACGGCTGATGCCGCATGGGTCTGCATTTTTGATGAGGACGACCGCGAAACCCGTGTCCCGCTCGAGCGTGGGCCGGCCGACGTCTTCCAGGCCACCGTGCCCGGCCTGACCGAGGGCGCGCGCTACGGCTTCCGCGCCGACGGGCCCTATGATCCGGCGATCGGCAACTGGTTCGACCCCGCCAAGCTGCTCGCCGACCCCTATGCCGTCGCGATCGACAGGCCCTATGCCTATGACCCGCGCCTCGCCGCGCGGCGCGAGGAGGGGATCGACACCGCGCCGCTGATGCCCAAGGCGGTCGTCACCGCCCTGCCCGCGCCACTGGCGCCTGAACCGCCGCGCTTCGCCCCCGGCGGGCTGATCTACGAGGTCAATGTCCGGGGCTTCACCCGCCTCCATCCTGCCGTTCCGGAGGGCGAGCGCGGCACCATCGCCGCGCTCGGCCGGCCGGAGATCATCGATCATCTCGGGAAGATCGGCGTCGGCGCGGTGGAGCTGATGCCGATCACCGCCTGGATCGACGAACGCCATCTCGGCCCGCTCGGGCTCAGCAACAGCTGGGGCTATAATCCGGTCGGCTTCATGGCGCTCGATCCGCGCCTCGCGCCGGGCGGCCTCGACGAACTGCGCCGCACCGTCGCGGCGCTGCACGATGCCGGGATCGCGGTGCTGCTCGACGTCGTCTTCAACCATAGCGGCGAAAGCGATGCGCTTGGCCCGACCCTGTCGCTGCGCGGGATCGACAACCACGCCTATTTCAAGACGATCCGCGACGAGCCCGGCACGCTGGCCAACGACAGCGGCTGCGGCAACACGCTCGATTGCGACCACCCGGCGACCCGCCGCCTGATCCTGGATGCGATGCGCCATTTCGTGACGCTGGCCGGGATAGACGGCTTCCGCTTCGATCTGGCGCCGATACTGGGCCGTGGCCGTGACGGCTTCGAACCCAATGCCACGCTGCTGCGCGAAATGCGGAACGATCCGATCCTGTCCGACCGCATCCTGATCGCCGAGCCCTGGGACATCGGGCCCGGCGGCTATCAGCTCGGCAATTTCGGCGAACCCTTCCTGGAATGGAACGACCGCTATCGCGACGATGTCCGCCGCTTCTGGCGCGGCGATCCCCACAGCATCGGCGATCTCGCCACCCGCCTGGCGGGATCGTCCGACATCTTCGGCAACCACGGCCGCACGCACAGCCGCAGCGTCAATTTCATCGCCTCGCATGACGGCTTCACGCTCGCCGACCTGACCGCCTATGCGACCAAGCATAATGAGGCGAACGGCGAGGCCAATCGCGACGGGCACAACGACAATTACAGCTGGAACAACGGCGCCGAAGGCCCGACCGAAGACCCCGGCATCCTCGCCGCCCGCCGCCGCGACATCAAGGCGCTGCTCGCTACGCTGTTCGCATCGCGCGGGACGATCATGCTGACCGCCGGCGACGAGTTCGGCCGGAGCCAGCGCGGCAACAACAACGCCTATGCGCAGGACAATGCGGTCAGTTGGATCGACTGGCAGGCGCGCGACAGTGAACTGGAGCAATATGTCGCTGGCCTGGCCGCCGCCCGCGGCGCGTGCCCGGTCCTGTCCGATCCGGTGCTGCTGGGCGGGGCGGACGTCGACTGGCTGACCTTCGACGGGCGTGAGTTCGACGCGCAGGACTGGCACGATCCGCGAACCGCCGCGCTGGTGATGCTGCTTCACCTGCCCGAGCAGCCGTGCCGGATCGCGATCGCCTTCAACCGCGAGGACGCGCCCCTGACGCTTGCCCTTTCGCCGCGTCCGGGCCATCAGTGGCGGCGTATCGACATCGATGGCGCGACGTTCACAATCGATCCGCGTTCGGTGGGCTATCTCATTGAGGAAGAAGGTCCATAATGGCTGGAAGTGGCGATGGCGACTGGTGGCGCGGCGCCGTCATCTACCAGGTCTATCCCCGTTCCTTCCAGGACAGCGACGGCGACGGCATAGGCGACCTGAAGGGCGTCACCGCGCGTCTCGACCATATCGCCTCGCTGGGGGTCGACGCGATCTGGGTCTCCCCCTTCTTCAAGTCGCCGATGGCCGACATGGGCTATGACGTATCCGATTATCGCGCCGTCGATCCGATGTTCGGGACCCTCGCCGATTTCGATGCGCTGCTGGCCCGCGCCCATGCGCTGGGGTTGAAGATCATCATCGATCAGGTGATCAGCCACACATCCGATCAGCACGCCTGGTTCCAGGAGAGCCGGTCGAGCCGCGACAATCCCCGGGCCGACTGGTATGTCTGGGCCGATCCCAAGCCCGACGGCACCGCCCCGAACAACTGGCTGTCGATCTTCGGCGGGCCCGCCTGGGAATGGGACGGGACGCGGATGCAATATTATATGCACAGTTTCCTGGCCTCTCAGCCCGACATCAATTTCCACGCGCCGGCCGTGCAGGATGCGATGATCGAGGAAATGCGCTTCTGGCTCGATCGCGGGGTGGACGGCTTCCGGCTCGACGCCTGCAACCATTATTTCCACGACGCGAAGCTGCGCGACAATCCCCCCGCCCGCCGCATGGCCGCGCACGACATCCCCGAAACCAACCCCTATGGCTTCCAAGAGCATCTGTACGACAAGACCCAGCCCGAGAATCTCGCCTATCTGAAACGCATCCGCGCGCTGCTGGAGGAATATCCGGGCACGGTCGCGGTCGGCGAGGTCGGCGATGGCGAGCGGGCGCCGCAGACGGTGGGCCTGTACACGTCGGGCGGCGACACCCTGCACTTCTGCTATACGTTCGACCTGTTCGGCACCGAATTCTCGCCGCGCGTCTTCCGCGAGACCGTGACCAAATTCCTGAAGGCATCGGCGGACGGCTGGGTCTGCTGGGCGCTGTCCAACCATGACGTGATGCGCCATGTCAGCCGCTTCGCCGAGGCCGGCGACGATCCGAACCGGATCGGCCGGCTCGCCATCGCGATCCTCGTCGCGCTGCGCGGCACGATCTGCATCTATCAGGGCGAGGAACTGGGCCTGCCCGAGGCCGAGATCGCCTATGAGGACCTGCGCGATCCCTATGGCATCCGCTTCTGGCCCAGCTTCAAGGGCCGCGACGGCTGCCGCACGCCGATGCCGTGGAGCCGGGACGAGCCGCAGGCGGGCTTTTCCACCGCCAAACCCTGGCTGCCGATCCCCGGCGAGCACAAGGCACGCGCGGTCGACGTCCAGGAGGCCGACCCGCGCGCGATGCTCCACTTCTACCGCAGGGCGCTTGCCTGGCGCCGCGAGAATCCCGCCATCCAGTGCGGCGATATCGATTTCGTGGAAGCCGGCGACGACATCCTCGCCTTCACCCGCACGCGGGGCGGGGAGACGATATTGTGCCTGTACAATATCGCGCGCGAGCCGCAGGACTGGCCGCTGCCCGCCGCCTATGCCACCGCACTGGCCGATCCGCTGTCCGCGCCGGGCATCACCGTCAACCGCAAGATGCTGCGCCTGCCCGCCTATGGCTGGGCCTTCCTGAGAAAGCCGGGATAATCCCCCTCGGTCGTCTTTCCCGCGAAAGCGGGACCTTTGCGTAAAGAGCGTCCGCCCCCCAACACGCGTCATCCTCGCGGATGCGGGGATCCATAACCCCTTCCGCCAAGAGGTTCGAGCTTCAGAGAATATGGATTCCCGTCTTCGGCATATAGCCGAAGTTTATCCTGAGCGCCTGCCTTGCAGGCAGTCGAAGGGCGGGAATGACGGATCAGGAGGAGCGGGATTAATTCGAAGGTCCCGCGAAAGCGGGAATCCGTGGACGGCAGCCCGCAAGAGGCAGAATGTCCCGTGACCGTGGATTCCCGCCTGCGCGGGAATGACGAGGTCAAAAGGGGGTGAAGGATGCGGACCGGCTTCATCGCATGTCTGGCGCTGGCAGCATCGCCGCTTGCCGCCGAACCGGCCCCTGCCCTGCCCGACTGGATGGCCGGTGCCTGGCAGCAGAGCAGCGGCGACCGGTGGACCGAGGAATATTGGACCCCGGCGCGCGGCGGGATCATGATCGGCGCCGGCCGCAACGGGCGGGGCGAGACGCTCGCCGGGTGGGAGACGATGCGGATCGTGCGGGAAGCCGATGGCGGGATCGCCTTCTTCGGCTCACCCGAGGGAGCGCCGCCGACCCGCTTCCCGCTGGTGCGGTCGGCGGCGCAGGAGGTGGTGTTCGCCAATCCCGCCCATGATTATCCGCAGCGCATCCGCTACTGGCGCGAGGGCAAGCTGCTGAAGGCGGAGATCGCGCTGGCCGACGGAGAGCGGCCGATGCGCTGGACCTACGCGCCGATGGGCGAGTGAGCCGGCCTTTTTGCCGGAGCAGCGAAACAGGGCACCAGCTTCACCCCGTCACTCGGCCATTACTCGTCGCTCCAACCGAAGCTGGATTGACGGATTGGGTCGAGGGTCGAGGGAACGGAAAAAAGGTGACATCCCTTCGTCGCGCCGCTAACAGCCCCGCAAATGCAGGGGCTGCGCAACTATTTCCGCCGGCATGCCGGGCTCGCGATGCTGCTCGTCGCGCTGGCGCTGGCGGTGCGCGCGCTGGTGCCCGCCGGCTATATGGCCGGGACCTCGTCGACCGGCCTCACGGTGGAACTGTGCAGCGGCGTCGCGGGTGAGAGCATCACCATCGCCCTGCCGACCGATCCGGCGAAGGACGGTCATGGCAAGGCCCAGGCCGACGGCCCCTGCTCCTTCGCTGCACTGGGCCTTCCCGCCGGCCCCGTCACCGATCCGATCCAGTTGGCGCTGGCTATCGCCTTCATCCTGCTGCTCGGCCTGCTCGGCGAAACCGCGCCACCTGTTGCGCGCCGCAGCCAGATCCGGCCGCCGCTGAGAGGACCTCCGCTCGCCGCATGACCGCCGCCGCCTTCGGGCGGCCGTCGTTCCCCATGCCTGCGAGAAATCCATGTCCTATACTGTTTCGCGCCGCCTGCTCGCGGCGCTCGTCCTCGTCCCGTTCGCCGCCGCTCCCGCCTTCGCCGAGGAAGAGGCACCGCTCGATTCGATCCTGGTGATCGGACAGCGCGACCGCGCGATCAGCATCGAACCGCGCGGCCTGTCGGTCAGCCTCGGCGACGCGCAGTTCCGCGCGGTCAACGCCTTCAATGTCGAGGACCTGATCAAATATGCGCCCGACTTCTTCGTGCGTACCCGCTTCATCGGCGACAACAACGCCGTCCCCGGCTTTCGCGGCACCCACAGCACCCAGAGCGCCCGCGCGCTGGTGATGGTCGACGGGTTCGTGGTGTCGAACTTCCTTGGCAACAGCTTCTCCTTCCCGCCTGCCTGGGGCGTGGTGAGCCCGACCGAGGTGCGCCAGTTCGATATTGTCTACGGGCCCTATTCGGCGCGCTATTCCGGCAATTCGATGGGCGGGATCGTCAACATCACCACCCGCGCGCCCGAGCGGACCGAGGCATTCGGAACGGTGCAGGGGTTCATCCAGCCCTATCGCCAGTACGGCACGAAGGAGACACTGTGGGGCGGATCGGCGGAGGCCGGTTTTGGCTTAAAGCAGAAGGACGGCCCCTTTTCGATCCGCGTCTCGGGCCGGCGGCTGGTCAACGACGGCCAGCCCATGCAGTTCTATCAGCTCGCGACCGCGCAACCGGGATCGGCCGCGACCCCGATCTCCGGCGGTGTCGTGGACCCGGCGCTGATCACCAAGACGCCTGTGGCAGGGGACTTTTCGCCGATCCACAGCCGCCAGGACCAACTTCGCACCCAGATCCGCTTCGACAGCGGCGACGTCCATGTCGAGGCGCTGTTCACCTATTGGTGGAATGAGGAGAGCCAGCACAACCCGAGGACCTATCTGCGCGATGGGGCCGGAGCGCCTTTCTATGGATCCACCGCCAATGGCGGCCGGGTGTTGCTGAACGGCACCGTCTACACGCTCAACCCAGCCAGCAATTTCAACATCACGACCAACACCAAGAACGAATGGCTGGGCGGAATCAAGCTTTCCGCGCCGGTGTTCGGATTCGATCTTAATGCCAACCTGTCCACATTGCAGTTCGATCGCCAGACGCAGCGCCGCTCCAGCGGCTATGTCAACGGACTGAACGGCGGGCCGGGCCAGCTTATCGAGCAAGGCCCGACCGACTGGTACACGCTCGATCTCTCGGCGGAGCGGACGATCGGCGCGCATGCGATCGCCTTCGGGATCAACGCAAACCGCTACCGCACCGACCAGTTCAATTTCGCGACCGCGCGCTGGCGCGAGGCAACCGGCCGCACACTCAACAGCCGCACCTTCGGCAAGAGCCGGATGGTCGGCCTGTTCGCCGAAGATGTGATCAGCGTCGCCGATGGCCTGACCGTCACGCCCGGCATCCGGGCCGATTTCTGGCGCGCCTATGATGCCGGGCTGATCGGTGCGCGGACGTCGCAGCTCTACGCGCCGCGGCGCGACCATCATGTCGACCCCAAGCTATCCACCCGCTGGGCCTTCGCGCCGGACTGGGCGGCCGAGCTGAGCCTTGCCACCGCTACCCGCTACCCCACGGTCGGCGAACTTTATCAGGGTTCGTTCAACGGCGACGGATCGTTCAATATCAACAGCTTCGACCCGAATCTTAAGGCAGAGCGCAGTCGCGACGCCAACGCGCTGCTGCGCCGCAGGCTGGGCCGGGTGACGATCACCGGAAGCCTCTTCTACCAACGGGTGGAGAATGCCATCTTCCAATATCTGGGCTTCAACCAGAATGGCGTGTCGGTGCAGACCTTCAAGAATATCGACCGCACCCGCCAATATGGCGCGGAGCTGATCGTCGAGACGCGCGACTGGCCGGTGGAAGGGCTGGACATCGACGCCAACGCCGCCTGGATCGATGCGATCACGGCGAAGAACCGCGCCGATCCGGCATCGGAGGGCGTCCAGTTCCCGCGCATCCCGCGCTGGCGGATCAACGGCAACCTGCGCTACCGGATCGACGCGGCGACCGATGTGTCTCTCGGCGGCCGCTACGCCTCCCGCCCGAACAGCGACATAGACGGGCTCCAGCGTGGCGACACCTATGGCTATGCGTCCGAACTGCTCCAGATCGACGCGCGGATCAACCACCGCATCGCCCGTGGCTTTCGTATCTCGGCCGGAGTCAACAACCTGACCAACGACAAGGCCTGGGTGTTCCACCCCTATCCGCAGCGCACCTTCACGATCGAGGCGGGGTGGTCGCTATGAGCGTGCAGGCCCCCGGCAGCCGGTGGTACAATGCGGTGTGGCGCTGGCATTTCTATGCAGGCCTCTTCTGCATCCCGTTGATATTATGTCTTTCTGTTACCGGATCGCTCTATCTGTTCCGGCCGCAGATAGAGGCGCTGATCGATCGCCCCTATGCGCAGGTCGCCGGCCCAGGCCCGCGCATGAGCGCCGCGCGGATCGCCGATGCGGCGGTGGCGGCGGTGCCCGGATCGGTGTTGCACCGCTATCAGTTGCCCGACGCACCAGACCAGGCGGTGCAGGTGATCGTCGGCAGCAAGGGCGGCGCGGAGACGCGGGTCTACGTCCATCCGCAGACCCTCGCCATCCTCAAGACCGTCGCCGAGCAGGACCGGCTGATGCGGTTCGTCTTCCGGCTGCATGGCGAGCTCATGATCGGCGATCCGGGGAGCTGGATCGTCGAGACAGCCGCCTGCTGGGCGATCATGATGATCCTGACCGGCGTCTATCTGTGGTGGCCGCGCAGCGCCAGGGGGCTGGGCGGCGTGCTGTGGCCGCGCCTGACCCTGGGGGGACGAGGCTTCTGGCGCGACCTTCATGCCGTGGTCGCGATCTGGATATCGGCGCTGGCGCTGTTGCTGATCCTGACCGGGCTGCCCTGGGCCAATGTCTGGGGCGGCTATCTCAAGGAGGTCCGCGCCCTCACCCACCAGATTGACGGGCCGCAGGACTGGTCGACGTCGTCACGCAGCGGGACGGCACAGATGACGGGCGACCATGCCGAGCATGGTGGTATGACGATGGAGCACCCGCGCATCGACTATGCACCGCTCGACCGGATCATCGCCCAGGTCGCGCCCATGAACCTTGCCGCTCCGGTGCTGATCGCGCCGCCCGCCGGCCATGACGGCCTGTGGACCGCCAAGTCCGACAGCGCCAACCGGCCGCTGCGCACCAGCCTGACCCTCGACGGAGTCAGCGGCACCGTCGTCGGCCGCAAGGATTTCGCCGAGCGCCACTGGATCGACCGCGCCGTTGGCTATGGCATCGCCGTACATGAAGGGCAGCTGTTCGGCTGGGCGAACCAGCTGCTCGGCCTGATTGCCGCTCTCGGGCTGTTCCTGACGGCCGCGACCGGAGCGGTGATGTGGTGGCGGAGACGCCCACACGGGCTGCTCGGCGCGCCGCTGCCGCTCGGTCGGCCGCGCTTCGGGCCGGCGCTGACCGGCGCGATCCTGCTGCTGGGCCTGGTCTTTCCCATGTTCGGGGTCACGCTGCTGCTAGTGCTCGCGCTCGAATGGGGGATTTTCCGCCGGAATCGGGCAATGGCGCGCTGGCTGGGGCTTGCGAGGGCCGTGCCGCCCGCGTCATAAGCCTGCAACCCCAGCCGTTCAGGTGACGCGCATGCTTTCCCGCCGACAATTGTTGACTGGTGCCGGCGCCGGCCTGCTTGCGGCCCCCGCCATACTGCGCGGCCAGCAATTGCTGATGGGTTTCCCCTTCCGGCTTGGCATCGCCGCCGGCGACCCGAGCCATGACGGCTTCGTGATCTGGACGCGGCTCTGTCCCGATCCTTTCGACGAGCATGGCGGCATGCCGTTCGGCCCGGTCGAGGTCGACTGGTTCGTCTATGAGGACGAGGGGATGCGCCGGCTTGCGCAGAAGGGCAAGGCGACCGCCTGGCCCGAGCTCGGCCATTCGATTCATGTCGAGCTGACCGGGCTCCAGCCCGACCGGCCCTATTGGTATCGCTTCATCCTCGGCCGGGACAAGACACCCCTGGGCCGCGCCCGCACCCTGCCCGCCCCCGGCGCGCGGCTCGACCGGATCCGCTTCGGCGTCGCCGGCTGCCAGCATTATGAGCATGGCCTGTTCACCGCCTATCGCCATCTGGCACAGGAGGATGTCGCCTTCGTCTGGCATTATGGCGACTATATCTACGAGGACCGCGCCCGGCAGGTGAACTATGAGCGCGACGGATCGGCCAAGGACAATGTCCGCGATCATGTCGGCGCCGACTGCCTGACGATCGGTGACTATCGCCGCCGCTACGCCCAGTACAAGATGGACCAGGACCTTCAGGCTGCGCACCGCGCCGCCGCCTGGTTCACCACCTTCGACGATCATGAGGTGGTCGACAACTGGACCTCGACCGTCAGCCCCTATCAGCGCGATCCCGCGCTGTTCGCGATCCGCCGGGCGGCGGCGATGCAGGCCTATTATGAGCATATGCCGCTGCGCCGCGCGCAGATGCCCGACGGATCGGCGATGCAGCTGTACCGCCGCATCCGTCTGGGCGACCTGTTGACCGCGCATTTCCTGGACACCCGCCAATATCGCAGCCCGCTTCCCTGCCAGGGCGGATTCGATCCGGTCTGTCCGGGCATCGACGCCCCGGCGACGACGGTGCTGGGCGCCGCGCAGGAGCAGTGGCTGGGCAAGGGCCTGCGCGACAGCGGCAGCCGATGGGACCTGATCGCCCAGCAGGTGATGCTGATGTCGCTGGAGCGGCGCACCGACGACGGCGACGCGCGAATTCGCAATGTCGACAGCTGGGCCGGCTATGAAGTGGCGCGCCAGCGCATGCTCGACAGCCTCGCCGGGCGGGGCAATGCGGTGGTGATGACCGGCGACGAACATCAGAATTTCGCCGCCGAGCTGCGCCGGGCCAGGAAGGACGAGGTCGTCGCGGTCGAGCTGGTGACCACCTCGATCAGTTCGGGTGGCGACGGCTGGGTCAGGCCGGAGACCCAGGCACAAGTCCGGGCCAACAACCCCGACCTCAAATATTCCAGTGACAGGCGCGGCTATGCGATATGCGATGTCGGGCGCGACCAATGGCAGACGCTGTTCCGCGGGGTCGACCAGGTGAGCCGCCCCGGCGGCGCCATATCGACCCTTGCCACCGCGACGATCGAACGCGGCCGCCCCGCGCTCAATCTTTCCTGAGCGCGCGCCGCTTCAACCGTTCGAGCACCGCACGCTTCCCATCATCGTCGCTCGATCCCCAGCCGGCGATCTCCTCGACCGTCCGCAGGCAGCCGATGCAATAACCGGTCGCCGGATCGATCGAGCAGATGTTGGTACAGGGTGAAGGCACGGCCATGGCCCGCCATCGGCGATCGGGCGTGCGCTGGCAAGCCGCGACGGGAATCGCGCAGGCCCCGACGCGTCGTTAAGCCCTTCTTTACGACTTTCGGCCCAAGTAAAACTACAGTATGCAAAGGTTTGCAGGTACGAGTTTGCGGGGGCGGACCATGATTGCCGGGCTGATGAGATCGCTCCTTCTCGCCTTGCTCTGGACGTCATCGGCCGCGTTGAGCGTCGCCTTCACGCGGCATGGCGGCGGGCTTGCCACCGTCTGGTTCGCGAATGCGATATTGACCGCCTTCCTGCTGATCGAGCCCCGCCAGCGCCACTCGCTCTACATCCTGGTCACGCTGCTGCTGTCCTTCCTCTTCAATCTTTGGAGCGGCAGGACGGAGGCGCTGGCGCTGGCATTGTCCGTCGCGGGCGTCGGCGAGGCGCTTATCGCCGCCGCGCTGATGGCGCGGCTGAGCCCGGCCGACCGGCTGTTCGACGATTCGGCCAATCTGCTGCGCTTCGCGCTGTCCTCGGTAATCGCCTGCGTTCCGCCGGCGATCATGATGGGATTGGTGATGCATGGCGTTTCGGGCGCCTCCTGGTGGCAAATCGCCGCCGGCTGGATCACCACCCATGGCTGCGGCCTGCTGATCATGACGCCGCTGCTGATCGTGCTACACCGGGCGGCGCGCGACTTCCGGCCCGACCGCATCCGGCCGGCGGCGCTGGGCCGGAGCATCGCGATGCTGGGGCTGGTGGCGGGGACGACGGCGCTGGTGTTCGGCCAGTCGACCTATGTGCTCAGCTTCCTGATCGTGCCGGCGCTGCTGGTGCCGACTTTCCTGCTGCGCGCGCCGGGCGCGGCCGGATCGGTGGCGATCATCGCCATCGTCGCCAGCTGGTTCACGATCGAGGGCAGCGGCCCGTTCGCGCTGATGCCGGTGAGCGCGGCCGAACGGGTCTATGTGATGCAATTGTTCATCGCGACGATGTTCCTGTGCGCACTTCCGATCGCGGCATTGCTCGACGAGCGCGACGAACTGGCTGCCCGCACGGCGGCGCACCTCGCCAATATGCACGGCATCGCGGATCGCATCGGCGATGTCCTGTTCCGCATCGATGATCGGAATGCCTGGGCCTATCTGAATCCTGCCTATCAGGCGGTGACCGGCCGCAGCGTCGCCGGGGCGATCGGCCGGCCGGTGCTGGCCGACCTGCCCCAGCGCGATCATAACCGCTTCAACCATGCGCTGGCGCGGCTACGGGCCGGCCGTATCCCGCACTATGCCTTCACCAGCCAGATCGTCGATGCGCTGGGCGTGACCCGCTATATCGAGTTCGCCCTCCACGCGGGCACGTTCGGCGGACAGGGCGAGGGGATCAGCGGCGTGTTCCGCGACGTCACCGCGCGGACGCTGATCGACATGCAGCTTCGCCAGAAGGCAGTAAGCGCGCGCCGCGACGCGCGGACCGACCCGCTGACCGGCCTGCCCAACCGCCGGGCCTTCTTCGAACGGCTGGAAACGCGGATGGAGGCAGGCCATGCGCTGGCGCTGGCGCTGTTCGACCTAGACCATTTCAAACGGATCAACGACGCCTTCGGCCACCCTGCCGGCGATGCGGTGCTGCGCCACATCGCCGCCGCCGCCAGCAGCCTGCTGAAAGACGGCGAGATGATCGCGCGGATCGGTGGCGAGGAATTCGCCCTGCTGATCGAGGACAGGATCGCCGGCGCCGCAGTGGCGACGGCCGAAAGGCTGATCGCCGCGATCGCCAGCCAGAAGATCGCCCTGTCGCCGGAGCTGACCGGATCGCCCGAGGGGATCGGCCTGCATATGACGATCAGCATGGGGCTGGCACGATCGAAGCCGGGCCAGGCCGCCGACGATCTGCTCGCCGAAGCGGATCGCGCGCTCTACCTGGCCAAGAACAGTGGCCGCAATCAGCTCAAGCTCGCGGCCTGACCTGGCCTCCGCCGATAATGTTGGACTTGCTTCGAAGTCACTCTTTCCCCTGTTCTACCGCTCCCGTGGACGGGTGGATGCTGAAACAAGTTCAGCATGACGGGGCTTTTCTAAGCGGCCAGTCCGGTCAGCAGGCGGGGCGTCAACAGCTGTGGCAGGGTCTCGATGCGGCCATCGCGATGATAGAACAGGTAGAGCGGAACGCCCGACCGTCCCTGCGCTTCGAGGAAGCGGCCTATCGCGGGGTCGCCATTGGTCCAGTCACCGACCATCACCGCGATACCGGCTTCGGCGAAGGCCTGGCGGACGACGGGCCGCTCGATCGCCGCCTGCTCGTTGACCTTGCAGGTCAGGCACCAGTCGGCGGTGAAATAGAGGAAGACCGGCTTGCGCTCGGTCTGCAGCGCGGCGAGGCGTGCCTCGCTGAACGGCTCGGCGCCCGGAGCGCCGGCCGGCGACGCCGTTGCGGGAGCGGTGGTCGCGGGGGCGAACAGGATCAGCGCGGCCGCCAGCGCGGCGACCGGCAGCAGCGGCGCCCAGCTGTGGCGCTTGCCCCGCGCCTGTCGCGCCCCGACCCACCATAGCGCCAGCCCGAGCAACAGCGCCGCGCCCAGGCCGACGACAAGCTGGTCCACCCCGACCTGGCGCCCCAACACCCAGGCCAGCCCCAGCGCGGTCAGGAACATCGGCACCGCCAGGATATGGCGCAGCCGTTCCATCCAGGCCCCCGGCTTCGGCAGCAGGCGGCGCAGCGCGGGAATGAATCCGATCGCCAGGAAGGGCAAGGCGAGGCCGAAGCCCAGCCCGGCGAATATCGCGACGGCGCCCACCGGCGGCAACAGCAGCGCCGCGCCGACCGCGCCGGCCATGAACGGGCCGCTGCAAGGCGTCGCGATCAGCGCGGCGAGCACGCCGGTCCAGAAGGCCGGCGTTGCGCCCTGCCCGCGCGTCAGCGCCTCGCCAAGGCCGATCGCGCGCAGCTCGAACAGGCCGGCAAGGTTGAGGCTGATCGCAGTGACGAGCAGCAGCAGCGCGAACACCATGCGCGGATCCTGCAGCTGGAAGCCCCAGCCCGCCGCCGCGCCGCCCGCGCGCAGGGCAAGCAGGGCGAGCGCCAGCGCGACGCAGCTGAGGATCACGCCCCCGGCATAGGCCACGGCCTCGATCCGCGCCTGCCGATCGGTCTCCCCGCTGCGCGCGAGGCTGAGCGCCTTGAGGCTGAGGATCGGGAAGACGCAGGGCATCAGGTTGAGCAGCACCCCGCCGAGCAGCGCGCCGCCCAGCGCGAGCGCGAAGGTCCGCCATCCGCCGCCCGGCGCATCCTGGCCCGCCGCGACGATCGGCACGCCCGCCGCCGGAACCTTGCCGGGCCGCGCGGTGAGCGCGAGGCCGCGATCCGGGCCGATCGCGATCACCCCGTCGATCGCAGCGCCGGGCCGGCCCAGCGCCGACGCCTTCATCTCGACGATCAGCCGGTCGCCTTTGCGGCTGATCGCCTGGGGCGCGGCATAGTCGATCACGCCGTCGGTTGCCGGGTAGAAATAGGGATTGGTGACAGGCCGCCCCTTCGGAAAGGGGATGGCCAGACGGACCTTGCCGCCCTTCGCCTCGAAGCTGGCCGGCTGGCCAAGCGGCAGCGGCAGCCTCGCGCGCCAGCCGTCGAAGCGCGCGCGGCTGGCCGGCGGCACCGCGCCGTCGCCGACGATGAGGTCGATCGCGACCATGCCCTGCTCGGGCACGCAGATGATCGGCGAACAGGCCAGCCAGCGCGCCTTGCCCGCCAGTTTCAGCGGCGTCCCCGGCTTCGCGCCCCGGGGCACGTCGAGGATCATGAGCAGCGCATAGGGCCGCTCATAGACATAGTTCATCAGCCCCTGGACGATGAGCCGCTGCGGCACCGGATAGCGCATCGGCCCGACCTTGACGCCGGCGGGGAGCGTCCAGGCGATATCGGCGGGGGCGCCGGCATCGCCGGGGTTCTGCCAGTAACCATGCCAGTCACGCTCGGGCACCATGCTGAGCGCCAGGGTCACCCTGCTGCCTGGCGCGGGGCGCAGCGTCTCCGCCTCCAGCCGGGCCGCGATATGCGCCGCCTGCGCCGCCGCCGGGCCGAGCAGGACCAGCAGCAGCGCCAGCAGCGCGCGGACCGTCAGGGGCAATATGTCACGCACCGCCACCGCCGATGGTGCGTTCTTCCTCAAAGACATAGCCGTCGATGTCGCGGCGGAAGCCCTTCGCCTGGAGGATCTGTTCGACACGTTCGTTGGTGGGCTTGATGAACATGCGCACCTTGAACTTGTTGGGGGACAGGATGGTGACGGTCTCCTGCTCGCGGCCGCTGGGGCTGGCGAGGTCGAAGGTGAGGTGGCCGTCGCGGCACAGCGCAGGCCCGCTCATCTCGCTCGGCAGGCCGACCATGGGCAGCGCGCCGGACAGATAGGCGCGGACCTCGCCCCGGCCATCGGCGCACTCGCCGCCCGGGAAACGCGCGGTCAGCCCGTCGACGATCAGGGTGACACCACCGATCGGCGGAGGCCCGGCCATCACCGGCATGCCGACCGAAAAGCCTTCCAGCCCGATGCCGCCCAGGCCGAAGCTGAAGCCGCCCTTGAGCCGCGACACCTCATCGGTGCCTTCCATGTTCACGCGGACACGGCCCTTGCTGATGTCGTCGAGCGACATCTTGGTCATGACGTCGCCAAGGTTGATCGTCGCCAGCTTGGCATCGAACATCTGGCCTTCCCAGACATTGCCCTGGATCGTGGACGCCTCGAAACCGGCGCGGCGGAGCTGGAGGACATTGACCGCGGTTTCCAGCGGGATCAGCGGAATCGCGCAGATCACCATCGCGATGCCGATCAGGAACAGCAATATCGTCTTCATCTCATCCCCCCAGAACCTTGCCCCATCCGCGCCCGCTCAACGGCCGCCTGAAAAACCATGCATCCGCCTTGCCCATTGGAAGCCGATCACGGCGCCCTTGGCCGGCTGGATCAGCAGCAGCGCCAGGATCAGCGCCAGCACCGGCCACAGCAGCATCTCCGCCCACATCGGCGGATCGAATCGGAGGTTCATCGCCACCACCGCCGGCACCAGGATATGGCCGAGCGCGAGCACCACCAGATAGGCGGGCATGTCATCGGCCTGGTGGCCGCTCCAGCCCTGGCCACAGGCGGGGCAGTGGCCCACCGGCTTGAGGAAGCGCCCGAACAGCGATGCCTGCCCGCAGGCCGGGCAATGGCCCCGGGTGCCGCGCAGGACCGCCGACCGCAGATCGCGCTCGCCGTTCGAAGTGGGATGCGTCATGGCGCTTCCCATAAAGCCTGATCGTTTGACGGGGAAGCGCTTTGCGTATCCGCCGATCGCGCCCTGGCTACCGCCGGGACGCGGGAGGCTTGCCGAGCGAAAGGGTAAGCGCAGCGGAAATGAGCGCCAGCGGCAAGGCTATCAGGAGGGCGATCCGGTACGAGCCGGTGCCGTCGTAGATCATGCCCGTCAGGGTGGGGCCGAGCCCCGCGCCCAGCGTCACCAGCCCCACGATCACCCCGAACAGGGTGCTGAAGCTGGCCCGGCCCAGGAAGCGCGAGGACAGATAGGCTGCCATCTCCATCTCCGCGCCGGAGCACAGGCCGATGATGATGGCGATCACCAGGGCGAAGGGAATCGAGCCGTCGAACATCAGCAGCAGGCCGAATGCCGTAGCCGGCAGCAGGCAGATCACCGTGCCTACCAGCGTCGGACTGAGCCGATCGAACAGCGATCCGGTCGCCATGCGTCCAAGGAAGGCGGCGGCCCCCATGAGGCCCGCTATCTCCGCGGCGCGGGCGCGCTCCAGCCCCGATGCGCTGAACATCGGCACGAGATGGACGGTAATGCCCATGGTCGTCACGACCAGCAGGAAGCTGGTGAGGCCGATCTTGAGGAACGCCCGCGAGCGCAGCATGGCACCGAGCGGCAGGTCGCCGTTCGTCCCCTCCCCGGCACCACGCGCCTCGATGTCGGCCGGCGGCTGCCCCCTCCGCCGGTCCTGCGCACCATAGAAGAAGAAATAGATCAGCGGGATGCAGACCGCGAGCCAGATCGCGCCGACACCAACATAGGCCGCCCGCCAGCCATAGGCCTCGATCATGTGATTGATCAGGATCGGCCCGGCCATGGTGCTGAGGCCCGCGCCGCACAGGCTGAGCGCCAGCGCGATGCCCCGGCCATGTTCGAAACGGCTGACGATCGCGGTGGTCCACACCGTCGGCTTGACCGTGACGGCGGTCAACGCGACGATCCCCCACATCAGCAGCCAGTTGAATTTCGAGCCGGTGACCGTCGCCAGCAGCGCCAGCGCCGCGCAGAAGAAGAAGGTCCCCGGCAGGCCGACCCGGCGGGGCCCTACCCGGCCGATCAGATAGCCCATCGGCCCGGCCAGCGTCACGCCGATGAAGGCATAGACGGTAAGCCCCGCCGTCACGAAGCCCCGGCTCCATCCGAACTCGGCCTCCACCGGTTCGACGAACAGGCCCATGGTGTAGAAGGGCAGCGCCGTCAGGCTGTTGCCGGCCATCGATGCGAGGACCAGCGGCCAATATCGGCGGAATTCGGCGGTGGCCGAAGCGGGTGCGTCGCTGGCCATGTTCAGGCCATCGCCGCGCAATCGCGCAACCGCGCGATGGCATCCTCGGAAAAGCCCCAGTCGCCCAGCGCCTGCCGGTCATGCTCCCCGACGGCGGGCGGCGGACCCTGGATCGCGCCCGGGGTCCTCGAGAAGCGCGGCGCGGGGGCGGGCTGGATCACCCCATCCCGCTCCACGAAGGTCCCGCGCGCGACATTGTGCGGATAGGCGAAAGCCTCGTCGAAGGTCAGCACCGGCGCGAAGCACACGTCGCTTCCCTCCAGCAGCGCGCACCATTCGGCGCGCGTCCGCCGCGCGAAGATGGCGGCCAGCTTCTCCCGCATCGCGGGCCAGGCATCGGGATTCATGCGGTTGCCGATATCGGGATCGTCGAGCCCGGTCTTTTCCAGCAGCAGCGCATAGAAGGGCGGCTCGAACGACGAGATCGAAATCCATTTGCCGTCCGCACACCGATAGGTGCGGGCGAAATGCGGCCCGCCATCGGCCAGGTTGCTCACCCGTTCGTCCCTCCAGCTCCCCTCGGCGCGGCTGCCGTACCACATGGCCATCAGCGACGCGACGCCGTCGGTGATCGCGGCATCCACCACCTGCCCCTCACCCGTGGCGCGGGCGTGAAAGACCGCCGCCAACACACCGAAGGCGAGATACATCGCCCCGCCGCCCTGATCGCCGACCAGGTTGAGCGGCGGCACCGGCTGGTCGGCGGTGCCGATCGCGTGCAGCGCGCCGGTGACTGCGACGAAATTCAGATCATGCCCGGCCACCTGCGACAGCGGCCCGGTCTGTCCCCACCCCGTGACGCGGCCATAGACGAGCCCGGGATTGGCCTTGAGCGCCACCTCCGGACCGAGGCCGAGGCGCTCCATGACCCCGGGGCGAAAGCCCTCGATCAGCGCATCGGCCCCCGCGATCAACTCCAGACAGGCGGCGACCGCTTCGGGCTTCTTCAGGTCGAAGGCGACCGACCGGCGGCCCCGCGCGGTGGGATCGAATTTCCCGGGCGCGCGGCCGCCCTTCCGATCGATGCGGATCACGTCCGCGCCGAGATCGGACAACAGCATCCCGCAGAAGGGCGCCGGGCCGAGGCCCGCGAACTCGACGACCTTCAATCCGCTGAGCGGCCCCTGACGCATGCCGTCCCTCCTCACCTGCTATCCGTCGAGGCCCAGCATCACGAAGGCGACGAGGCACGGCTGATCCGAGCGGTTCTCCCACGCATGGACGGTGCCGCGCTGGACGACGCTGTCGCCTTGCGCCAGTCGCGCCTCGCTGCCGTCCTCCATCACGAGCCACAGCTCACCGGAGACGACCAGGAAATAGTCGACCGTGCTGGTCACATGCTGCTGGGTGACGAAATTGCCGGGCAGCATCGACAGCATGAAGCGCGCCTCGCCCGCGCCAGGATAGCCAGATCGATCGCGGTCCGGCAGCTCGATATCGATATCCGAAATGGCGAAGGGCGTCGCGGTGGACCAGATCGCCTGCATCTCCGGCCTGCCCGGCCGACCGCCGGTCATAGGCGAGAGTTCGTCCCTTCGCACGATGGTCGCGCGGCCGTCTTCGGCGAGCCCGGTGACGATACGGTTCATATCCCCTCCCGTTGCTGGCTCAGGCGGCGGCCCGGATGGCGGGCATGATCTCCGTCGTGGCGAGGCCGTAGCTGGCGCGGCCGTCGTCGGTGCTCGCCTGTGACGTGACCAGCTGCAGCTTGGTGATGCCCAGCGCGACAATCCGCTTCAGCCGCTCGACCGCGGCGGCGGGATCGCCGATCAGGCCGAAGGCATCGATGAAGTCATCGTCGAGCACCCGCGCCTGGGCGCTGCCGATCATGCCGTGGGCGCGCATGTCGTAATTGCCCGCGAGCCGCTCGAAATTGGCGCGCTGGCCGGCGTCGGCGGGCCCCACCACCTTGTTCGTCATCACCCCGAAGCGCGCCTGGGCGGTGACATAGCCCTCCGCCAGCTTGCGGGCGACCGCCTGGTCGTGGTGCGGAAAGGTCGGGATATGCGCGCCGAAGATGATATCGGCGGGATCGCGCCCGATCCGCGCCAGTTCCTCCTTCGCGACGCCGACCGCCCAGGCGAGCCGCTCCACATCGGCGCCCAGCGCGAAGGTGATATGATCGGCCTGCCGCGCGGCGATCTGGATCACCTTGGGGCCGGTGCAGATCACCTCGACCGGGGGGCGACGGTGGCTGGGCTTGATCCATTTGATCAGGCTGCCCTCGGGCGCGTGGTTCATCGCCAGATCGTCGCCGAACCCGACCCTGGAATTGCGCGCGAGCGCGGTCGCCGCGAGCTCCAGCGGCACCGTCTCGCCCTTCATATAGGCCCGGATCATCTCCAGCGCGGCTTCGAAATCCTTGATCGAGACTGGCGAGCCGCCGCAATAGGCCAGCGGCGAATCCCCACGGCCGATGCCCAGCACGATCCGGTCGCCGGAAATCGCGTTCAGCGTCATCATCGCCGACGCCACGACCGCCGGATGCCGGGTGGAAGGATTGGTGACGCCCGTGCCGAGGCGCAGACGGCTGGTGATCTGGGTGCAGGCCCCCAGCATCGAGACAACCTCGGGATTGACCTGATGCGAGTCCGGAAAGGTCGCGCCGTCCCAGCCATCGGCCTCCAGCATGCGCGCCCGTTCGAAGAAGGCGAAGGGATCGCTGCGATCGAGCGCCGTGAAATTCGTCCAGATCTCGATCGCGTTGGCCATGCCTCTCCTCCGGTGCCTGCCTGACAGGGTGGTCCCGGTCCGAGCGCATCGGAGACGATCTACAGCGCGGCACCCCTGCCGACAATCATTATTTGAACGTAAAATCAAATTATGGCGATGGGGCTGCCACGATCAGCCGAGCAGCCCCAGCGCGCGCGCGATACGGCCTGCGAGCGGCGCAGCGGAACCGGAATGACCGAGCAGCGCGGCGCTGAACCGGTCGGCAACTGTCGAGGCTGTGGGATCCTGGGCCATGGCGTCACTTCTCGGTTCATGGCGGAGAGTATGCGCGCATGAAGATTTCCATCGCCAAGGCGTTCGCGAGTGAGGCGGTTGGCCGGCATCGCGGGAAATTCGCGACGCCATGTTGACCGCGCACCGACGCCTGTGGCAATCGGCATCGCGCCGCGGGTGTAGCTCAATGGTAGAGCAGAAGCTTCCCAAGCTTACGACGAGGGTTCGATTCCCTTCACCCGCTCCAGCTTCCCTCGCGGATATCCCATGCTGATCTACCGCTTCCTCACCGGCGTCGACGACTCCGCCTTCTGCCACAAGGTGACAAAGGCGTTGTCCGAGGGCTGGCAGCTCCACGGATCGCCGAGCTACGCCTTCGATGCGGCCCGGCAGTGCATGGTGGCCGGACAGGCGGTGACCAAGGTGGTGCCCGACCAGCCCTATGATCCCGACCGGAAACTGATCGACTATTGAGCGACGCCACCCGCTGGACATCGCCGTCCGGCGCGATAAGAGAGCAGCGCGCGCCCCGGTAGCTCAGCAGGACAGAGCAACGGTTTCCTAAACCGCAGGTCGGGAGTTCGAGTCTCTCCCGGGGCGCCAAATCCCCCTCAAAACCTCAATTCTCGCTTTTGGGCGGGCGGACCGGCAGCAGCAGCGGGGCGACCGGCACGCCCTCCTCGATCAAGGCCTTTGCCTCCTCGGCGCTGGTCTGGCCGTGGATCGGCCGGGCTTCCTGTTCGCCCAGATGCATCGAACGCGCCTCGTCGGCGAAGCGCTTGCCGACATAGTCCGACCCTTCGAGCATCCTGGCCTGGACCTCGGCCAGCTTGGCCACCATCGCCTTGAACTGCTCCGGCGACGGCAGGTTGGCGGCGGCCGGCACCTCCGCCGGCGCCCCGCCGGGTGCGGGAACAACGGCGTTGCGCTGGTTGCCCTTAGCCGCCACGTTCGGCGCCATCACCGCCTTGTCGACATCGGTCGAGCCGCAATAGGGGCACATCACCAGGCCACGAGCCTTCTGGTCTTCATAATCCGCCGAGGAACCGAACCAGATTTCAAAGACATGACCCTGTTTGCAGCCCACATCGAAGACGATCATGCGCTCACCTCTACCGCGCCGATCGGCCGGCGGTTCTTCAGCGCCGGCACGCGGGCGCGGACATCGGCCAGGCGGGCCATGTCGAGATCGGCGAAGCCGACTCCCTCGCCCTCGCCCATGTCGAGCAGCACTTCGCCCCACGGATCGACCACCAGCGAATGGCCATAGGTGGCGCGGCCATCCTCATGATCGCCCCATTGCGCGGCTGCGACCACGAAGGCGCCCGCCTCGATCGCGCGGGCGCGCAGCAGCACATGCCAATGCGCCTTGCCGGTCGGCACGGTAAAGGCGGCTGGCACCGCCAATATCTCCGCGCCGCCATTGCTGAGCGCGCGATAGAGATCGGGGAAGCGCATGTCGTAGCAGATCGAGAGGCCGATCTTCGCCCAGGGCGTGGCGGCGATCACCACCCGCTCGCCCGGCGCGTAAGCCGCCGATTCGCGCCAGCTCTCCCCCGTCGGCAGATCGACGTCGAACAGGTGAATCTTGTCATAGCGGGCCCGCACGGCACCGCCATCATCGATCATGAAGGCGCGGTTGACGAGCCGCCCATCGGAGCCGCCGGTCTGGGCCAGCGAACCGATGTGCACCCAGATGCCGTGATCGGCGGCGGCCTTGCGGACGGCGGCCAGCACCGGATCGCCCGTTTCGTCGCTCAGGTGCGCGGCGGCACGCTTGCGATTCTGGTCGAGCAGGCCGGACATCTCGGGCGTGAACAGCATCTCCGCCCCGCCCGCCTTCGCACGCGCGACCGCGTCGACCAGAACCGCGGCGTTCGCGGCCGGATCGATCCCGGTCCGGCTCTGGAGCAGGGCAACGCGCATCAGGCGGCGAGCAGCGGATCGAGCTTGCCGGCCCGATCGAGCGCGAACATGTCGTCGCAGCCGCCGATATGCCGGTCGTCGATGAATATCTGCGGCACAGTCGAACCACCGTTCGAACGCTGGAGCATCTCCTCGCGCTTCGGCCCGCCCATGCTGATGTCATATTCCTCGAAGGCGACGCCCTTGGTCTCGAGGAGCGCCTTGGCGCGCGAGCAATAGGGGCAGAAGGCCTTGGTGTAGATTTCGATCCTGGGCATCAATTTCCTATCCTTAGTAGCTGCCCGAAATGTTGTCGGGCGCCGCGAATGTCAACGCGGGACATCCTGATCCGTATCGTCACGCAGCACCCGCGCCCAGCACAGAAGCTCGATCCGCGCCGCTCCCGCACGGCGCAGCGCCTTCGCGCAGGCATTGGCGGTGGCGCCAGTCGTATAGACATCGTCGACCAGCAGCACCGACCGGCCGGCCACCGCCGCCTTGTCGCGCACCGCGAAGGCACCCCGCACCGCACGGGCCCGTCCGTCGCGGCCCAGCCCGCGCAATATCGGCGTCGCCTTCACCCGGACCAGCGCCTCGAGGCCCAGATCATGCTCCGTGCCGCGCGCGATCGCCCGCGCCATCAACGCCGACTGGTTGTAGCCGCGCCGCCATATCCGCCAGCGATGGAGCGGCACCGGCACCAGCAGCCACTCCCCCTCTTGCGGCAGATGGCGGCGCATCGCCGAGGCCATGGTGTGGGCGATACCGGGGCGGCGGCCATATTTGAGCTTGAGCGCCAGCGCGCGGGCGATCGGGCCATAGGCGACGGCGGCGCGCATCGCATCGAAGGCCGGCGGATCGGCATGGCAGGCGCCGCACAGCGCATCCGCGCCGGGATCGAGCTCGAACGGTTCGCCGCAGCGGGCGCAGTGAGGGGGCCCCAGGAAATCGAGCGCCGCCCAGCAGTCGAGGCAGAACTGATGCATGCCGGGGGTCACCACCCCGCAGCCGGGGCAGCGCGGCGGCAGGGCGAAACGCAGCACGCCTTCCCCGATCGCCCGCAAGTGCTGAACGGCCCTCATGCCACCTTGTCACCGGGGAGCCCCGGCGGCACAAGCGCCGCGATGGACGCCCCCGAGATTTTCGACCGCCAATTGCGCCGCCAGCGCCGCGACCGCGCCGCGGCGCGCTTCGGCGAGCATGATTTCCTGATCACGCACATGGCCGACGAACTGGCCGAACGGCTGGCGATGGTGACGCGCGATTTCGGGCGGGTGCTGATCCTGGGCAGCCATGACGGCCGGATCGCCCCGCGCTTCGCCGCGCCCGGACGCCTGATCGTCCAGGCCGATCCGGGCTTCGCCTTCGCCCGGGCGAGCGATGGCGTGCAGTGCGACGAGGATCGCCTGCCCTTCGCCGATGCGAGCTTCGACCTGGTCGTCGCGGTCGGCACGCTCGACACGGTCAATGATCTTCCGGGCGCGCTGACGCTGATCCGCCGCGCGCTGCGGCCTGACGGGCTGTTCCTGGGCGCCTTCGCCGGCGCGGGCAGCCTTGCCTGGCTCAAACAGGCTTTGCTTGCGGCGGATGCAGACGCCAATGGCAGCGTCGCCGCCCGGATCCACCCACAGATCGACGTGCGCTCGGCGGGCGATCTGCTGTCGCGCGCGGGCTTCGCCCTGCAGGTGGCGGACGGGGACCGGCTCGACGTCGGCTATGGCGATCCGATCCGCCTGCTCCACGACCTGCGCGGCATGGCGGCGACCAATATCCTGAACCAGCGCGCCCGCACCGCGCCGGGCCGAGCCTGGCTGGCCGCGCTGTTCGAGCGGTTCGCCGAAGCCGCCGGCCCGGACGGGCGTCTGCGCGAAAGCTTCGAACTGGTCTATCTGTCGGGCTGGGCGCCGAGCCCCGACCAGCCCAAGGCGGCGAAGCGCGGCAGCGCCACGGCGTCGCTGGCGGAGGCGCTGAAGGCAAAGGGGTGAACTGGGCGACGAATGGGGAAATGCGCATTACCCTATGGACTTGATAACCTTTTCACCTGTAAGAGCGCCCCATCATGACGCGGTACATCGCCCTTCTCCTGCTTCGACTTACGCGCCCTTAGGCGCGCGATTTCGCTTGGGGTCGAGAAGGCCCTGCAAGCCACGGCGTCTAAGGGTCCAGAAACGAACCCCGAAATGACCACCCTGCAGCAGGAGCAGGTATCGTGACCAAGACCATCAAGATTTTCGACACCACATTGCGCGACGGCGAGCAGTCTCCCGGCTGCTCGATGAACCTGGAAGAGAAATTGCAGGTCGCCGCGCAGCTGGAGGCGATGGGCGTCGACATCATCGAGGCCGGCTTCGCCATCGCATCGCCCGGCGATTTCGAGGCGGTGTCGGAAGTTGCCCGCCAGTGCAAGACCGCGACCGTCGCTTCACTGGCGCGCGCCGCCACCGCCGACATCGAGCGCGCCTGGGAAGCGGTGCAGCACGCCAAGTCGCCGCGCATCCACACCTTCATCGCCACCTCCCCGCTGCACATGCGGGTGAAGCTCAACAAGACGCCGGACGAGGTGCTGGAGGCGATCGACCGCACCGTGCGGCTGGCTGCCAGCCTGTCCCCCGACGTCGAATGGTCGGCCGAAGACGCGACCCGCACCGAGCCCGATTTCCTGTGCCGCGCGGTGGAGATCGCGATCGCGGCCGGCGCGCGGACGATCAACCTGCCCGACACGGTCGGCTATGCCACTCCGCAGACCTATGGTGCGATGTTCGCCGACGTCATCAACCGGGTGCCGAACGCCGATCTGGCGACCTTCTCCACCCATTGCCATAATGATCTGGGCCTGGCGGTCGCCAACACGCTGGCCGCGATCATGAACGGCGCGGGCCAGGTCGAATCCACGATCAACGGCATCGGCGAGCGCGCCGGCAACGCCGCCGTCGAGGAGATCGCGATGGCGCTGAAGGTGCGTCAGGACGTGATGCCCTATCGCACCAATGTCGTCTCGACCGAGATCACCCGCGCGTCGCGCCTGATCTCGGGCATCACCGGCTTCCAGGTGCAGCCCAACAAGGCGATCGTCGGCGCCAACGCCTTCGCACATGAGAGCGGCATCCACCAGGACGGCATGATCAAGGACAGCTCGACCTATGAGATCATGACGCCCGAGAGCGTCGGCCTCACCCAGTCGAGCCTGGTGATGGGCAAGCATTCGGGCCGGGCCGCCTTCCGCCAGAAGCTGGAGGAACTGGGCTACAGCCTGGGCGACAACGCCTTCCAGGACGCCTTCGGCCGCTTCAAGCAGCTCGCCGACGCCAAGAAGGCCGTCTATGACGAGGACATCGTCGCGCTGGTCGACGACGAGGTGCTGCGCGGGCATGATGCGATCCAGGTCAAGGAGGTCGAGGTCTATTGCGGCTCGAACGGGCCGCAGCGCGCGATCCTGACCCTGGAGGTCGACGGCGAGGACAAGACGGTGACGTCGAAGGGCAACGGCCCGGTCGATGCGCTGTTCAACGCGATCCGCCTGATCGTGCCGCACGACAGCTCGGTGCTGGAGCGCTACGAGGTCCATGCCGTGACGGGCGGCACCGACGCGCAGGCCGAGGTTTCGGTGCTGCTCAGCGAGAATGGCCGCACCACGCGCGGGCGCGGCGCGCACCAGGACACGATGGTCGCCTCCGTCCGTGCCTATGTCAACGCGCTCAACAAGATGATGGTGAAGCGCGGACGGGCTCCGGTGGACGCCAAGGCGGGTTGAACCCGGCTCGCCCACTGTTCGCCCCTCCCGCTTGCGGGAGGGGCGGGGGTGGGCCTCCGGCATCGCGTAAAGAGCGCAGCCCTAACGGGCTGCCTGCCCACCCCTAGCCCCTCCCGCAAGCGGGAGGGGGATTAAGGCGAGCCATGTCCTCTCAATCCCACTCCGCCTCCTGGCGGCTGACCGGCTTCGCGCTCTCCGCGGTCGGCGCGATGCTGTTCGCGATCAAGGGGGTGCTGATCAAGCTGATCTACGCCTATCAGGTGGACACCACCGCATTGCTGGCCGTGCGGATGGCGCTGTCGCTGCCGGTGTTCCTTGCGGTCGGCATCGTCGAATGGCGCCGCCGCCCGGTGGACAGGCGCCCGAATGCGAAGAGCATCGGGCTCGCCGCGCTGGTCGGCATCCTCGGCTATCACCTCTCCTCCTGGCTCGATTTCGAGGGACTTCAGACGCTGGAGGCGCAGACCGAGCGGCTGATCCTGTTCACCTATCCCTTCATGGTGCTGCTGTTCGGCCGGCTGCTGTTCCGGCACCGGATGCGCGCCCATGCGCTGGCCGGCGCGGGTCTCAGCTATGCGGGGCTGATCCTGATGTTCGGCGCCGATCCCGCCCGGCTGACCCCCGCGATGCTGGGCGGCGCGGCGCTGGTGCTGTGCGCGGCGGCGTTCTTCGCGCTCTACCAGCTCTTTGCCCGCGAGCTGATCCTGCGCTGCGGCCCCGCCCTGTTCACCGCGATCGCGATGAGCACGGCCAGCACCACGCTGATCGCACAATATCTTCTCGCGCAGGGGATCGCCATTCCTCCGGCGCCATTGCCCGCCTGGAGCCTGATGGCGGCGCTAGCCCTCTTCTCGACAGTCGTCCCCACCTTCATGATGTCCGCCGGCACCGCCCGGATCGGCGCGCAGGGCACCGCGATCATCTCGACGGTCAGCCCGCTGGTGACGATCGTGCTGGCGATCCTGATCCTCGGCGAGCCGTTCGGATGGCCCGAGGCCGCCGGAACCGCGCTGGTGGTCGGCGGCGTGGGCCTGTTCACCCTGATCGAGAGCAGGCGCCCCCGCGCCTGACGCGTCATGCTGAACTCGATTCAGCATCCATTACCGCAACGCTCCGGCAGAAGAGGTTGGCTGCGCGTCTGGATCCTGACTTCCGTCAGGATGACGGCATGGGGTCGAAAGCCCGTCTAAATCCCCGCATACCAGGCATAATCGTGATAATCCTCCCAATAGCCGCCCTTGCCGCGGCCGATGGAGGCGAGGCTATCGACCGCCTCGATCCGCCGGACATATTTGGCGTGCTTGTAGCCGAGCTGCCGTTCGACCCTGAGGCGCAGCGGCGCGCCGTTGCCCACCGGCAGGAGCTGCCGGTTCAGCCCCCAGGCGAGGATGGTCTGCGGGTGGAAGGCGTCGATCAGGTCGATGCTCTCATAATAATCGGCCTGCGCGTAGCGGTCGGCACAGTGGAAGATCAGGTAGCGCGCATTGCTCCGCAGCCCGGCGGCGTCGAGGAGCCTATGGAGCGGGACGCCGGTCCATTGCCCGATCGCGCTCCAGCCCTCGACGCAGTCATGGCGGGTGATCTGCGTCCGCTGCGGCATCGAGCGGATCTGCGCCATCGACAGCGACAGCGGCCGCGCCACCAGACCGTCGACGAGGAGCCGCCAGTCGGCGAAGCCGGCAAGCCGGTGCGCCTCATAATCGGCGCCGGCGGGCTGGCGCGTGCCGTTGGCGCGGAACACCGGCGACAGATCGGCCAAGCCATATTCGCGGGCGGGCGCGCTGCGGTCGGCGATGATCCGCTGGGCGCGCATCGTCAGCCCCTCGGCGCTCTGGAGCAGCGAGCGCACGCCGGGATTGGCATTGATCCTGTTGCAGCCCGAGAGCAGCAACCCGCCCGCGCCCGCCGCCAGCGATCCGATCAGGCCGCGTCGTGTGATCATTCCGCACGCTCCTTCGGAAGCCGGTATCTGCCCGTGACCATCGAGCGGACCTCGTTGAAGGGCCCCGCGAGCAGCACCATCAGCAGATGGACGAGGATGAACAGCGCGAAGCCGGCCGCGCAGAGGAAATGGATCGACCGGGCCGACTGCCGCCCGCCGAACAGATCGAGCAGCCACGGCCAGGCGGCATTGACGCCGGGCGACATGGTCAGCCCGGTCAGGATCACCAGCGGGATGAGCCCGAAGATGACGGCCAGATAGGCGAGCTTCTGGAGGATGTTGTAGCGCAAGGCCGCAGCCCCTGTGGGGAAGCGCAGCCGGGCGTGCGCCTTGACGTCATGCCAGATATGGCGCGGGTGCAGTTCGCCCCGGCGCGGCAGCAGATCGCGCTGGATATGGCGATTGACCAGCCCGATCGCGGCATAGGCTACGGCACCGATCGCCAGCACCCAGGCAAAGAAGAAATGCCAGAGCCGCGCGTCGGCGAGGCTGTAGCTCGACGGGATCGTGGCCCACCAGGGGAAGGCCTTGCGCCTCACGACACCGTCGCGATCCTTCCACAGGCCGAGCAGGCCGGTGCTGTCGAAACGGGTGTCGCCGATCTGGACGATGCCGCGATCGCCGATCGATCCGATCTGCAGCCAGGCACGGTCATGGTTCGCGCCATATTGACCCCAGTAGAGTCGTGGGTGGGCGTTGAAGATCATCAGCCCGCTCATCAGCATCACGAAGATGGTGAGGGCATTGATCCAGTGCCAGATGCGGGTCGAGAGCCGGTGTCGACGCACCAGATCGCCGCCGCGCGGGGCCTGCCCGCCTGCTTCGCCGTCGCTCATGCGGCACAGCCTAGCACGACCGGTGGCGCTACGGAAAATCCACCGTTCACTTCTGCTCTTAGGGGTTTGTTAGCGATAATCGGGGATGATTGCCGCGTCGCAACGAGTCTGATTCTGGGAAATGGACGCCCATGGCCTTCGCCGGTGAACAGCAAAACGAAGATGCGCGCCGCTATGGCCGCCACCGCATCATGCTTGCCGCCACCTTCTACTCGGTCCATGGCGAGGCGAATGGCGTGCTGCTCGACGTGTCGCAGGGCGGCGCGATGCTCAGCGCCTCGCCACCGCCGCCGGTCGGCTGCCGGCTGCTGCTCGAACGGCAGAATTTCGATGTGCCCGGCGTGGTCCGCTGGGTCGAGGGCAACCGCTTCGGCGTCCAGTTCGAAGAGATGATCAGCGAGGATGAGGTGCTCGGCCTCGTCTCGAAGAGCGGCCCCAACAACGACCGCTGAAAACAATCGGATTGCCGTCATTCCAGCGAAAGCAGGGCCTTCGCGTACCAAGCGTCCGCGCCCAACATTCGTCATCCTCGCGGATGCGGGGATCCATAACCCCTTCGCCCAAGAGGTTCGAGCTTCAGAGAATATGGATTCCCGCCTTCGGCATGTAGCCGAAGTTTATCCTGAGCGCCTGCCTTGCAGGCAGTCGAAGGGCGGGAATGACGCCGGAAAGCTACGTCATCATCCGGGTCAGCGCCTGGGCGGTGAAATCGACCATTGGCACGATCCGCGCATAGTTGAGCCGGGTCGGCCCGATCACGCCGACGACGCCGACGACGCGCCCGTCGCCGCCACGATAGGGCGCGGCGATTACCGATGAGCCCGACAGCGAGAACAGCTTGTTCTCCGCGCCGATGAAGATCTTGATCCCCTGCCCGCCCCGCGCGCTGTCGAGCAGCCGGGCGATCTCCTCCTTGCCCTCGATCTCATCGAGCAGCTGGCGAACCCGCTCCAGATCGGCGACGGCGCCGGGGTCGATCAGATTGGCCTGGCCGCGCACGATCAGCACGGGCCGCGCGCTGCCGTCCTGCGACCAGACCGCCAGCCCCTGCGCCACCAGCGAAGCTGCAGCAGCGTCGAGCGCGGCACGCCCCTTGCCCAGTTCGGCCTCGATCCGGGCCTTCGCCTCGCTCAGGGTGAGACCGGCGAGCCGATCGCTGATGAAATTGCCGGCCTCGACCAGCGCCGAGGGCGGGACATCGGCCGGAATGTCCACCACGCGGTTCTCGACGCTGCCGTCCTGGCCGACCAGCACCGCCACCGCCTGCTCGCGCGACAGCGGCACGAAGCTGAACTGGCGCAGCACCATTTCGTGCGGCGGCACCAGCACGATGCCGGCGCAGGCCGACAGGCCCGACAGGACCGCACTGGTCTGCGCCAGCGCCTCCTCGATCGGCCCGCCGCGCGCGGCGCGCGCCTCGATCGCGGCACGCTCCTCGGGCGAAGGCTCGGCGGTCTGCATCATGCCGTCCACGAACAGCCGCAGGCCCGTCTGGGTCGGCATCCGCCCGGCCGAGGTGTGCGGCGCGGCGAGCAGGCCCAGCTCCTCCAGGTCCTGCATCACGTTGCGGATCGAGGCGGGCGACAGGTTCAGCCCGGCCAGCTTGGAGATGGTGCGCGACCCGACAGGCTGCCCCGTGCCGAGATAGCTTTCGACGACGACGCGGAACACCTCGCGGGCGCGGCTCGACATTTCGGACATGGGCGATACGTTCACGCCCCAGAGATAGTGAAGCGATGCCGCCTGCTCAACAGGCTTCCAACTTGCGACCGGCACGCCTAAGGAACCCGCCACACAGCAAAGAGGAACATCCATGCGCCCATCCGGCCGCACGCCCGATCAGATGCGGGCGATCAGCATCGAAACCGGCTACACCGCCCATGCCGAGGGCTCCGTGCTCATCAGCTTCGGCGACACCAAGGTGCTCGTCACCGCTTCGGTCGAGGAGAAGGTGCCGCCCTTCCTGCGCGGCAAAGGCCAGGGCTGGGTCACCGCCGAATATGGCATGCTGCCCCGCGCCACCCACACGCGCAGCAGCCGCGAGGCGGCCAAGGGCAAGCAATCGGGCCGCACCCAGGAAATCCAGCGCCTGATCGGCCGCTCGCTGCGCGCGGTGGTCGACATGGCCAAGCTCGGCGAGCGCCAGATCGTGATCGACTGCGACGTGATCCAGGCCGATGGCGGCACCCGCACCGCATCGATATCGGGCGGCTGGGTGGCGCTGCGTCTGGCAGTCGACAAGCTGATCGCGTCGGGCGCGATCGCCGAGGACCCTATCACCGCGCAGGTCGCGGCGGTCTCCTGCGGCATCCATGAGGGAACCCCGGTGCTCGACCTCGATTATATCGAGGATTCGAGCGCGCATGCCGACGCCAATTTCGTGCTGCTCGACAATGGCAACATCGCCGAGGCGCAGGCGACCGCTGAGGGCGCGACCTATGACGAGGAAGCCTTGCTGAGACTGCTCCGCCTGGCCCGCATCGGCTGCGGCGAGATATTCGCCGCGCAGCGCAAGGCCGTCGGCCGGTGACAGAGCGAGACTCGCACGGCCTGCTCCACCGCAAGCTCGGGCCGGGCAAGCTCGTCATCGCCAGCCATAACAAGGGCAAGCTCAGGGAAATCGGCGAACTGCTGGCGCCCTACGGGATCGATACGGTCTCCGCCGGCGCGCTGGGCGTGCCCGAGCCCGAGGAGACCGGCACCAGCTTCGTCGCCAATGCCGAGCTGAAGGCGCGCTTCTCGGCCGACCTGACCGGCCTGCCCGCGCTCGCCGACGACAGCGGCCTGTGCGTCGAAGCGCTGGGCGGCGAGCCCGGCATCTTCTCGGCACGCTGGGCCGAGCTGGAGGACGGCAGCCGCGACTTCATGGAAGGAATGCGTCGCGTCCACGCCCGCATGCAGGAAGCCGGCGAAGGGGCCGGGCATGACGCCCATTTCGTCTGCGCACTGGCGCTCGCCTGGCCGGACGGCCATATCGAGAGCTTCGAGGGGCGGGTCGACGGGATCATCACCTGGCCGCCGCGCGGCAACCGGGGCTTCGGCTATGATCCGATCTTCCAGCCCCTGGGCCATGGCATCAGCTTCGGCGAGATGGAGCCCAAGGCGAAGCACGCAATGAGCCACCGGGCGGACGCCTTCGCAAAGCTGGTGAGCGCGGTTTTCTGACCTCCCCTCCCTTTCAAGGGAGGGGATTGAAGGGTGGGTGAGGCGCGGGAGACGATATGCAGGATAGCTCGCTGCCGCTCGCCACCCACCCCCCGGCCCCCTCCCTTGAAAGGGAGGGAGAGATCGCGCTCTACATCCACTGGCCGTTCTGCGTCTCGAAATGCCCCTATTGCGACTTCAACAGCCATGTCCGCGAAAGCGTGGACCAGGCCGCATGGCGCGCCGCGCTGCTCAAGGACCTCGCTTATGAGGCGGAACAGCTGCCGGGCCGCCGGTTGACTTCGATCTTCGTCGGCGGCGGCACGCCGTCGCTGATGCCGCCCGGGACGGTCGCCGCCCTGATCGACGCCGCCGCCGGGCATTGGGCGGTCGATCCCGGCATCGAGATCACGCTGGAGGCCAATCCCTCCTCGGTCGAGGCGGCACGCTTCGGCGACATCGCGAAGGCCGGGGTCAACCGCATTTCGCTGGGCCTCCAGGCGCTCGACGATATGATGCTGCACTGGCTGGGCCGCGCGCATGACGTGCGCGAGGGACTGGCCGCGCTCGATACCGCCCAGGCCGCCTTCGCGCGGGTCAGCTTCGACCTGATCTATGCGCTGCCCGATCAGACCCCGGAGGCCTGGGAAACCGAACTGCGCCGCGCACTCGGCTTCGGGACCGAGCATCTCTCGCTCTATCAGCTCACCATCGAACCGGGCACGCAGTTCGCCGCCCGCTTCGCCAAGGGCGAACTGGCCCCACTCGATCCGGATCTGGCCGCCGAACTGTTCGAGCGGACCCGCGCGATCACCGCATCCGCCGGGCTGCCCGCCTATGAGATATCGAACCACGCCCGGCCCGGAGCCGAGAGCCGGCACAACCTGACCTATTGGCGCTATGGCAGCTATGCCGGGATCGGGCCGGGCGCGCATGGCCGGCGCGGCGGCTTGGCGACGGTGCGCCGAAAGAAGCCGGAGAACTGGCTGGCGCGGGTCGACGCCAATGGCCACGGCATCGAGCAGGAGGACACCCTGCCCGCCGAAGCCCGCGCCCAGGAAGCGCTGCTGATGGGGCTGCGGCTGACCGAAGGCGTCGACCTCGCCCGGATCGCCGCTATCAGCGGCATTGCGGTGCAGCAGCTTCTGTCACAGCCGGCGCTCGCCCGCCTGGAACGGCAGGCGCTGATCGCCCGGAGCGGCGACAGGGTGCGCGTGGAGGAAGCCGGCATGCTGCTGCTGGACGCCATCCTGCCCGAAATCATCGCCGTCTGAGCAGGCGGTTCAGTAAAATGCACTTTAACGATTGCATTTGGCGCAACCGTAAAGGCTGATTGCGAAATTGCCCTTGCCGCACCTGCGAAGTAAATATTGCTGCATCGCACAACAACGATGCGATGCACAAGAAACATTTATTCGCAGGGGTATATCATGCGGTACTTTGAAGGAGCGACCTCGCTGTTCTTCGCAGTCGCAGCGCAGACTCTGGCCGTCAGCCTGGTCTTCGCGCTCTAACCATCGCACGCACCGGACGCCGCACTCATGCGGCGCCCGGGCGAGCGATCGGATCTTTCGGCGGCCTCGGGCCGCTTTTTTATTGCTCGGTGAAATTGCTCGGCGCGGGCGAGACATTCCTGACCCCGGCCGGGTTCGCCTCGTCCACTTCCAGCGCGCGCTGCGCCACGCCATTCGGGCCGAACCTGAACGCACCGTCGACGCCGACGAAACCGTCCTCGTCGCGCAGGCGATCGGCGGGGAAGCGCTCCCCCATTTTCCAGTCGCGGGCGATCTTCACCACCAGCAGCATCGAATCATAGCCCAGGCTGGCAAGCCGGAACGGCGCCTTGCCGAACTGGCGGCGATAGGCGGTCGCCAATGTGCGATAGCGCGCGTCCGACACGCTGGCGAACCAGGCGCCGGCCAGCACGGGCGATGTCAGCGCGCTCGGCTCGGCCGCCCATAATTCGGTGCCGAGCACCCGCGCCTGCTGGTTCGACATCCTGCGGATCAGCGGCACCGCGCTGATCGCGAGCCGGGCATTGTCGGCAATCAGCACGCCTTCATAGCCCTGCTGGCTGCGGCCGAGATCGGCGACCGCGCGTTGCAGCGACTTCGCATTGCGCTCGTAGCTTTTCATCGCAACCAGATTGGCGTCGGCGCTCTCGACCGAACGGATGATCGCGGTCGAAGCGTTGCGGCCGTAGACCCCGCTCGGCACCAGCGCTGCAAAGCGCTTGATCCCTTTGCCCTTGGCATAATGGACCACGCGGTCGATCGACTGGGCCGGCGAGAAGCCCATCACGAAAAGCCCGTTGCCGGCCACTGCCGCGTCGTTGGAGTAGGATATGACGGGCACGCCGGCCTTGCGCGCGGCCGCCGCAATCGCGACGGCATCCTCGGACAGCAGCGGGCCGAGGAACAGCCGGTTGCCATCAGCCAGCGCCCGCGTGGCGGCAGCGGCGGCGCCCAGGGCGGTGTCGTAAGTCGTCATCCGCACCGATTTGTTGCCGGTATCGATCAGCGCCATGGTGGCGGCATTGGCGATCGACTGGCCGACCGCCGCGTTCGAACCGGTCAACGGCACCAGCAGCGCAACGCGATGCCGCGCCTGATCCGACGGCAGCGTCCCGCTATCGGGCTTCTCGACCGGCGGCGGCGGTGCAACCGGGCCCGGCTTGCCCTTCGGCACGACGGTGCAGTTCGCCAGCAGCAGCGACAGTCCGACCATGGCCCAGATACGGAATGAACTGCGCGGTTGCCTGTAAGCGGGAGCCTCTGCCATCTACTCTACCTTATGAACCCATCTGCCGATCATGCCGCCGCCGACGCCGAAGCCCCGGAACAGCCCTTGCCCCCGGGCCTGTATATCGTCGCCACGCCGATCGGCAACTTGGGCGATCTCTCGCCCCGCGCCGCATCGGTGCTGTCCCGCGTCGAAACGATCGCGGTCGAGGATAGCCGGGTCACGGCGAAGCTGTTGCAGCGGATCGGCATCCGCCGCCCGATGACACCCTATCATGACCATAATGCGGACAAGGTGCGCCCCGGCCTGATCGCGCGCATGGCATCGGGACCGGTGGCGCTCGTATCCGACGCCGGCACGCCGCTGATCTCCGATCCCGGCTACAAGCTGGTGCGCGACGCCCGCGCCGCCGGGATCGCCATCACCACCATCCCCGGCCCCTGCGCGGCGATCGCGGCGCTGACCCTTGCGGGCCTGCCGACCGACCGTTTCTTCTTCCTCGGCTTCCTGCCGTCCAAGGAGAAGGCCCGCGCCGAGGCCATCGCCGAAGTGGCCGCGATCAAGGCGACGCTGATCCTCTACGAATCCGGCCCGCGCCTGGGCGCCACGCTCAAGGCGCTGGCCCAGGGCCTCGGCGACCGCGAGGCGGCGGTGGTGCGCGAGATCAGCAAGACCTTCGAGGAAAGCGTCGCAGCCCCCCTGCCCGACCTTGCCGCGCGCTATGCCGATCTGGCGCCCAAGGGCGAGATCGTCGTGATCGTCGGCCCGCCGGGCGAGCAGGCGGCCACCGATCCCAGCGATGCCGAGGGACTGCTGCGGGTCGCGCTGGCCCATATGCCGGCGGCCAAGGCGGCGGGCGAGGTAGCGCGCGCGACCGGCCTCAACCGCCGTGATCTCTACGCCAGGGCGCTGGCGATCAAGGACGCGGATTGAACCGCCGCCGCGCCGAGCGAGAAGGACGAACCGGCGAGCGCATCGCCGCCTGGTGGCTGCGGCTTCACGGCTGGCACATCGCCGGCGAGCGGGTCCGCACCCGGCGCGGCGAGGTCGACATCGTCGCGCGGCGCGGACGGACACTCGCCTTCGTCGAGGTCAAGACCCGCCGAGATGGGGCTGCGCTCGACATCGCGATCGACGACTATCGGCTGCGTCGGGTCATCGATGCCGCCGAGGCGCTGCTGCCCCGCTACGGCAGGGGCGCGCAGGAGATACGGATCGACGTGATGCTGATACGGCCGTGGCGGCTGCCGGTGCATCTTAAGAATGTGTGGCATGGGTAGAGCCATTCCATTCTTCGTCGCCGCTGACGTGATCCGGCATGACGGTAATGGACGTGCTCCATTGCACCGCTTCACCGCACTCTCTAGTTAGGCCCCCGAAACCATCGGAGCCTGCCCATGCCCCTGAATGTCGCCGTCCAGATGGACCCGCTGGAGACGATCAATATCGGGGGAGATTCGACCTTTGCGATCATGCTGGGCGCCCTGGCGCGCGGGCACAGGCTGTACCATTATCAGGCGGGCGACCTCTGCTACCGCGATGGCCGGGTGACCGCGCCCGCGCGCCCCATCACGAAGCTCCAACGGGTGGCGGGCGATCATTTCGCGGTGGGCGATTCCGTGGTGCTCGATCTCGCCGACGATATCGACGTGGTGCTGATGCGACAGGACCCGCCGTTCGATCTGGCCTATATCACCGCCACCCACCTGCTCGAGCGCATCCAGCACAGGACGCTGGTCGTCAATGACCCGGCCTCGGTCCGCAACGCGCCCGAGAAGCTGTTCGTGCTCGATTATGCCCGTTTCATGCCGCCGACGATGATCACCCGGCGGCTAGAGGATGCCCGCGCCTTCCATGCCGAGCATGGCGAGGTGGTGGTGAAGCCGCTCTACGGCAATGCCGGATCGGCGGTTTTCCATGTCGGCCGCAACGACGCCAATCTGGCGGCGCTGACCGAGCTGTTCGGCCAGGTCTGGCGCGAACCCTTCATGGTGCAGGCCTTCCTTCCCGACGTGTCCAAGGGCGACAAGCGGATCGTACTGGTCGACGGCAAGGTGGCCGGCGCGATCAACCGCCTGCCCAAGGCGGGCGAGATCCGATCCAACCTCGCCGCCGGCGGCCGCGCCGATGCGACCGAACTGACGGCGCGCGAGGTGGAGATATGCGATGCGCTCGGCCCCGATCTGGCCGCGCGGGGGCTGCTGTTCGTCGGCATCGACGTGATCGCCGGCCATCTGACCGAAATAAACGTCACTTCGCCGACCGGGATCGTCGCGATAGACAATTTCAACGGAACCGACACACCCGCGCTGATATGGGACGCCATCGAATCCAAGCTGAAGTAGCGGAGCGTTCCGAATGACCGACTGGGTGCAGGCGCTGATCGCCGAGGGCGGCTATCTTGGCGTCTTCCTGCTGATGTTCGGCGAGACCATCTTCCCGCCAATCCCGTCCGAGGTGATCATGTCGATGGCCGGACTCCAGGCCGCAAAGGGCACGATGTCCCTGACCGGCGCGATCCTGGTCGGATCGGCGGGCGCGATGCTGGGCAACATCGCCTGGTATCTGGCCGCGCGCGGGCTGGGGATGGAGCGGCTCCGCCCGCTGATCGAACGCCATGGCCGCTGGCTGACGATGGACTGGGCGGAAGTGGACCGGGGCGAGCGCTGGTTCATGCGCCATGGCTATCTGTTCGTCTGCATCGGACGGATGCTGCCGACGCTGCGATCGCTGATATCGATCCCCGCCGGGCTGATGCGGATGCGCTTCCTGCCCTTCTGCCTGTGGTCATCGATCGGGACGGTGGGCTGGTCGGCGATGCTCGGGACAGGAGGGTGGGTGCTGGGAACCCGTTTTGCTGAGATGGAAGCGTGGCTCGGGCTGGCATCCACCCTGCTGCTGATCGCGCTGGGCGCCTGGTATCTCTGGCGCGTGCTGACCTGGCGGCCGCGAACCTGATCGACCGAGTCGAGCGTACAGCAATGGGTCCTGGCGCGGATTATCTTCACCCGGACGAAAATATTGCACCGCAACGAAGCAGGACGGGAACAGGTTGTTCCGTGTCGCGTTGGCCCTTTGCCGCCACGACACGAGGGAATTCCTATGGATTGCAATGTGTTTCGGAGTTCTTCTGCCAGCGGCGAAGTCGTCTCGCTTTTCGGGGGTGTGGGATCGGGTACCAGTGAACGGCCTATCCGGGTCGCGTTGATAGGGACCTTTCCCCCTCGCCGTTGCGGCATCGCCACCTTTACCAAGGATGTGTTCGATCGCCTTGGGGCCAGACCGGATTTCCAGATCAGCGTCCATGCTATCGAGCAGCATGGAGAGGCAGGGGCGCGGCCCGACGTCGCCGGCGTGATCCGCCAATCCTTGCCCGACGATTATGTGCGCGCCGCGCGTGAGATCAACGCCGCTGCCTATGACGCGGTCTGGATCCAGCATGAGTTCGGCATCTTCGGCGGACCCGACGGCGAGATGGTGTGCGATTTCGCCGATCGTATCGCCGCGCCCATCATCCTGACCTTCCATACCGTGCTGAGCGCCCCCTCGCCGCGCCAGCGCGCGATCGTCGAGCATCTGATCTCGCGCGCATCGCGGATCATGGTGATGTCGCAGCAGGGGCGCGAGACGCTGATCGGCCAGTATCGCGCGCCCGCCGCGATCGTCGAGACGATCGCACATGGCGCACCCGACCGTCCGTTCGGCCGCGAAGCTGAGTTCAAGGCTCGTTTCAGGCTGGGCGACCAGCCGATATTGATGACCTTCGGACTGATCGGCCCCGGCAAGGGGCTGGAGCACATGATCGAGGCGCTGCCCGCGATCGTCGCGCGCCACCCCCGGGCGCTCTATCGCATCGTCGGCGCTACCCACCCGAACCTGATCGCCGAGGAGGGCGAGCGCTATCGCGAGTCGCTCCAGCAACTCGCCCGTTCGCTCGGCGTCGAGGATCATGTCGCCTGGGAGAACCGCTTCCTCGACACAGAAGAGTTGCTCGATCAGCTGGAGGCCTGCGACATCTATGTCACCCCCTATGCCAACCTCCAGCAGGCGACGTCAGGCACGCTGAGCTATGCGGTGGCGCTGGGCAAGGCGGTGGTGGCGACCCCCTATGTTCATGCGCGCGAACTGTTGGCGGGGGGCGTCGGGCTGATCGTCGAACCGCAGTCGAGCCGCGCTCTCGCCGAGGCGGTCAACGGCCTTCTCGACGACCCGGAGCGGCTGACCGCGACCAAGGAACGCGCCTATGCCGCCGGCCGCCGGACGATCTGGCCCGAATTCGCCAATGCCAGCGCCGCCCTCGTTCGCCGGGCCATCCGTCCCCGGGGACGTGAGGTCCGCATGGGGGCGAGGCCCGGCCTGTCCGGCGTCTGGACGATGAGCGACGGCTGCGGGATGCTGCAGCATTCGATCGGGATGGTTCCCGACCGGCGGCATGGCTATTGCCTGGACGACAATGTCCGGGCGCTGATGCTGATGAACATCGTGCCCGACCTTGCGCATGAGGAGCGGATGCGCTGGAGCCTGGTCTATGCCAGCTTCATCCAGCACGCCTGGAACCCGGATGCGCGGCGCTTCCGCAATTTCATGGCGTTCGACCGGAGCTGGTGCGAGGAAGTCGGTTCGGAGGATTCGAACGGCCGGGCGATATGGGCGCTGGGCCAGACCGCCGCGCTGGCGCCCGACCGGGAGTTGCGCCGCTGGGCGCTGCGCTGGTTCGACGAAACCTCGACCATTGCCGAAACTCTGCGACCGCCACGATCTACCGCTTTCGCGATGCTGGGCGCTGCGGCGGTGCTGCGGACCGTACACGATCATCTTCGCGCTGCGCATATCCTCGATCGTGGCGGCGCGATGCTGTTCGATCTTCTCCAGCACTCCCGCCGACCGGGCTGGACCTGGTTCGAAGCGCGACTCGCCTATGACAATCCGCGCCTCTGCCAGGCGCTGATCGAGGCCGGGCTGGAGCGCCGCCGTCCGGAATGGGTCGAAGCCGGGCTTGAGGCCCTGCGCTGGCTCGCGGACCGGCAGACCGCACGCGAGGGGCATTTCCGGCCGGTGGGCTCGGAAGGGTTCGGATCGGACTATGAGCAGCTTCCGTTCGACCAGCAGCCGCTGGAGGCACAGGCGGCGATAGAGGCAGCCTGTGCAGCATTTGAGGCGAATGACGACCCGGCATGGATCGATCATGCTCTGACAGCATATTGCTGGTATCTTGGCGTCAACGATCGGGGAGTCGTCCTCGCGGATGTGGCCAGTGGCCGCTGCCGCGACGGCATCACCCCGCGCGGGGCGAACGAAAATATGGGCGCCGAATCGATCTTGGCGTTCCAATTGTCTCATTACGCTGTTCTGACGCTGAACCGGAGCGCCCTGCCTGATGCACGACCGGAAGACGATGCTGAAGCCGAGCCCCGCGATACCGCACACCCCCCTGCGTTTGCTTGAGGCACGGCTTCACGCCGACCCCTCCCGCGTCGTTCTTCGACCTTTTCATCTGGGGTGGCAGTCCGGTCACGCGCCGGGCGACCGGGCGCATCGGCTCGTCGCCGATATCGTGGCCCTTTCCGAACCGGAGGTCGATGCGGAATATTGCCGGGTGGTGCGCGACTTCGTCGAACGCCATTGGCAGACCGAGCGGATGTTCGACCAGCGCTACCAGGAGGTGCACGACGCGCTGGGCTTCGACGACGCCGGCTTCACGATCGATCGCAAGCGGCTGATCGGCGCCTTCTTCTGCCACGAATATACCTATGCGGCGGCGGCGCTGATGAACCCGTCGATCGTTCCGCATCCGGATCAATCTGGCCTTGCGGGCGGGGCCTGCCGTTTCGTGATGAGCGTCCGCGCGGTGGGCGAAGGCCATATCAGCTCGATCGCCTTCCGCGAGGGGATCGCCTCCCCCAACGGCGATTTCGAGCTATGGCCGCAGGGCGCCTTTGCGACGGCCGTCGACCTCGACGAGCCGAGTCTCACTGATGCCGATTGCGCCGTCACGGTCCATCGCCATCCCGAGAGCAGCCTTTCCAACACCGTCATCTTCCCGATCACCGAGCAGCAGCGGGGTGGGCTGGAGGATCTGCGGCTGGTCCGCTTCCGCCATGACGACGGCAACCATGAGTGGATCGGCACCTATACCGCCTATTCGGGCAGCTCGATCCGCTCCGAGCTGTTGCGCACCCGCGATTTTCGCAGCTTCGACCTGGAGCCGATCGAGGGCCGCGCCGGCCGTAACAAGGGGATGGCGCTATTCCCGGAGAAGATCGCCGGCCAATATATGATGATCGGCCGGCAGGACGGGAAGAACCTGTTCCTGCTCCGCTCCGACCGGCTCGACCATTGGGACGAGGAAGGCGTGCTGCTGATGGAGCCGCGCTACCCTTGGGAGTTCATCCAGATCGGCAATTGCGGAAGCCCGATCCTGACCGACGAGGGCTGGCTGCTGTTCACCCATGGCGTCGGCGCGATGCGCAAATATGCGCTGGGCGCCGCCCTTCTCGACCGCGACGATCCCTCGAAGCTGATCGGCCGCACCCGCGAGCCGGTGCTGACCGCGGAAGATGCCGACCGGGCGGGATATGTGCCGAACGTCGTCTACACCTGCGGTGCGATGAAGGTCGGCGGGCAATTGTTCATACCCTATGGGATATCCGACAGCGCGGTGGGTTTCGCGGTTGCCGATATCGATGCGCTGCTCGACCTTATCGAGTGAGGTTCAAAGCGTCAGCTTGGCGGCCACCGACATCGTACGCCCATTGATCGAACGCGCCCGTACGATCCCGTTGGCCGGGATGGAGCCCTCTTCCGCCTCGGTGAAACCCTGCACGTCAAACAGGTTGTTGGCGCTCAGCGACAGCATCAGCGCAGCTGTCGGGCGGACCGAGACGAAGGCGTTCACCTGCGCATAGGCGGGCAGCTTCAGCCCTTCATTGTCCTGCGCGTAGCTGCTGCCGGTGCCGACGAGATTGGCGCCGATGGTGAACAGCGCCCCCTGATATTGCGGCGTCACGCTGTAGACGACCCGGGCCTGGCGGCGCGGCCGGTTTCCTTCGTTTGCGGGCGTGACACGATCGCGGGTGATCCGCGCATGGGTCCAGGTCGCAGCGCCGGTGATGCTGAACCCGCCGACCTGATAGCTGCCCTCCATCTCGAGGCCATAGGCGCGGTAGCGGCGGTCGAGGAAGCGCTGGCTGGTCGCCTCGAAGTTCGATTCCTCGACGGTGGCGTGGAACAGGGTGGCGAACAGCGCCAGATCGCGCTGCTGATATTTCAGCCCGGCCTCCGCCTGGCGGACGAAGTCCACGGCCGCGCTGCGATCCGACAGCCCGCCATCGGCGATGCGCAGTGCTGGGCCGAACAATATGCGGTCGGCATTGGCCCGCCCGCCCCGGCTGTAGCGCGCGAACAGCGACGTGCCGTAGGCCAGCCGGTAGTTCACGCCCGTCGACCAGGAGAGATAGTCATAGCGGTAGCGCACCGGCGCGCCGATCGCCGGGGTTGCGGTGCTGCGGGCCTCGGCGGCGGAAATCGCTCCGTCGCCATCGACGTCGACCGGCGAGGTCGCCGGCCCGCCTATGCCGAGATCGGTGCCCGCGACCCGGCCGCGCACCCGGCCATTGTCCCATCGCAGGCTGCCGGCGAGCGTCCACCCGCCATGCCCGTAGTTGAAAGCCGCGAAGGGCGCCGCGATATCGTAGCGCGCGTCATAGCTGCGGCGGCAGCAATTGCCGAAGAAGCTGGCGCCATAGCCATAGGTGCCCCGGTCGGTCTGCGGCACGCCCGCCGCCGTTCGGATATCGACCAGGGCGGCCCGGCCGTCGCCGCGCACCTCCGATACGACGCTGCTCCATGTCCAGTCGGTGTCGATCCGCTGACGGGTCAGGAACAGGCCGCCGGTCAGGCTGAGCCTGGCTTCGCCGATCGATATGTCGCGGATCGCGCGCAGATCGTTGGTGATGTTGTCGAGCTGATTGAGCCGGGTGTCGAAGACGACATTCTGCGCCAGCAGCCCATTGCCGTTGAGGCCGGCCGGTGCGGCGATCGCCTGACCCGCCAGGGGGCCGGTGGCATGGCGCAGGGTCGCTCCCGGCCCGCCGAGCGCCGCCGCGACGGTGGCGGCATCGCCAACCAGCGCCGGGAAAGGCGCTATGAAGCGGCCCGATATGTCCGCGAAGCGGAAGCGTTCACTGATCGTCCAGCCCTCGCCCGGCTCGACCCGGGCCTCCAGGCCGATCTGCTTCACCACAGGATGCATGCCGTCACCGAGATCGTCGGTCACCGGCCGGTTGTCGGCCCCCAGGGTGCGCTGGGCGCGGTTGTGGCGCGAGTAGAAGGTCCCGTCCCTGACCGAGAAGCCGGGCAGGCTGCGATAGCGGGGATCATGGTCGCTGCCCGTCACCCGCACCGGTGTCGGCAGATAGGAAGGAGTCCTGTCATTCAGATACTTGACGTAAACTCTTACGAAACCGTTTGAAAATTTCCGAGTGAGATTCGCCTTGAGCTGGCCGCCGCGCTGGGCGTCGTAGCCGGCCTTGCGCGGGCCTTCGCCGCGCCGGTAGAAACCGCCGGCGTGCCAGGTCCAGTCCTCGCCGATCCGCCCGCCATAATCGGCGTCGATGCGATATTCTTCATAATCGATGCCGCCGCTGAGCTGGATCGCGCCGCCTTCGCGATCGCCGGTCCTGGAGATCAGGTTGATAACCCCGCCCGGGCTGTTCGACGCCAGCGTGGAGGAGGAACCGCCACGCACTGCCTCGATCCTCTGGAGGTTGAGATCGGCGCGCAGGAAGATATCGGCATTGCCGAAGGTGATATCGCCGAACTGGAGGATCGGCAGCCCGTCCTCCTGCAGCTGCAGATATTTCGAGCCGCCCGTGGCCAGCGGCAGGCCGCGCACCGAGATATTGGCATTACCCTCTCCGCCCGAGCTTTCCGAGCGGATGCCGGGAAGCGCGCGGAACATCTCGGCCGCCGATCGGGGCGCCGCCACCTGGATCTGGCCGGGGCTGAGGACCGAGGCCGAGATGCTGCTGTCCAACCGGTTCTGGCCGCGCGGCACCGCCGTCACGATGATGACGTCGTCGTTGCTCGCCTGGCGCGGCGGCAGGGCCGGCGTAATGCCCTGCGCGCAGAGCGGCGATGCCGCCGATGCCAGCAGGATCAGCCAAATTCCCCGCACCCGATTCGCCATCGACCGTCCACCCCTGTTTTCGCAACGGCGCGCGACTGCCATGGATTTCGCCTTGTCCGGAAACGGAAAATCGATTGCGTGCCGGGATGATGGGCTGGGATGTGGAATAATCCGGGTTAAGAGACTGGAATGCACGGGCTCGTCTCGATCGACTACGCCGTCATCGGCTTCTACGGCATCGGGCTCCTGCTGCTGGCTGTGGCCGGGACCCACCGGGGTGGCGGCGCCAACGAATATTTCCTCGCATCGCGCGCCGCCGGATGGCCTATGGTGGGACTGTCACTGCTCGCCTCCAACATATCCTCCACGACGATGGTCGGCCTGGCGGGGGCCGCCTATCTCAGCGGCATATCGGTCTATAATTATGAATGGATGGCGGCCGTCGTGCTGGTCATCTTCGTGGCGCTGATGCTGCCAAGCCTGCTGGCGAGCGGGGTCTTCACCATGCCCGAACTGCTGGAGCGCCGCTATGACCGGCCGACCCGGCTCTACTTCGCCGGTCTCACCCTGTTCCTGAACTTCGCAGTCGATGCGGCGGGAACGCTCTATGCCGGTGCCTTCCTGTTGAAGCTGCTCTATCCCGGCGTCGAGCTCTGGATCATCGTAGCAGCCCTCGCGCTCACCGCCGGTGCCTATACCGTGGCCGGCGGGATGCGCGCGGTTCTCTATACCGAGGTTATGCAGGCGCTGATCCTGCTCGGCGGATCGGCGGTGATCGCGGTCGCGGCGTTCGATCATGCCGGCGGCTGGAGCGCGATCACCGCCGCCGTCCCGCCGGAGAAGCTCAGCCTGATCCGGCCGCTCGACGATCCGACCCTGCCCTGGCTCGGCCTGCTCACTGGCGTCCCGATCCTGGGCTTCTATTTCTGGTGCACCAACCAGTTCATGGTCCAGCGGGTGCTGGCGGCGCGCAGCCTGGACCATGGCCGCTGGGGTTGCCTGTTCGCCGGGCTGCTCAAGCTGCCTGTGCTATGGCTGATGGTGCTGCCCGGCACGGCCGCGCTGCTGATCGCCCCCGGCCTCGACCGCGCCGACCTCGTCTATCCCACCCTGCTGTTCGATCTGATCCCCAACGGCTTCCTGGGGGTCGTCATCGCGGGCTTCCTGGCCGCCGCGATGTCGTCGCTCGCGGCGACCTTCAACGCCGCCGCGACGATCGTGACGATCGACTTCGTCCGCCCCGCCTTTCCCGGAATCGGCGATCGCGCGATTATCCGGTGCGGCCGCATCGCGACCATCGTCTTCATGGCGGCGGCCGTCGCCTGGGCGCCGCAGGTGCTGCGCTTCCCGTCGCTCTGGCAATATCTCCAGTCGGTGCTGGCCTATGCCGTTCCGCCGGTGGTCGTGCTGTTCCTGGCCGGCATGCTGTGGCGCCGGGCAAGCAGCACCGGCGCCCACGCCACGATCCTGACCGGTCTGGCGACGGGCGCCGCGCTGTTCCTGCTGGGGCCGGTGAGCGGACGCCTCGAGATCCATTTCCTCTACGCCGCCCCGATCATCCTGTCCGCCTCGACCGCCGCGATGATCCTGGCCAGCCTCATCCGGCCCGCCGTCGACAGTTCGCCACTGCTGTGGACCCGAGCCCATTGGGCGGCGGAAAGCGCGGCGCTGACGGCCGTGCCATGGTGGAAGAATTACCGGATCCAGGGCGTCGGGCTGCTGGTGCTCACCGGCGCCATCGTCTTCGCCTTCCGCTGATCCCGTCAGGGCGCCGAAGCGCGGACGATCAGTTCGGGGGCCATCACGACCGGCTCGCACAGATCACCGCCGAGCCGGCGGAACAGCCGGTCGACAAGCTGGTTGGCGCCCTCGCGCAGGTCCTGGCGGATGGTGGTGAGCGAAGGTGCCATCTGCGACGCGAGCGGGACGTCGTCATAACCGACCACCGCGACGTCGTCGGGCACCGACATGCCATGTTCGGCCAGCGCCCTTATCGCCGCGATCGCGATAACATCGGAGGCGGCGACGATCCCGTCTAGCTTCGGCGCGGCGGCGAGATGATCGACGAACAGGCGGTAGGCCCCATCGGGCGTGAAGGGCGCCGGGATCACCCCGGCGGGCTCGACCCCGGCCTCGCGATGGGCGGCGACGAAGCCGGCATGGCGCGCGACGATCTCGGGAACGTCGGCATGGCCGGCATAGAGGATATGGCGGCGCCCCTGGCCGAGCAGGTGGCGGGTGGCGACCGCCCCGCCGGCGACATTGTCGGTACCGACCGAGCAATAGCCCTGCCCGTCCCCCTTCTCTCCCCAGACGACGATCGGATCGAAACCCGCCGAGACACGGCGCAGCACCGCCTCCTGGTCCGACTGGCCGATCACGATCAACCCGTCGACCCGGCCCGAGTTGACCAGCCCGTCGAGCCAGCCATCGTCATCGGGAATGATGCGGGTGAGCAGCAGATCATAGCCCCGCGCCGTCACCCCGTCGGCGATATGGCCGAGCATGGTGATGAAGAAGGGATCGGAGACGAGCTGGCCCACCTCATGGCCCAGCGGAAAGATGATGCCGATCGCGTTGGTCCGCTTGAGACGCAGGTTGCGCGCCATCTGGTTGAGCTGGAACCCATGCTCACGCGCCAGATCGTTGATCCGGTTGCGCGTGTCGGTGCTGATCATCTTGCTGCCGGCGAGCGCCCGCGAGACGGTCGAAGCCGAAACCCCGGCCAGCCGGGCGATATCGGAAATGCTGTTGACCTCGCCCTTGCCCTTAACCGGCATGGCGCACGCCGTCAGGAAGCGGGACCAGGCCGCTGGCGAGGCGGATCACTCGCGCCACTCAGAACGCCCGTTCCAACCGGTCCAGCAGGCTGAGGGCGGGGCTCGTGGCTGACGCCTCGACCGGGGCGTCGATCTCGAGCCGGCGAACCCGCGCGTAGAGATCCTGGCTGGCGTCGATCAGCGCGATCGCGGCCTGGGGCAGGCCGGCTACCGCATCGGCATCGCTTGGCATCGCCTCCCCGAGCCGCCGGGAGGAAGCGGCCGCCTCCTCGTCGCTCATCTGGCCGAGCTCGATCGCGCGTTCGGTGAGCAGCCAGGCGAGGACATGCATCAGCCTGGTCGTGACCTTGAGCGATTCACAACTCAGCGCGACGCGGGTGAGCGGATCGAGCAGGGTGCGGTCCTCCCGCCCCTGGTGCTCGAAATAGCCGCGTGCTTCGTCGGCGAGCAGCATCGCTTCGGTGTACAGGCCGTTGACCAGCCTGCCGCGCAGCCGAATCTGTCTGGGCCCCTCGCTCATACGCCATCAATGACACAGAGGAGCGAGGTCCGGAATCGAAAAATAGGTTAATTCCGCTGGTTTTAGGCCAGGCCGGACCGGCTTGTTCCGGGACCGTTATGGCGTGGATCGAGCGATTCGGCGAAGCTTGAGAGCTGATCGATCATTCCCTGGATATCGGTGAGTTGCTCCCGCAGGCTGGCGGCCCGCTCGCGGCAGCGCACTGCAGTCACCGCCCGCTGAGTCGCGCGGCCGTCACCGAGATCATAGAGATCGAGCATCTCGCCGATATCATCGAGGCTGAAGCCGAGGCTCTTGCCGCGCAGGATCCAGGCGATGCGGGCGCGATCGCGCCGCGAATAGATCCGGGCGGCGCCGTCGCGGGCCGGAGCGATCAGCCCCTCCTCCTCGTAGAAGCGCAGCGCGCGCGGCGTGATGCCGAACTCGCGCGACAGCTCGGTGATGCCGAAATGCTCCGCCTGGGTGGGCGCGAGCGGATAAGCGGTTACGCAATCAACTGACACGGGCACATCCTCCGACTGATGATGTGCCTTGAGGGGTATTGCACCGCTTCCGCAGCGGCAATTGCCACTTTGCAAACGTTTGCTACTTTAGTCTTAGGAGGTGATCATTTCGGGTCGATGATAGGTCTCAGCGAGCGCCCGTCGGCCTCGATCGCCCGGTAGAAGCAGCTCGCCTCGCCAGTATGACAGGCGGGACCGGCCGGATCGCAGCGCAGCCACAGCGCATCCTGGTCGCAGTCGATTCGCGCCTCGACGACGCGCATGACATGGCCGCTGGTCTCGCCCTTCTTCCACAGCCGCCCGCGCGAGCGCGAGAAGAAGGTCGCCTCCCCGCTCTCCAGCGTCGCGGCCAACGCCGCGGCATTCATATGGGCGAGCATCAGGAGTTCGCCGGTTTCATGGTGGGTCACCACCGCGGTGATCAGCCCGGCGGCGTCATAGCGGGGATCGAGCACCCGTCCCTGCTCGCGATCGTGGGTCTCAGCGTGGGTCATGCGCCCGGCGATGCGCCAAAGCGCGGATTCAGGCAAGGCCACCGGAGCATTCCCATCGCGGCGCACAATATTTGTGACAGTGGGGCGACAAACGCTCCGCTCCTCACTATATGCCCGCCTATCGGCCACCGCGACAGGATTCGCGATGCTCACCACGCATCCGTTTGATGATGACAAGCTGCGCGAAGAGTGCGGCGTTTTCGGGATTTGGGGGGCGGAAACCGCCGCCGCAATGGTCGCGCTCGGCCTCCATGCGCTCCAGCATCGCGGGCAGGAGGCGGCCGGCATCACCAGCTGGGACGGCCATGCCTTCCACACCCATCGCGCGATGGGCCATGTCGCGGGCAATTTCGACAAGGACGAGGTGATCCGCGGCCTGCCCGGCCAGGTCGCCTGCGGCCATGTCCGCTATTCGACGACGGGAGAGACGGCGCTTCGCAACGTGCAGCCGCTGTTTGCCGAACTGTCCTCGGGCGGCTTCGCCATCGCGCATAACGGCAACATCTCCAACGCGATGAAGCTCAAGCGCGAGCTGGTCCGCCAGGGCTCGATCTTCCAGTCGACCAGCGACACCGAGACGATCATCCATCTCGTCGCCATGTCGAAGTACCGCACCCTGCTGGATCGCTTCATCGACGCGCTCAAGCAGGTCGAGGGCGCCTATTCGCTGATCTGCATGACGCCCGAGGGGATGATCGCCTGCCGCGATCCGCTCGGCATCCGTCCGCTGGTGATGGGCCGGGTCGGCGATGCCTATATCTTCGCGTCCGAGACGGTTGCGCTCGACGTGGTCGGCGCCACCTTCATCCGCCAGATCGAACCGGGCGAGCTGGTGATCGTGTCGGAGGGCGGGCTGCGTTCGATCCGGCCGTTCGGCGACGTGCGCGGCCGCCCGTGCATCTTCGAGCATGTCTATTTCTCGCGGCCCGATTCGATCGTCGATGGTTCGTCGGTCTATTCGGTGCGCAAGGCGATCGGCGCGCAGCTGGCGATCGAAAGCCCCATCGAAGCCGACATCGTCGTGCCGGTGCCCGACTCGGGCGTGCCGTCGGCCATCGGCTATGCGCAGGAATCGGGCATTCCGTTCGAGCTGGGCATCATCCGCTCGCACTATGTCGGCCGCACCTTCATCCAGCCCGGCGATCAGGTCCGCCACCTCGGCGTCAAGCTGAAGCACAATGCGAACCGCGCGCTGATCGACGGCCAGCGGCTGGTGCTGATCGACGATTCGATCGTGCGCGGCACCACCAGCGTCAAGATCCTGCAGATGCTGCGCGACGCGGGCGCCCGCGAAGTGCATCTGCGCATCGCCAGCCCGCCGACCAGGCATAGCTGCTTCTATGGCGTCGACACGCCCGAGCGCGCCAAGCTGCTCGCCGCACAGATGAACGTCGCGGAAATGGCCGCCTATATCGGCGCGGACAGCCTGGCCTTCCTGTCGATCGACGGCCTCTACAAGGCCCTGGGCGAGGAAGGCCGCGTCGATCGCGCGCCGAGCTATTGCGACGCCTGTTTCACCGGCGACTATCCGACCCACCTGACCGACCAGGAAGAGCTGACGCCGACCGACCAGCTCGCCCTCCATGGCGAGCGCGTGGTCGCCTGATCTCCAGCGACGAAAGCAGACCGATGGCCACCCCATTTTCCGGCAAGCTCGCGCTCGTCACCGGCGCATCGCGCGGCATCGGCGCCGCCACGGCGGAAGCGCTGGGCGCCGCCGGCGCGCATGTCATCCTGACCGCGCGGACCGCCGGCGGACTCGAAGAGGTCGAGGAGCGTATCCACAAGGCCGGCGGCAGCGCGACGATCGCGCCGCTCGACCTTGCCGAGAATGACAGCATCGCCCGGCTCGCCGAGGCGATCTCGGGCCGCTGGGAGGCGCTCGACATGCTCATCCTCAACGCGGCGATGCTGGGTACGCTCGCGCCGGTCCCCGCGATCGACGCCAAGGAATTCGCGCGCCTGCTGACCCTCAACGTCATGGCGCAGCAGCAGATGATAGCGGCCTTCGATCCGATGCTGCGGGCCTCCCCGGCGGGCCGGGTGATCGGCGTGACCAGCACCGTCGCGCAGAATCCGCGGGCCTATTGGGGAGCCTATGGCGCCTCCAAGGCCGCACTCGACAATCTGCTGCTCGCCTATGGCGAGGAAGTGACCAACATCAGCCCGGTCAAGGTCGCCATCGTCAATCCCGGCGCTACCGCCACCGCGATGCGCCGCAAGGCCTTTCCGGGCGAGGACCAGACAACGCTGAAGACACCCGAGACGGTAGCCCAGGCGATTGCCACGCTGCTGCAGAGCGATTTCCAGACCGGCCTGCGAACGACCGTAGAAGGGTAGTTCCACCCCGTCGCCCCGGTGGAGGCCGGGGCCGTAAGCGAACAGCGAGCACCACAGCCTCCTGCGGCCCCGGCCTCCACCGGGGCGATGGCAGGGCTATGCCTTGACCAGCGTCACCTGCGCGACATCGATGCCACCGCCGGCGAAGCCGCCCTCGCAATACATCAGGTAGAAGCGCCACAGCTTGACGAAAGCCTCATCGAAGCCCCGGGGGAGGCCGCCCTGCTCGACCGCCGCGTCGAAGCGCTCGCGCCAGCGGCGCAGCGTCTCCGCATAATGCAGGCCAAAGCCCTTGCGGCTCGATGCTTCCCAGCGCAGCCCGGCCTTCTCAGCCGCGGCTCGGAAGCGGCTTTCGGAGATCAGCATGCCGCCGGGAAAGATATAGGTCTGGATGAAATCGGCGTCGGTGCGATAGCTCTCGAAGATCGCATCGTCGATCTCGATATATTGGAGCGCGGCGCGGCCTCCCGGCTTCAGCGCCCGGGCGATCGCCTCCATATAGGCGCCCCAATATTCCTCGCCGACCGCCTCGACCATCTCGACGCTGGCGACCGCGTCATAGCGGCCGATCACGTCGCGATAGTCGCAGATTTCGAAGCGCGCCCTGTCCGCAAGGCCTGCCCGCTCCATGCGCTCGTCGGCGAAGGCCTTCTGCTCGACCGACAGGGTGATGCCGGTGACGTCGGCGCCATATTCGGATGCCGCCACCTCGGCGAGACCGCCCCACCCGCAGCCGATCTCCAGCAGGGTCGATCCGGGCTTCAGGTCGAGCCTATCGAGCAGCGCGGTGATCTTGCGGTGCTGGGCAGCCTCCAGCGGTTCGTCCCGGCTGATCGGCTCCTGGAACAGGGCCGAGCTGTAGCTCATCGTCCGGTCGAGCCACAGTTCGTAGAAATCATTGCCCAGGTCGTAATGGAAGGCGATGTTCTTGCGGGCGTTGGCGCGGCTGTTCCGGCGGAAAGCGTGCCAGATCAGGTTGAAGAAGCGCAGCGGCCCCTGCGCCCGGCCAAGCTCGCCCAGAGGGTGGCGGTTGCGCATGAACAGGTCGAAGATCGGCACCGGATCGGGGCTGGTCCACTCGCCCTCGGCCCAGCTGCGATACCAGCCCACCGAGCCGGTGGTGACGAGGCGGACGAGGGGCCGCCAGTTCCTGAGTTCGCAGATCGCGACCGGACCGTTGTCGGGATTGCCGAGCACCCGAAAGCTGCCATCGGGCAGGGTCGCCTGGATGGCCCCCTCGACGAGACCCTTGTCGATCGTATCGAGCAGGCGCTGGAAGCCCGGCGAGAGCAGCCGCGCCAGCCAGCTTGATCCGGTAGCGAAACGGCGGTCGGCACGAAGCAGATGTTGTCCACGCACGGGCGGCTGGGCGTTCATGTGAAACTGACTGTCCTATCCCCGGTTCGGCGTGACATTCGCCGCATATATCGAGCGTTACGGGGGGAAAAGACGCTTTGTTGCAACGGTGACAGATAATCCTCAGATTTCCGCCGAGGCCGCCAGCGCCCGCTCCCGGGCTTCGCGATGGCCGACGATCGGCGGCGGATAGCCGGCGGGCGAAAGACCGGCGCCATGGGGATCATGGATGGCTTCGCCCTCTATATCGGCCAGCTCCGGCACCCACCGCCGGATATAGCCGCCTGCATCGAATTTGGGCGACTGGACCAGCGGCGCCATGATCCGTCCGAACGGGTTGGAATCGACCCCCGTGCCCGCCACCCACTGCCAGTTGACGGCGTTGTTGCCATAATCGGCGTCGACCAGCGTGTCCCAGAACCAGCGCTCGCCCCTCCGCCAGTCGATCAGCAGATGCTTGATCAGGAAGGATGCCGCGATCATCCGCACGCGATTGTGCATGAAGCCCGTTGCCCACAGTTCGCGCATGCCGGCATCGACAATAGGATAGCCGGTGCGGCCTCTGGTCCAGGCGCGGAAATCGCGGTCGGCGGCGGCACCACGGCGCCAGGCCATCCTGTCCCAGGCGTCGCGGCCATTGCCATCGCCATAGCCGGGCAGGATATCGACGATGTTCGCGCAGAAATCGCGCCATCCGAGCTGACGGAGCCAGGGCTCGGCCTGGCGATGGAGCCGCTTCGCCGCGCGCAGCCAAAGCGTGGCCGGGGAAATCTCGCCGAAATGGAGATGCGGCGACAGGCGCGACGTGCCGTCGACCGAGGGACGATCACGATCCTCGTCATAATGGTCGAGGACCGGCAGGAATTCGTCGAGCGCCTCATGTGCCCCGGCCTCGCCCGGCGTCCAGATGCCGAAGCCCGCCGCCCAGTCGGGCTCGACCGGAAGGAGACCCCAGTTGGCCAGCGCGTCGCTTTCTATCGCGCCATGCGGCGCCCGGATGGCGTGCGGTGCCGGCGCCGGCCTGCCGGGCGGCATCTGCTCCTTCAGCGCGCGCCAATAGGGGGTGAAGATGCGGTAGCGGCCGCGCGCGCCGGTCAGCACGCCTTCGGGCGGGGCGAGCCGGTTGCCGTCATAGAGCCGCAGTTCGAGATCGCCGCCGGACAACACCGTCTCGGCGGCCTTCCACCACGGCTCATAATGGCGCGTGGCATGGATCGTCCGAGCATCGATGTCCCTGGCGAGCTTCCGCAATATGTCGGGCGACGTACCGCGCCGAAGAACGAGCCGCCCTCCCCTCGCCCGCAGCGCCTCGCCCAGCGCGGTCAGGCTGTGGTGCAACCACCAGCGTTGCGCGCCGCCGATCGCCCAGGGGCCGGGGCCCTCGTCATCGAGCACATAGACGCCGATCCAGGGACCGTCCGCGCTCGCCGCCGCCACCGCCGCCTGATCGGCAAGCCGCAGGTCCTGGCGGAACCAGACGATCGACGGGCGGGTCAATTGGCCTTGGCAGGCTTCGCGGCGGGGGTGGCGGGCTTTGCCGGCGCAGCCGGAGAGGAGGCCGGCATCTTCGCCGGATTGGTGAGATTCTGCAGCAGCGCCATCTTGTCGGCGGCCGGCAGGGCGCGCAGCAGGCTCAGCAGCCTGTCATTCTGGCGTTTCACAAACTCGGCCTGCAGCACTTCCTCACGCCGGAAAAGCTGTTCCAGCTTGTCGAGGTCGACATTCGCGACGTTGATCACCTGCAGCTTCTGCTCGCGGATCGTTTTCATCTCCGCGCCGATCTCCGCCATGCGCGGATCGGGCGTGCCGATGATCTGCTTGGCGATCGCATTGCCTTCCGCCGAGAGCGGGATGCTGCGCTTTCCCTGCATCAGCGGCGCGGATGCCGGCGCCGCCGGCTTGGCAACCGCCGCCGGCGTGGCTGGCGACGGCGCGGCGATAGCGGCGCCGGGCAGGCCCAGCGACAGGAGGAGCAGGGTCAGGCCAGGCTTCATTCCGAATCTCCGATCAGGGCTGTATCAGCCGAGCCCCATCAGGCTCAGCACCTCCTTACGGCTTCGATCGTCTTCGCGGAAGACACCCATCATGCGGCTCGTCGTCATTCCAACACCGGGGGTACGGACGCCACGCGCGGTCATGCACGCATGGGTTGCGTGGATCACCACCGCGACGCCGATCGGCTCGAGATGGGTCCAGATGCAGTCGGCCACCTCGGCGGTCAGCCGCTCCTGGATCTGGAGGCGGCGGGCAAAACCATGAAGGACGCGTGCGAGCTTCGAGATGCCGACAACCCGATGGTTCGGAAGATAGGCGATGTGGGCATGGCCGATGATCGGCGCCATGTGGTGCTCGCAATGCGACTGGAACGGGATGTCCTTGAGCAGGACGATCTCGTCATAGCCACCAACCTCTTCGAAGGTGCGGCTCAGGTGGAGCGAGGGGTCCTCCTGATAGCCCTGGCAATATTCCTTCCAGGCGCGGCCGACACGGGCCGGCGTGTCCAGCAGCCCCTCGCGATCGGGATCGTCGCCCGACCAGCGGATCAGGGTGCGGATCGCGTCCTGCACATCCTCTGGCACCGGGAGCTTGCTCGGCGGCGTGCCGTGCAGCGCTTCGTCGTCATCGCCCAGTATCGACATATTCATCCCGTCCTTGGCATTCCTACCGTTTCGCGTGCGCCTAACGCATGGAACGTCCCAATGTAAGCACGGCGCGGCCATATTCGGTGAAATTCTGCTTCTTCATCAAGCAAATGATGCTTCGCCGCACCTGCCAGATGGATCAGGATCGGGACGATCGGCTCTGCGGCGCGATCTTGCAGGGGTCATCGTGCATGCGCCGATCGGCGGTGCGCCGGAGCGGTGGCAATGTGGGCGCGCATATGTTCAGGGCGACGGTCGAGGCGCGCGCGAAGATCGCGGGCGTTAAGGCTGCGTGGTGAGCGGCTCTTACGCTGCCGCAGCACCCGGCTCGACCGCATCATGTTCCTCGGCGAGCGAGCGGACCAGCGGCTGGAGATTGCGATCGTACCGGGCCAGCACGTCGGGCGCGCCAACCTGGGCGTGGTGGGTGACGAAGGCCTCGCCCGTCCAGAGGTGCAGCGCGACCCCGGGCTGCTCGGCGACGATCATCGGCCGCTCGTCGGGGCGTTCGGGATCGATCGGAGCCATTTCCAGAGCCACCTGAGGCGCGGTGGACGGGGCGACCGCGAGCATGCGGCCATGCCATTGGGTCGTGATCGAACGGTGGATGTGGCCGCTGATCATCAGCACGTTGGGCCGGTCGCCGATCGCCTTATCGAGCATCACCACCCAAGGCTCGGTCGGGTGCGAGGTCATCCAGGGGATACCGGTCTCGATCGGGGGATGGTGGAGGACGATCAGCACCGGGCGACTCGCCGGTATCTCGCCGAGGCGCGCCTTGAGCCAGCCCGCGCGGCGGTGGCAGAAGGCACCGCCATGATGGCCCGGATCGAGCGTGTCGAGCACGATGATCCGCACTTCGGGCTCGTCGATGACATATTGGACGAAGCCGTCCTCGATCGGCAGATCGGGGAAGACCTGCTTCATCGCGGTGCGATCGTCATGGTTGCCGGTGCAGAGGTGAACGGGAAAGGCGCAGCCGTCGATCAGGGCCTTGAGCTTTTCGTAGCTGCCGCGATCGCCATGGTCGGTGAGGTCGCCGGTAAGAAAAAGCCTGTCGGGTTTCACCGACAGGCCCTTCACATAGTCGATCGCGGCTGCAACCCTGTGCAAGTTCAGCTCATCCGGATTGTCCAGATCGAAGCCGATGTGCAGGTCGGTCAACTGGGCGATCAACATGATTTGGTCCTCTTACTCCACCGGAGAGCCCCCCCGGTCCAACTCAACACCTGGACACTTCATCATGTGCCGGATCGGGACGCTGTGATCTCTGCCACAGCCGATCATAAAAAGCGGTAAACCCGCCCTTCACGCTCCCGTTCCAGCCTCCTTCAGGGCCTTCTCCTGGATATGCTCCGCCGCCTTGCCCCGCGCGCGGTGGTTGCGAACCATCAGCGGGGCGAAGGCGGTGCGGTGATAGTCATGACACATCGCGCAGGACGAGGGCACTTCCTTGTGCGCGTCCTGGCCGCCATGGCATTCCTGGCACTTGGCGAGCTTCGGCAGGTTGACGTCGGAGGACAGCTTCGATCCCTTGACGGCGTGACAGCTGACGCAGGTCTCGGTGTCGTGGGCAGCGTGGTCGAACCACCCCTTCATCATGTAGCGCTTGCTGAGCGCCACCGGGGTCACCGCGAAGGGGGTGGTGGGATTACCGGTCTGCCGCACGGTGTGGCAGTCGAAGCAGGCTCCGCCCTTCGAGAAGACCGCGCGGATCGCCTGTTCCGAATTGCCGATGTGCATCGCGCTGGTCTGAGCGAAGGTGATCCGCTGGCTGTTTGTCGCGAAGTCGCCCGGACGGCGGCGATCCATGCCCGTCAACGCGGCGGCGCGCGGCGCGCCGGCCCGGTAGAAGGCGCGGATGTCGGCAACCACCTGGGCGGGATCGCCGTGGCGCAGGGTACGGATGGTGCCGCCGACCTGATCGAAGGCAAGGCTGTGGCAGGCGCCGCAGGACGGCTCCATCTTCACCGCCGCGAAGCTCGATCCGGTGGCGTCGCGGGTGTGGCAGTTGGCGCAGTCGAGCGGGGCTCCATAGCCCTCTCCCTTGCCCAGCGACTTCGCCATCTGCGCGACCCCGTTGGTGGTCGAGAGATGGAGATCGTGGGGGAATTTCAGGCCGTTATCCTCGCGCGGGTTGGCGTCGAGCGAAACCCGGCGGAACATCGGCAGCCCGCCGGCACCGGCGAAACGGATGGTCGGCTCGAACTGGGGATGGCCATCGCCGAAATCGGTTGCGTCCTTGAGCGTGGTCTGGATGCGTCCGCTCATGCCGGTGTGGCAATTGGTGCAGAAGCGCTCGTCGGTCACCGGCATCGCCGTCTTGCCCTGATGCTCGGTATGGCATTCGACGCAGCGGCCGGGCTGGATGCCGAACACCCCGCCCACGGCCTGCTTGATGCCGCCGACGATGCCGGGCGAGCCCTTGGCCTCGATCAGCTTGGCCGGGTCGGCATGGTCATGGACCTTGGTGTGGCAGGCGACGCAGGCGGTGTCGCGCACCGACTCGCCGGCCTTGACGTGGCAGGCCTGGCAATTGTTCTCGAGGCTCTGGTGAACCTGCGAAAGAGCGCCCGACGTCCACATCTCGTCGGCGTGGAAGGCGACCTTGCGCGTGTTGTCGACCGGCTGGGTCTGGATCGAGACCAGCGGCCAGACCAGGAAGATCGCCAGAACCAGCAAAGCGCCGGCCCACGCCATCACCCGCTTGCCGGGCAGGACATGGCCGAGCGAGAAGACCTGGGCCTCCTCCTTCTCCTCCGAGGCGTTGGAGATGGCGCCCACCCGGTTGACCGTGATGACGACCTTGCCCTTGTCGTCCCCCTCGCCCGGCTCGAACTCCAGCGAGTGGCTGCCGACGCGGACGTCCGCGCCGGTCGAGGCGGCGAAACGGGCATGCTCGCTCTGCTTGCCGTCGACCACGAACGGCAGGCCCGCCGTCGCCGCGATCTCGACATAGCCCCCCGCCGCCGCGCGGATCACCGCATGGTTCAGGGTCACCGCCAGATCGGGCAGGTGGATGTCGCTCGACGGGCTGCGGCCGATGGTCAGCTCGGCCTTGTCGAAGCTCTTGGGGCGGACGATGTCCCGCCCGTCGGCGGTGCGCGCTACCGTGCGAACGATGAAGCTCATCTGCGCGTTCTCACCAATAATAGAAGACGGAAACGATATGCACGAGCAGCGCCGCGATCAGCGCGAAGGTCAGCGGTACATGGATGTACAGCCAGACCTCCAGCAGCGCCTTGAGCCGCAGATGCTTGCGAATCCGCGACAGCGACGACTTCTTGCGCTCGAGCAGCACCTCGACATGGTCATAGGGATCGGCGACCCCTTCCTCGCGGACATGGTCCGCGCGGACCGCATCGAGCGCGGTGCGGGTGCCGCATTTCGCGTAGCGGCCGGTCAGCCGCGCGATCAGCCCGCCGCCGAAGGGATCGTCCTCCAGCGCCATGCGGACGATGGCGGCGCCTTCGGCATCGAGCGGCTGGGCCGCCTCGTTGAGCTGGCGGTCGATCATCCGCAGATTGTCGAGCATCTGGATCTGGGTGGTCTCGCCCCGGTTGGCCGAGAGCTCCTGGGGCAGCATCGCGTAGGAAGCGATGCCAAAGGCGCCCGATGCGATCACCAGCATCATCAGCACATAGGCCAGGGTATGGACGTTCCACCCGAAATCGAAGCCGGTGTGGAGGCTGGCGATGACGATCAGCGACAGGCCCAGATAGACATGCGCCGAGGTCCAGCTCTTGAGCGACCAGCGGCCCGGCGTGATGGCGCGCTTGCGCACCCCCAGCCACGCCAGCCACAGGATCAGGCCGACCCCGACCGTGCCGGTAATATAGCCGTAGATGCTGCCGCCATTCGGCTTGGGCTGGACATCGTTGAAAGCATAGATGAGCAGCGCCACCGCCGAGATCGCCAGCGCGATCTTGAGCCATTTATAGCTCTGGTAGCGAAGGAAGCCTTCATGCTCGGAGGCGCGCTCGCGACCGGTGGTCGCCTGCCGCATCGATTTGGTGGCCATCAGGCGTCGTCCCGCTGCAACCGGGCGACCGTCAGGAATTCCTCGGGCGCGACGCGGATCGCCGCCCCCGTCGGACAGGCGCGCACGCAGCTCGGGCCGCCCTCGATACCCGAGCACATGTCGCACTTGACCGCACGTTTCGCCTTCTCGACGCCCGGCGTCGCATTGGCATAGGCCCATTCATGGCTGGGCTCCCCTGGCCCCGGCCCCTGGCCGAACAGGAACCACTTCCAAAGGCTCGGCTTCTTCGGCGGCTCCTTTTCCATCCGGATCACGCCATAGGGGCAGTTGCGCTGACAATTGCCGCAGCCGATGCAGGTGTCGTCGATATAGACCTCGCCGTCCTGGCCGCGATGGATCGCGGTCGGGGGGCAGTCGGCCATGCAGTGCGGATGCTCGCAATGCCGGCAGCTGGTTGGAACGTGGAGATGCGCGAAGGTGCGCCCTGCCTCACGGTCGAGCCGCGAGATGCCCTCATGGCTGTCGGCGCAGGCCTTTTCGCAATTGTCGCAGCCGACGCAGAGATTCTCGTCGATCAGCAGCACGTCGGTCGCCTCGCCGACGCCATTGTCGACCAGGAAATTCGCGACCGAGCTGTACATGTCGACGACGGTGGCGAAGCTGTCCTTCTTGGCCTCGATGAAGGAGGCGAGGTCCTCGCGCTCGCCCATCGCGGTCTTGGCCTTGGCGAAGAAGGTGGGCTTGGCCTCCAGCAGGCGCCGAAACGCATCGCCGCCCAGCTTGATCACCTCGGACTTGACCGCGGCGCGCACCGTCTGCTTGCGGATGCCGTTGTCGAACAGCTCCAGCTCGCCGACATAATTGCCGGCGGGGACATAGGAGAGGAACACCGGCTTGCCGCCAATCGACTTCTCGACGACCACCGATCCCGAGCGGATCACATAGACGTCGTTGCCTTCCTCGCCTTCCTTGAAGATCGCCTCGCCGGCGCGGACGGCCTTGATCTCGGCGGTTTCCAGCACCTCGGCCAGATCGGCCGGCTGGAGACCGGCCTGCCACATCTGGAGCAGCTGGCGCTCGGTCGAGATGCGGGTGACGGCGCGCTTCACGCCCGGCACCGACGCCATCAGCTTCAGGATCGCGTTGCGGGGAATCTCGACCACCACCGTGTCGGCGATCGACCGGATCGTCGAGCCGCGGCGGCGACCGGAGACGAGGCCGACCTCACCGAAGATCGAGCCTTCGGGGATGACGATGCCGGTCGAGCGGCCGTCGGGCAGCGGGATATCGACCGAGCCCTGCGCGATGCAGAACAGCGACGAACCCGGCGCGTTCTTCTCGAAGATGATGTCGTTCTTGCCGTAATAGCGGACGTCAGAGTCGAGCATGAACTCGCGCATCTGCAGCGGCGACAGATCGTTGAGGATCTTGACCTGGGTGCGAATGAACTCG